>NZ_UPHQ01000253.1 GCF_900566055.1 Mycobacterium innocens
CCCGCCGTTACCGCCGTTACCGCCCGGGCCGAAGGCCTGGCCGAGGCTGCCGGCACCGCCTTGCCCGCCAGCCCCGCCGTCGCCGAGTAGCAGACCGCCGTTACCGCCGGTACCGCCGTTGCCGCCGTTGCCGGTACCAAAGGCCTGCACCAGACCGGAGCCGCCGTCGCCACCCTTGCCGCCCTGGCCGATCAGCCCGGCGTTGCCGCCGTTGCCGCCGAAGCCGCCGTTGCCGTTGAGGCTCGCGAGGGCGTTTCCGCCGTCGCCGCCGCTACCGAACAACAGCCCCCCATCGGCGCCGTCTTGACCAAACCCCCCACTGCCCCCGCTGCCGCCATCGCCGATCAGCAGCCCGGCCCTGCCGGCGTTGCCGCCGAAGCCGTCGACATTGCCGGTTCCGCCGCCGCCGCCGTTGCCCCACAGCAACCCGCCGGACCCCCCGGTGGCGCCGGCGCCGACAGTCCCGACGAGCCCGGTAACCTCGCCGCCGGCCCCGCCGGCTCCGCCGCTGCCCAACAGCCAGGCGCAACCGCCGTGCCCGCCGTTACCGCCGGTGCCCTGGACGATGGATCCGCCGGCCCCGCCGTTGCCGTAAAGCCACCCGCCAGCGCCGCCAGCCCCGCCGTTGGCGGCGGGACCACCGCCAGAGGTGGTGGGCCCGCCGATCCCGCCGTGCCCGCCGTGACCGATCAGCCCGGCGTTCCCGCCGTGTCCGCCGGCCAGCCCCGCCGTTGTCTGGTTGTAGCCGTTGCCGCCGTCGCCGTACAGCAGGCCGCTTGCTCCCCCGTTCGGGTTGGCGGCCGTGGGCCGGATCAGCACACGGCGTCGATCAGATCCGTGGCCACCGCGATGGGGAACTGGACCACCGCCGTGCCGACCTCGTCGATCCCGGTCCGGACCGCGTTCACGATCGTCGCCGGATCGCCGGTGAACAGCGACCAGCCGATGTCGAAAGCGGCAATCTGCGGCGCGGTGATGAGGTTACGCACGTCGACGAACAGCTCGGTCGGCAACGACGCCGGTGCGACGGGTATCCCGTCCCAACTGACCATCGTCCAGCCCCCGGTGGGATTGCCCTCCACCACGACAACGCCGGTGTTGGGCAGTGGATGGGTGAGGATGAGCAGCGGATTCGGGTTGTCGACGCCCATCATCGTCGCGACGCCGATGGTGAATGCGCTCGAGTAGGACACCACGGTGACCTTGCCGTCCGCTGCCGGCACCGGGTTCGCCAGCGCCGTGTCGTACATCGTTTGCACCGCGCCGTTGAAGGTGTGGCCGAAGACCACTCCGTTGAAATCGATCGAGCCCGGGTTCAGCATCGGCACGATGGGGAATCCGAACGTCCATGCCATCGGGCCAACCAGATACAGCAGACCCGCGGGACTGATCTGCGGAAAGTCTTCGAAAATGCCGGCATTGATCTCGTTGAGCCCCGGCAAATCCAGGGGGGTCATCCCGAAGATGGTGGCCAGCGGCGCCGCGGTCTGCTGCGTGCGGACCAATTGCGAGTCGAACAGCCCGGCGAAGGGGCCCTGCGGCGCAAGCACGTTGGCGATGTCTATTGCCTGTTGCTGGCCCACCGCGGTGAGATTGGCTCCCGGTATCGCCGTGTCCATCAAGCCCGCCACGTTGTCCGTGGTCTGCCCGTGCCGCACGAAGTCGATGACGATCGACTGCTCGTTGCCGCTGCTGGGGTGCAGCCAGTTCGCGACGTTGACGGGCTCGCCGATGAACAGCCCGCCGCGACCACTCGGCGCGCCGGGCCCGCCGAGGCCGCCGGTGCCGAACAACAAGGCCTGGCCGCCCGCACCGCCGACCCCGCCGGTACCGCCGATGCCGCCGTTGCCCATCAGCAATCCGCCGGTGCCGCCCATGCCGCCCGGCCCGCCGCCAAAGCCGTCGCCCCCGGGGCCGCCGTTGCCGATGAATCCGGCGTTCCCGCCTCTACCGCCGGCCACAGCTCCGGGACCACCGGTGGGCGTATAGCCGGCCCCGCCGTCGCCGAATAGCACCCCGCCGGCGCCGCCGGTCGGATTTGCCGCCGTGCCGGCAGTTCCGTTGCCGATCAGGTCACGCCCCAACAGCAGGTGGGTTGGCGCATTGATGACCGGGTCGAGCACCTGGCCGAACGGGCTGGTGATCCATGCTTGGCCGGCGGTGCGGATCGGACCGTAGACCCCCGTCTGGAATCCGTCGGAAACAGCTGAGACGAGAGCGCCCGCGACGGTCGCCTCGGCACTCGCATACGATGTCGCCGCCGCGCTCAAGGTGGCCACGAACTGCTCGTGGAACGTCGCTGCCTGCGCCGCCGCCGCCTGATACTCCTGGGCGTGCGCGCCGAACAGCGTCGCAATGGCCGCCGACACCTCGTCGGCGGCCGCTGCCGCGACTGTGGTCGTCGGAATGACCGCCGCCAAATTGCCCGCACTCACTGCCGAACCGATCCGCGCCACATCCGCCGCGGCCGTCGCCACCATGTCCGGCCCCACCAGCACAAACGACATCGCCTACCCCTGGCTATCGCGTACTAGTCATCATGGGGCCCGACGCCGGAAAACACGCGGGTATCGGAAAAATGGAACGGGCCGGGTGCTCGTCGACAGACCACCGGCGCGCAACCCCGGCATCACCTCACGGGCTGATAGCGGATCCTCAGACGACTACGCCGGGGTGATCGCCAGCGCGAGTTGTTGCGGCACAACGTTCATCAGGGCGGGAAGAATGCCACTGACGGGGGGACCGGAGATATCGTCCACAAACGGCGGCAAGAACCACACCAGAGTCCCTGTCATGGCGTGTGGCGGGACAAGAATCCCGTCAAAGGGGATATCAAGCACCACAAGTCCCAGGCCAAGCGGCAGGAACAAGGGTAGGGTCACTTCGCCGTTGAGGAAGCCGTTGGCGACGAACGCAGGAGCATCGATCAGCGCTCCTAACGCTCCCGCGACATCCCCGGTCTGCACCGCGCCGGTAAAGGCCGCCACGGCGGTCCCGAATCCCCCGAGGGTGCTGAGCGGGGGACCTAACGCCGCGAGGGCCGCCGCCGGTGTCACCTTCGCGAGTGCGGTCCCGATATTGACGAGGTTCTGCTGGATCTGCGCGGGAATGGCAGCGATCGGGAATAGGTCTGTCACAACATGATTCAGCGCCGACGGGTCGGACAGCGCGGTACCGAGGTGTTGGGCCGCGTTCTGCAGCGACGTGGCGATCGTCTGACCGTACGCCATCTGGTTGGCAACGATCTGACGCAAGAACGGCGCCGGGTTGGTAACCCAGGTGCTGCCGAGGCTTTGCAGGTTGGCGGATGTATTCGCAATGAGGTCCTGGTACGGGCCGGCAATGCCCGGAGTCGCCTCTGCTGCCAGAGCTGCGGTTGCCCCGGCAGCCGCATCGACCGCACCGCGTCCGGCGGCCATGATCGCACTGACGCCCTGTCCGACCGCCGAGGGGCCGCCGGTGGGGATCAACGGGTGTCCCAGCAAGGTCTGCGCGGGCGCATTAACCGCGCTGATCAACGCCTGCTCGGCGTTGGCGATCTCGGTGCCGAGATATGCTGCCGCGCCGCCATTCAACAAGCTCACCAGCCGCTCATGGAAGGTCGCGGCCCGGGCGCTCAGGGCTTGAAATTCCCGGGCGTACGCGTTGAACAATCCGGAAATCGCCGCTGACACCTCATCGGCGCCGGCAGCCACCACCCCCGTGGTGGGCGCCGCCGCCGCCGCGTTAGCCGAACTGATCGTCGAGCTGATGTCCGCGAGATCTGTTGCGGCCACCGCTATGGTCTCCGGGGCCGTGATCACAAACGACATCTGACACCTCCACTCGCCTGCGGCCAGTGACGCTGGTCTTGCGTTTCTCGAGCGACGTACAGTTTCGTTGGCGCGATACCCATCCCGATAGGGGATTTGTACCTTTGTTGAACAGGCCGTAGTGCTCATGAGTGCGCGGACCGATCGTCGGGCTTCAGCATGCCTGCGGTGCGACCGCCGGTCATCCGGGCGGAGATCGAAAATCGCAGGGCACCAAGGTTTTGACGTCGTTCTACGGGTGGCGGAGAGACGTCCGGTCAGATAGACCGCCGGCCCAACGGCGCGGCGCCAAGGTTCACCACGCTAGAACTTCGTGGGCTCCGGCGCCAGCTCGCCGTAGCGGCGCGCCGTGTCCATCAGCGCGGTGGCGCCGGCGGTCAGGTGGCTGCGACGGCTGACGGCTGCCACGTAAAGGTAAGCCTCCGGAACGATGCGCTGCACCCGCGCGCCGGCGCGCTGCGCCACCCGTGTCCACGACGACGGCATGACAGCCCGGCCTATCCCGTTGAGCACCATCGGCAGCATGGAGGTGCGGTGCGCCACCTCGGCGACGATGGTGGCCGGAATGCCTTCGGCCAGGACATCATCGACGAGCGCACGCATCAACGAGCCACGCTGGGATACGATCAGCCGGCACCCGGCCAAGCCTTCGGGTCGCACCGTCGCGCCTGCCGGCCCGTCATCATCGAGACGCGAAATCAATACCAGCGCTTGACGTTCCAGCGCGACGACGTCGAGATCGGAAGCGCGCGTGGGTTCGGCCGATCCCAACACCCCGATCTCGGTTGCGCCGCTGCGCACGCTGTCCAGAATCTCTTGCGGAGTAAAGCCGGCCTCGACGTTGACGGCGACGTCCGGATGGTCGCCGGCAAAAGCGGCCAAAATCGTTGTCAGCGGTTCCATTCCCGGCGACGGCATGGTGATCAGATCGACCCGACCACCACGCAGTCCCTTCAGCTCCCGCATGACGGCTGATGCCTCGTCGATATCGCGGAGTACCACCCGGGCCGGACCCACCAACGCCTTACCGGCGTCGGAGAGCACCACCCCGCGCCCGACCCGGTGAAACAGCGGCATGCCCAGCTCACGTTCGAAGCCGGCGATGGCCTGCGACAGCGACGGCTGGGCGATCATCAGCTGTTCGGCCGCCCTGCCAAAGCCGCCGTAGTCGACGACCGCCAGGAAGAACTTGAGCTGCCTGACATCCATAGCCATTCCTCTGATCAGCTTCGATAGGCAAAGCCTATACCACCGATTGCAACTTGGTCTTGGACGCGCACCGGCCGGCGTCCCGCTAATGGACTGAGTAACAACCACAGAGTCAGCAACGGAGGCTTCCCATGACAGGGCAGACAGGGCAGGTTTTCAAGATCGCCGCGATTCCCGGCGACGGCGTCGGCAAGGAAGTCGTCGCCGCGGGCCGACGGGTCCTGGACACCCTGGCGGCCCAGTCAGGCCGGTTTACCTTCGAGTGGACCGAATTCCCCTGGGGCTGCGAGCACTACGAGTGGACCGGGCGGATGATGGCCGCCGACGGGCTGGAAACCCTGCAGGCGTTCGACGCCATCTATTTCGGCGCGGTGGGCTGGCCCGACGTGCCCGACCACATCAGCCTGTGGGGACTGCGGCTGAACATCACCCAGAATTTCGACCAGTGGGCCAACGTCCGCCCGGTCAAGTTCCTGCCCGGCGTGGTTTCACCACTACGCAACGCCGACGACCACGACCTGGACTGGGTAGTCGTGCGGGAAAACAGCGAAGGCGAGTACGCGGGACTGGGTGGGCGCAACCTGAGCGGTCGCGGCCCCGGCAACGAGGTGGCCCTGCAAACCGCCTTGTTCACCGACAAGGGCTGCGAACGCATCATCCGGTTCGCGTTCGATCTGGCCCGCACCCGGCGAGTAAAGAAGGTCTCCAGCGTCACCAAGTCCAACGCCCAGCAATACGGAATGGTGTTGTGGGACGAGGTCTTTGCGCGGGTCGCCCAGGACTATCCCGACGTGGCGCACGAGAGCGTGCTGGTGGACGCGATGAGCGCCAAGTTCGTTCTGCACCCCGAAGACCTGTCGGTTGTCGTGGCGTCCAACCTCAACGCTGACATCCTGTCGGATCTGGGCTCGGCGCTGGCCGGCAGCCTGGGCGTGGCCGCCAGCGCCAACCTCAACCCGGAACGGCGCTTCCCCAGCATGTTCGAACCCGTGCACGGTTCGGCACCCGACATCGCCGGGCGCGGGATCAGCAACCCCATCGGCGCGATCGCCAGTGCCGCGCTGATGCTCGACCACTTCGGCCTGCACCACGAGGCTCGCCGCGTCGAATCAGCGATCGAAATCGCCACTAGCCGTGGCGTATTGACCCGCGACATCGGCGGCACCGCCAGCACCGACGAGATGACCGACGCGGTGATCGCCGCGCTGGCACCGGTTCTCAGCGCGGCCTGACCCGCGCCGCCACGGACACGGGAAGTCACGTCATGACGGCACACGGGAAGACACCGTGGTACCGACAGCTGTATTTCTGGGTGCTGGTCGCCATCGTGGCGGGCATCGTGCTGGGCTGGCTGGCGCCGGCCGCCGGTGTGGCGATGGAACCGGTCGGCACCACGTTCGTCGCAGCGATGAAAATGCTGATCGGGCCCATCGTGTTCCTCACCATCGTCGGAGGCATCGCCAGCGTCGCGGACCTTCGCAAGGTCGGCCTGACCGGTGTGAAAGCGCTGGCCTACTTCCAGGCCGGGACGATCGTCGCGATGGTCACCGGGCTGGTGGCGATCAACGTCTTCCGGTTCGGTGACGGCGTCAACGCCGACCCAGGCAAGATTCCCGCCGGCTACCCGGGGCCGAAACCGACCACCGGAGGCAAGCACGGGTGGGAGCTGCTGACACACCTCGTTCCCAGCAGCGTGGTGGGCCCGTTCGTCGACGGTGACGTGCTGCAGATCATCTTTCTCGCCGTGCTTTTCGGGGTGGCGCTCAACGCGGTCGGCCAGGTCGGCGGCCCGGTGCTGGACGCGGTCAACCGACTGACCGCGGTCGTCTTCAAGGTGTTGTCCTACCTCATGAAGCTGGCGCCACTCGGGGCATTCGGGGCAATGGCCGTTGCAACCGGCGGATACGGCGTCCACATGCTGACCAGCCTGGCCGGCCTGATCCTGCTGTTCTACGTCACGTCGGCGTTGTTCGTGGTGGTCGTGCTGGGTTCGGTGATGGCGTATTTGCGGCTCAACATCTTTCACCTGCTGGGCTACCTGCGTGCGGAGCTGTTGCTGGTCCTGGGCACCTCCAGCCCCGAGCCCGCACTGCCCGGATTGATGAGCAAGCTCGAACACGCCGGGGTCAGTGCGGCCACCGTGCGGCTGATCGTGCCGACCGGTTACGCGTTCAACCTCGACGGCGCGGCGATCTATCTCTCCCTGGCCGCGGTCTACATCGCCCAGGCGACCAACACCCGCCTGAGCATCGGTGCGCAAATCGGTTTGCTCGCAGTCATGTTGCTGACGTCCAAGGGCGCGGCCGGCACGGCCGGGGGCGGGTTCATCGCGCTGACCGCGACTCTGAGCACCGTCGGCCACATTCCGGCCTCCGGGATCATGCTGATCTTCGGGATCGACAAATTCATGGCCGAGTGCCGAGCCCTGGTCAACTTCACCGGTAACGCGGTGGCCACCCTGTTCGTGGCCAGGTGGAACCGCGAGCTCGACGTTGATCAGGCTCGAAAAGTGCTTGCCGGCAAGCATATTCGTCCACTGAGCCAAGGCGTTGCTCCCGTCACACCAATACTCGTCGCAAGCGGAATGCACCATGCGGGCACTCGTCGCACCTGACAAGTTCAAGGGCAGCCTGCCGGCCACCGATGTTGCCGACGCCATCGCCGACGGCCTGGCCGCAACCGGCGTGGATGCCGTGACCATGCCGTTGGCAGATGGCGGCGACGGCAGCGTCGCCGCCGCTGTGGCCGCCGGGATGCGGCCACATGCGTGCGCCGTCACCGACGCACTCGGTCGCCCACACATCGCCACCATCGCCGTCGACGCCGGAACAGCCGTCGTGGAAGTGGCCTGTTGGAGACGTGAATTGCCGCGTCCTCATGTAGGTCACGACAGAACCCCTGAAACTCGGCGGCAAGCGCAACAAAGAGAGCGTGATTCAAGTGCTTCGCGTCACACTTGCGCCCGCGCCTGCGTCCCGTGATTTTGCCGTGGATGGAGTCCAGGCTGTCGAGCGCTTCGGCCCGCTCGGTCTGCCATCTCTCCAAGGCGTCGGACATGGGGAAACACTAGAGCGCGAAGCGCTGGGCGGTCGATGCGACAGCCGGAAGGACAAATAGATTTCAAACCGACCCCTAACAGAAAGGCAGCCACAGCCCTATTCGCCGCTCGCGCGGTCGTCGCGGCGGCGTCAACCGGGCGGTGAAGCGGCGAGCAGTTCCTGCAGCGCGGCGGTGAAGTCGTCGGCGAGGGCCGCCAGATCGGGCAGCAGCTTCGGGCAGGAAATGATGCCGAGATCGAGTTTGTCGTTGAGCGACATGACGGTGATGTTGAGCCCACAGCCGTGAAAGATCGGGCCGAGCGGATATATCGCGGTCAGCCTTGCGCCCAGGAAATAGAGGGTGGCCCTAGGGCCGGCCACATTGGAGACGATCAGATTATGCACCGGTGAATGAGTGAGCGGGGTCTTGGCGTAGAGCCACATCGCGGCACCGAACACTGTCGGGTCGGCGAACTGCGCCCAGTCCTGCAACAGCGTGGCTCCGATCGCCGAACTATGGTCCTTGGCGCGCGAGTTCGCTTGCGCGATGGCCTGCAACCGCCTGCCCGGGTCGGCGATGTGGGTCTCCAACGGCGAGAACATGCCCGAGACCTGGTTATGACCGGGCCGAGGAGAGGTCTGCCGCACCGACACCGGCACCATCGCCACCAGCGGCTTGCTGGGCAGTTCGCCGCGGTCGAACAGCCAGCGCCGTAACGCCCCCGCGCACAGCGCCATGACCACGTCGTTGACCTTGACGCCGAACCGGTTCTTGACCTTTTTGATGTCGGATAACTCCAGCTGCGTATACGCGATGTTGCGCTGGGCGGTAACGGCGGCATTGAACGCCGTCGGCGGTGCGGCGAACGGACGTGCCATGCTTTGCCCGCTACGTGCTCGGCGGGCCGTCTCGACGAGCGACGCACCCGTCAGCGACAACACGTTGACCAGCCGCCATGATCGGGCGGCAAAGCCCAGCAGCCCGCTCGCGGCAATCTGTAGCCAATTGGCACCACCGGGGCCGGCCACCGCATCTGGCGGTGGCGCGTCCGGTTCGGTGCTGCACAGCTGCGCCAGCAGGTCGGCGCCCATGACACCGTCCACCGCGGCGTGATGCATTTTGGTCAGCACCGCCACTCGGCCACCGGCGGATGCGGGTGTGCCGGCGAGGCCCTCAATGACCCACATCTCCCATAGCGGGTGGTCGCGGTCCAACGGCACCGCGGCGATTTGTGCGCAGATCTCGGCCACTTCCGCCTGCCCGCCCGGGGCCGGCACGCCGATGCACTGCAGATGGTGGTCGAGATCGAACGCGCGGTCCTCCACCCATACCGGGTGATCCAGATTCAGCCGGCTGTCGGCCAGCTTCTCGCGGAATTGCGGCATCGCCTTGATCCGCATCCCTAACGCGTCGCGCAGCCGGTCGAACGTGTATCCGCCCGGCATTGTCGAAGTGTCCAGTTCCAGCAGAGAACACACATGCAACGGCTGCGTGAAGGTCTCCAGGTACAGAAAGCTGGCGTCCAGCCCGCTTAGTCGTTCCACAATGGTCTCCCTTGATTCGCCGTGGTATCAGCTATCGGACCGAAGTCGGCTACGGATTCCGGACACACAACACCGCGCGGGGGTACCCGTTCTGGCGGTGCTTAAACCTGACGGTCCGAAGATGCTTTGGCGGTTCGGCAGACGGTTGGCACCCCGCCGGTCCAGCCGCATGGCTTCGAGCCGTGGGTCGCCGGCCGTTTCGGCCGGCCCGGCTTCGGCTCGTTGCAACGGGCACCCGACGCAATGCCGGCGGGCGCGCGGCAGCGGCCCGGCTCGTAGGATCGGCCAATGCAGCTTGACGAGTACCTGTCACTGGATGCGACGGCTCTGGCCGAGCTCGTCGAACGCAAACAGGTCACCCCGGCCGAACTTCTCGCCCTGGCGCGCCGGCGCGCCGAGGCGGTCAATCCGCGGTTGAACGCTATCGTTCGTCGCCTCGACGAGGTCGCCGACCGGCAAGCCGCCGACCCGCAGTTGCAGGGCAGATTCGCCGGTGTGCCATTTCTGATCAAGGATCTCGACCAGGAATATCAGGGCTTTCCCACCTCGTCCGGATCCCGGTCGCTGGCCAACGACGTGGCCGACCGGCACGCCCTGATCACGCAGCGGTTCCTGGACGCCGGCCTGGTGATCTTCGGCAAGACCAACACCCCGGAGTTCGGCGCCAAGGGCGTGACCGAGCCCGAGTACTGGGGTCCGGCTCGCAACCCCTGGAACCTGCAGCGCACCCCGGGCGGCTCGTCGGGCGGATCGGGAGCTGCGGTCGCCGCCGGCATCGTGCCGGCAGCCGGGGCGAACGACGGCGGCGGGTCGATCCGCATCCCCGCCGCCTGCAACGGGCTCGTCGGCCTCAAACCCAGCCGGGGCCTGGCGCCGTACGGTCCGCAGACCGGCGAGCCGATGTTCGGCATGGCGGTCCAGGGCGTCGTGTCACGCACCGTGCGCGACAGCGCCGGGCTCTACGACGCGATCGTCGGACCCAATCCCCGTGCCGGCTACCAGGTTCGGCTCCCCGACGCCCCGTTCGCCGAACACATCAAGAACCGTCCGGGCGTCCTTACGATCGGCTACTCGACGTCGTCGGCGATCAACCCCAGCCCCCACCCGGAGGCCGTCGCCGCGGTCGACGGCGCGGCCAAGCTGCTGCAGGACCTCGGTCACCGGGTCGAGGAGGTCAAGCCGCCCTACGACGACGCCGCCCTGGCGCGTGATTTTCTGATCATCTGGTTCGCTCAGCTCTACCGCCACGTCGCCGACATCAAAGCGCGAATCGGCGCCCGCGACAGCGACTTCGAGGCCGACACGCTGGGCATGTGTGAGCTCGCGCGATCCGCCGGTGTGCTGGCGCCGATGCAGGCGCTGGAGAACATCAACAACTACATCCAATCCCTGACGACGTTCCACGAGAGCTACGACTACTTTCTGACGCCGACCCTGGCCACGCCACCCCTGGCGGTCGGCGCCACGGCGACGTCACCCCGCCTGCAGACGGTGGCCCGGGTGCTGAGCAAGCTGCATGCCGGAAAAGTGTTGGCGCTCAGCGGGATTCTGGACCAGCTGATTCAGGAGAGCCTGGGCTGGGTGCCTTACACGCAACTGGCCAATCTGACCGGCCGGCCGGCCATCAGTGTGCCGTTGCACTGGACCGACGACGGGCTGCCCCTGGGGGTGCAGTTCGTCGGACGGCTGGGCGCCGACGGTGACCTGTTGCAGCTGGCCGCCCAACTCGAAGAAGCCCGCCCCTGGGCGCAGCGGCATCCGGCGACCGCGGTGGCAGCGAGTTAGGTTCCCGCTCAAGGCCATTCGTGCACCGGAGCGCCGGCGTGCGCGTTCTCGGCATAACGCCGGGTCATCTCGTGCAGCGCCGTGATGCGCGGCATCCCGCCGTCCTCGAGGCGGCGCACCACCCCGGTTTGCCAGGCCGCCCCGGTCTGCCCGGTCCGCACCCGCGCTTCGACGACACCGAGATAGCGGTCGCGGTCAGCCGCATCGACTCCCCAGGCATCCAACCCGGCAGCGGCGGCCGGTAGCAGCCACTCACCGACGAGCCGCTCGACCGGCTGCTCGCCTCCCTGCCAATGCAGCCGCGCGGCCAGCCCGTCGCGGGCGCCGCGATGCAGGTTCTGCTCGGCCGCCGCGAACGGCAGCTGCCGCGACGGCGCGGCATCGCTGTCGGTGCTGTCGGCGATCGACCGGACCAGCCCGTAATAGAAGGCGGCGTTGGCGACCATGTCGACGGCGGTCGGACCGCTTGGCAGCACCCGGTTTTCGATGCGCAATTGCGGTTGCCCGCCCTGGACGTCGTAGACCGGACGATTCCAGCGCCACACGGTGCCGTTGTGCAGCCGAAGCTCCCGCAGGGTGGGCGCGTCACCGGCCTGCAGGGCGGCATCGGGGTCCTGGGCCTCCAGCATCGGAAACAGCGGCGGAAACAACCGGACGAGGTCGTCGAACAGCTCGACGGGGCCGACGATCCAGCGGTCACCGAGCCGCACCCGCGCCGGTGCGCCGGCGCGTACCTCTTCGCGTCGACGGGTGTCGAGCAGCTGTTCGAGCAGCGTGATGCGGGTCTCCTGCCATGCCTGGCGGCCGAGCAGATACGGCGAGTTGGCCGCCACCGCCACCTGCGCCCCCGCGATTGCCTGGGCGGCGTTGTAGTAAGCGGCGAACCGGTCCGGCGCTACCCGCAGGTGCAGTTGCAGGCTGGTGGTGGCCGCATCGGGTGCCACCGAATCGGTGGTGAACTCCACCGGCTCGCAGCCGTCGACGATGCGCACCAGGAACGGCCGCTGCCGAGCGGCGGACATCCGGCTGGTCAGCAGCTCGTAGCGGGGGTTGTGCGAGATGCGCTCGACGGTGAGCTGCTCGGCGCTCAGTGTCGGCAACATGCCGACCGCGAGCAGCCGGGTGCCCAGCGGCTCGATGCGTGCCCGGCACCCGTCGAGGACCTCGGCGAGGTCGCTTTCGCTGTCGCGCAGCACGCTGCCGTGTAGCCGGCGGGGCGCCAGGTTCAGCTCGACGTTGAACTGGCCGAGCTCATGCTGCATGTCCGCGCGGCCGAGGCGGGCCAGGACCGCGTCGTTGACCAGCCGCGGCCGGCCCAACGGGTCCACCAGATCCAGTTCCACCTCCATACCGATGGAATCCTGGTGGCCGGTGAACCAGCCGTCGTCGACCATGCGGCGCAACGCGGCAACGCATCGCCCCAACCGGTCCCGCACCTCGCGCTCGTGGCCGACGACCAGGCCGGAAGCATCGACGCGGTCGCCCACAGCACACCTCCCTGCGGCACGGCTGGATGCCACCGCAACTACAGCATGCCCTTCCTAGATCGGCACAGCCATCGGCTGGAACACGCCGAGGTGGTAAGAACTGCTCGGGTACTCCTTGGCACCCACCTGCAGTGACAGCGGCGTCTGGACCGGCTCACCGCTGGCCACGCGCGCGGCGATGGAGTCGAGGTCGAACCGCGGGCGCCAGCCCAGGTGGTGCCGGGCCCGAGCGTTGACGTACACGCGGTCCAGGCGGTCCGGAAAGCGCCACCCGCGGCGCTGCCACACCCGCGCGGCCAGCGGTGCCCGCCGGGCGAAAACCGTTGCCGCGTCGGTGCGCAACAGCGCGAGGTCCTCGCGAGTGAACGGCGTGGTGGCCGAGACGACATACCGGCCGAACCCGAGGTGCGGGGCGCGCGCGGCGGCTCGCAGGTGCGCGTCGACGACGTCTTCGAGCGCGACCCGGCGGAACGCATATTCGTTGGCCTTGATGTTGTCGTCGCTGCGGCCGTCGTACTGCTCCGGCATGTCGTCGCCGTCGGCGAAGAAGCGGGACGCGCGCAGCACGACGCAGGGCAGGCCGTGGTTGCGGCGCGCCAATTGGCAGAGGTCCTCCGCGCCGACCTTCGATACGCCGTAGATGTTCTTCGGCACCGACAGCACCGACTCGTCGATCCACGCGGCGGGCCGGCCGGCCGGCGGGACCAGCGCGTCCCCGTACACCGTTGTCGAGGAGGTCATGACGAAGGCCCGCACCTTCGCGGCAACCGCGGCTTCCAGCACGGTGTTCGTGCCGCTGATGTTGGTGTCCAGAAATGCCTGGCCCGCGACGAACGCCAGCTGCGGCTTGTGCAGGGCCGCCGCGTGGTACACCACGTCCACCCCGGCCATCACCTCGCGCACCAAGCCCGAATCTGTCACCGAGCCAACGACATTCGTGTACTCCGAGGGCCGAGAGTCGAGGCCCGCGACATTGGCGCCGCGGGCGCGCAGCGTCCGCACCAGGGCCTCACCGAGGTGCCCGGAGCTGCCGGTGACCAGCGTGCGCACCGCACGGCCGCTGTGCGCGAACAACTGCGCGGTTCGGATAGCGGTGTGAGTTCTCGTGGCGGCTGGGTGAGCTCCGGTTGGAGTGACGAGCATCTATGTCCCCTTACGTGGTACTGGCGGATTCTTGAAGGACCGGCCTCGGCCGCGCATTCCGGCGACCGCCCGATCGATGTCGTCGGGTGAAACCCACGGCCCGGTAGCGTCTTTCGCGATCCGGCGGATCACGCGGGACACCGCGAGGCCGGCCTGTTGCGCCGCTGCCCACAGATGCTCGACGTGCAGCGAATCAAGGCCGTGGAATCCGAAGCAGACCTCCCACGGATCGATGCCGTAGCTTTCGGGTGCGCGTCCCAGCATGTCCGAACGTGCCGCGTCGAAAAGCCGGTCCACATCGATGCCCGCCAGGTTTCCGCGGCGCTGCAGTGCGGCGACCAGGCACTCGGTCTGGCAGTTGCCCGCTCCGCGCCCGACGCCCATCAGCGTCGCGTCCAGGAAATCGGCCCCCGCCTCGAACGCCTGCAGCGTGTTCGCCACCGCCAGACCCAGATTGTTGTGCCCGTGGTAACCGACTCTGACATCCGTCGCGTCGCGGATGGCCTCGACGTAACGTCGCACGTCTTCGGGCAGGAACGTGCCCGTGGTGTCCACCACGTAGACGATTCCGACGCCCAGATCGCGGGCCCGCGTCGCGGCGCCGGCAAGGACCTGAGGCTCGAACAGATGAGACTTGACCAGCTGGACCGAAACCTCCAGACCCCTGGATTGCGCGCGCTCGATGAACGGCGCAAAGCTCTCCAGTTCGGTGGCGATCACGCACATCCGAAGAAAGTCGAGGTAGTCGCCGGCCAGGTCCACCGCCTCGATGGGCGCCAGGGCCGGGACGATCACCGCGCCCAGTTTCGCCTTGCGCACCACGGCCCGACCGGTGCGGAAATACTCTTCGTCGGTCTGAGCCGCCCGCCCCTGCGCGGCCGGAGCGCCGATGGTGACACCGTGCCCGATTTCGATATAGGGAATGCCCGCCTCGTCGAGATCGCCGATGATGGTGCGCAAATCGTCATCGCGGTAACCGAAGTTGACCGCGTAGCTGCCGTCGCGGATGGTCGTATCGAGGATGACCGGTTCACGTGTCATTTTCCGACTCCTATCTCGGGTGTGTTGAGTTCCGGATCGATCGCGATATCGACCACACACGGGCCGGTCGCAACCAGGGCTTTTTCCAGGGCGACGCGCAGATCAGCCGCGTTGTCGACGCGAATCCCCTGCGCGCCAAGGGCATTGGCCATCGCGGCCAAGTCGTTGACGCCGGTCGAGGCCAGCGGCGACGGATCCATGCGCCCGCGGATCACCGCGGTGGTGGCGCTCAACTGCCCGTCGTTCAAGACCACCCAGGTGACCGGGAGTCCCTGCGCGACGGCCGTGGAGACCTCGGTGCCATGCATCAGAAAGGCGCCGTCGCCGGCGATGCAGATGACACGTTCGCCGGGCCGGGCCAGAGCCACGCCGATGGCGCCGGCGACACCGCATCCCATAGGGGCGAAGTCGACGGTGGCGAAGAACGTGCCGGGCCGTCGCACCGGTATCCCGCGAAAGGCCCAAAAGATGCAGGTCCCGGAATCCGTGCAGAGCGTGCTGTTCGACGCCAGCAGCGAGTCCAGCTCCCGCATGACCGCCAGCGGATGGATGGCGTCGCCTCGGGTTTGCGGGACCGGCAACGAAACCCGCGCCGGCACCGTAACCGTTTGCGACGATCGCACCTGCCGGGCGCTCAGCGATTCCACGAAGCCCCGGGCGGTGGCGGTGACGCCGAGCGAGGTGGCGACGAGGCGGCCGAACGCCGCCGGGTCGGGATCGACGTGGATGACCTCGGCTCGCAGCCCGCTCCAGCGCGGCGAAAAAGCGCGGGTGACCAAGCCGTCGAAGGAGACACCGACCGCGATCAGCAGATCGCAGGGTGTGCCGAAAAGATAGTCTTCGGCCCTGCCGTCGCCGAACAACCCGAGCACGCCGAGGGAAAGCGGGTGTGTTTCCGGGACAATCCCGCGTCCGTTGGGGGTCGTCGCGAACGGGAGGCCGGCTTTCGCGGCGAACGCGACGATCTCGGTGTCGATCCTGTCCCTGCGAGCGCCGTTGCCCAGCAACAGCATTGGCGCCACGGAGCGCTGCAGCCTGTCGATCACCGCGTCGGCGATCTCCGTACCACTCGGGGTGAGAATTGCGGCGGCGGCGGGGCCGGTGGCGGTCATCGCGAGCGGGTCGACGGGCAGCACCTCATCCACCAGGTCGCGCGGTACGCCGATGTGCACCGGTCCGCTCGGGATGCTCGCCAGCGCCCGAAAGGCGCGGTCGATCTTGGACCGCGCGTTGGCCACCGATTCGATCGATACCGAACTGCGGCAAAGCCGGCGGAAGACCGCACCCAGGCCGAGCCCGTCCTCGCTGGTGTCCTGCTGCGAATGCATACCGAATTCAGGGACCGAAACCTCGCCGGTAAGAACGAGCATCGGCACATGGTTTACCGACGCGTTGGCCACGGCGGTTACCACGTTGGTGGCCCCGGGTCCGGCCGCGAAGACCGCAGCCGGCCGGCCGGAAGCCCGGGCGTAGCCGTCGGCGAGATAGCCGGCGCCACCCTCGTGCCGGGTCAACACGATCTTGAAGTCGCCGTCGCGGGCAACACGCACCAGCAATGAGTCGAGCCTGGAAGTCGGGAGCCCGCACAGCACAGCTATGCCGGCCTCGCGCATCCGGTTGACCAGGTGGTCGCCGACCGTCGTCACGGCCGGACCTGACGCTTGTCGCATTCGGGTGCGTAGGCCGGACCACAGGCACACAGGAACACCAGCGGGTCGCGACCGAGATTGCGGATCTTCTGGGGCACCCCGGCCGGGATCCAGACGGTGTCGCCGCTGCCCACCGCTCGGGTTTCCGATCCGACGAACACCAGGCCGCTGCCGGACAGGACGAAATAGATCTCGTCGGTGTTTTCCAGGCAGTGCCATACCGTTTCGGAGCCGGCCGCCACCGTGGCGTGCGCCAGGCTGACCGACGCGATGCCCACGTTCAACCGGTCGACCAACAGCCGGACCTCGGAGTGGTCCGCCGCGACAAACGGCTGCGCATGCCTGACGTTGCTGACAAACATGGGCACAGCGTCGGCGCACGTGCTGGTCGAATCCTTGGCAGATCCTTGGAAAGAGATGGCCTTACGCAGCCATTTCAGGAGATACAGTGACACGATGCGCCGCCAGGCGGGTCGGCCACCGCGCGCTCCGACGACCGTAGCCAGCACTCATGCCAGAAGCCAACAGCGTCTGGACGATGATGCCCGGACAGCCGACCGCCCCGCCGCGCCGGATCCCAGGACGGACTGCCGACTGGATTCCAGGCTTTTGCTGATCACCGTGACGTGCATGATGCTTCCGCTGATGGTCACGCTGGACACCACGGTCGTCAATGTGGCGCAGCGGACGTTCATCGAGGAGTTCTCGTCGACCCAGGCCGTGGTGGCCTGGGCATCGACCGGCTATACCTTGGCGCTGGCGGCGGTGATCCCGCTGACCGGCTGGTTGGCCAATCGGCTGGGCACCAAGCGGCTCCTGATGGCCTCGGTGCTGATGTTCACCGCGGGATCATTGCTGTGCGCGCTGGCGTCGAATATCGGACTGCTGGTGGCTTTTCGGGCGGTGCAGGGTTTCGGCGGCGGGATGCTGTTGCCGCTGCAGCTGATCATTCTGGCGCGCGCGGCGGGTCCGGCGCGGTTGGGCCGGGTGATGACGATCAGCATGATCACCGTCTTGTTGGCCCCCATCGTCGGACCCATTCTCGGCGGCTGGCTGATCGACTCGTTCGGCTGGCAGTGGATCTTCCTGATCAATCTCCCGATCGGAGCGGTGACCCTGCTGCTGGCGGGATTTACGCTGCCCCAAGATGATTCGCTGCCCGCGGAGTCGCTGGACGTGGTCGGCATGGCGCTGCTGTCACCGGGTCTGGTGCTGCTGCTCTATGGGGTGTCACAGCTGCCCGGGCGCGGCACCTTCGCCGACCCGTATGTCTGGGCACCGGCCACCATCGGTGTGCTGCTGATCGGCGCTTTCGCCCACCACGCGCTGCGCCGGAGCGACTGTGCGCTGATCGATCTGCGGCTGCTCAAGAATCGGTCAGTCGCGGCCGCCAACGCGACCCGGTTCCTGTTCGCCATCACCTTTTTCGGCAGCTGCCTACTGTTTCCGGCGTACTTCCAGCAGGTGCTCGGCAAGAGCCCGATGCAGTCGGGGCTGCTGCTCATCCCGCAGACCGTGGCCGCTGCCACGGTGATGCCGATCGTCGGACGGCTGATGGAAACCCGGGGACCGCGCAACGTGGTGTTGGTCGGCATAGCGGTGACCGTCGTCGGCATGGGCATGTTTGTTTACGCCATCCGCCACCAGGGCATCGACCTCACCGTGCTGCTGGGGGGGCTCGGCCTTTTCGGCCTGGGCACCGCCTGTTTGATGGTTCCGGTGACCTGGGCGGCCGTGCACACGCTCAATTCCAGCGAAGTAGCTCATGGCTCGACGCTGTTCAACGTCAACCACAACGTCGCCGCGTCCGTCGGCACGGCCTTGATGTCGGTAATGCTCACCAGCAGCTTCAACGGCAGCGCCGCCATTGCCGCGGCCAGACAAGCCGATTCGATCCGGGAACGGGCGGCCCCGCGAGGCTTTTCCGCCGACCTGTCCGGGCTGCCGTCACAGGTGCGCGCCCCCGACTTCGCCGAACACCTCGCCGACGACCTGGCGCTCTCCTACACCGGGGTGTTCGGGGTCGCCATGGTCTTGACCGCGATGATCGCTATTCCGGCGTCGTTTCTGCCGAAACGGGCCGCACCCCGGGTTCAGTTGATCGAGGCGGATTCGTAGCATCCGCCGGCGGTATTCGGGTCAGTTGCCTTCGGTAGCCGGGCTCGCATCCTTGGCGCCCATCTTCAGGATTGCCGCGGCCAACGGGTAGTCGGCGCCTTCGCGTTGCTCGATATAGCGGCGAATCCGCTCGTTGCCGAACAGCGCGACACCGGCCTGCTCCATATATTGGCGCATCTCGTCGATGTCGAGCAGGATCAGCTCGTCCTCGCCGCGCCATCCGAACGCGATCTGCAGCACCCGCGGCGACAGATCGAAGTACTCGCCGACCGCGGTGAGCTCGGCAAAGTCGGGGAAGTCGGCGGCCTCCTTGCGTCGGGAGTAGGTGGCTTTGGGCAGTTTGAGCGCGGAACCGATTTCGCTGTCCGGAACGTCGCGGTTGAGCAGCCACTCCAGCACGCGGCCAAGGTCCTTACCCGCTCGGTTAAGTCTTGGCATCCCACCAACGTAGTGCCGGTTCCGAGAGCCGTCAATCCTGACACGCTCGTGGAACCTGACCGGATAGGCACGCGCCAATAATATTTTTTCGGGAAGGTATTCCATTTTTGGAACGAATGACGTAACGTACCTACCGTGAGGCGCTGAGACGGCACGGAGGCCCGTCACACGAAACGAGATCCTCACCGGACCAGATTGGGGTTAACGACATGGCACACAGCGCAGCCACCACGAACCACGCCTTGCCGTCACAACGGCGCCGCACCGCCGGGCGGCTCTCTCGTCTGCTCGTCGTCGCCGCCGCCGGAGCAGCCCTGCTGGCCTCCGCGCCCGCTTTTGCCGACGTCGCCGAAACCGGCCCGTCCTACCAGCTGGGCTACACCAAGGCGGTCCAGGATGGCGGTTTCACGGTCAGCAGAATGCGCGCCATGGGCTTTCCGGACGAAGCGATCGTCATCTCGAGCCAGGCGCACAAAGTCTGCGCCAGGGAACTGGCCTCGGTGCAGGCCGTCGCTGGGGTCAATGACGCCGACTTCCTGCGTGGTTGTGCCAGCGGAGTGCAAAGCCTGGTCGATGCCGGAATGGCCTCCTGACGCCTGCGCCGCCCGCTGCGGATCTCGGCACCGGTAACCCGGCCCCGCCTGGCTAGGAGGAAATTCCGACAATCGATCCGCACAACCCTTACGACGCCGACGTGGCCACACCAGAGGATCTCGACGGCGTCCTGGCAAATCTGAAAACACGCGTCGCGGCGGTAGAATCTCCTCACCCGGGCGCTCGAGCGCTGACCGTCGTCCGCGCACCGACGCGTGGCCGGGACGCAACCGGGTCACCCGTTGTCGACCCGACGGGCCAGGAAGTCCAGGACAGCGCCGGCGAAGATGTCGTTGCGGTCTCCGGCCACCATGTGCCCCGCACCACGCACGTCGGTGAACTCCACCTGCGGAAAGCGGGACAGAAATTCGTCAGCGCGTTCCTGACTGACCAGGTCGCTCATCTGACCGCGAATGAGCAGCATGGGCACGCCGCCGTCCAGGATCGCCTCGACGGCGGCGTACAGGCGGTCGGCCTCGGTGACCTCGATCGGGGGAAACGCCGCGGCGCCGCTGATGAACTGCGGGTCCCAGTGCCAGTACCAGCGATCGCCGCGGCGGCGGAGGTTGCTGGTCAGACCCTCCAGATCGGACGGTCGTGGGCGATGCGGGTTGTACTCGGCGATCATGTCAGCGACTTCGTCGAGTGAACCGAACCCCGATTCCACCCGGTTGGCCATGAACGCGTGCACCCGATTCGCCCCGGACGGGTCCATGTTCGGCACGATGTCCACCAGCACCACCGCGCTGGCGATGCCCCGCGCCAGTTCGCCGGCCAGCAGCATCGCGGTGAACCCGCCCAGCGACGCGCCCACCAGCACCGGGCGTGGCGGCAGGCCGCGCAGTAGCTCCCGGACATCGCCGGCGAAGCTCACCACGCGATAGTCTCCTTCGCTGGACCAGTCCGATTCGCCATGGCCCCGCAAGTCGACGGTGACGGCTTGCCAACCCCGTTCGGCTACGGCGGCAGCCGCCCGACCCCAGGAGCGACGGGTCTGCCCGCCGCCGTGCAGGAACACCACGGCGCGCGCCCGCGGATCACCCAATCGGTCGGCGACGATGCGGACACCACCCGGCCCCTGGATCGAGAACGATTCCGGTGCAGTCGTCATCAGCTGATGTTAAGACGCTCTGACGTAGCCCCGGCTGGCTAATCTAAGCCCCGGGACTCGGCTCGGTCAGCCGGTCCCCGACATTGAAGGGTGCGCGATGGCATTCGAAAAGCCGACACCGGTGACCCAGCTGACGCTGGAACTCCGACTCGCCACGATGATGACGGGCGGAGTCAGTCTCGCGGTCTGGATAGCCGGCGTCGCGCGCGAGCTCAACCTGCTTGCGCAAGCCTCGCAATGGCGCAGGGCGGGCGGGACCTTCCCGACGAACAGCCGGCTCACCACCGAGTCGACGGCATCCCTGCGGCATTATGCCCAACTCATCGACCTGCTCGACATGATCGTCGACGTCGACATCCTTTCCGGGACAAGCGGGGGCGGCATCAACGCGGCTTTGCTTGCGTCGTCGCGCATCTCGGGCGCCGACCTCGGTGGGCTCCGTGACCTGTGGCTCGATCTCGGGTCCCTGACCGACCTGTTGCGAGACCCGCGAGACGAGTTCACGCCGTCCCTGCTGTACGGCGACGAGAAGCTGTTCGCCACGCTGGCGACGCAGCTGCCCAGACTCGAGACCGGCCCGTTCCCGCCTGCGGAGTTTCCCGGCGGTCTCCGGATCCCGTCCACCACCCTGTACGTCACGACAACCCTGCTGTCCGGGGAGGCGAGCAGTTTCACCGACTCGTTCGGCACTCGCGTCCAATACGTCAACCGGCGTGGCCTGTTCACCTTCACCGAGGCAGACCTGACGAACAAGGGCATCGCCCCGGCTCTGGCGCTGGCTGCGCGCAGCTCGGCCTCGTTTCCCCTCGCGTTCGAACCCTCCTTCGTGCCGTTCATGAAGGGGACCCCGGCACAGGGCGCTGTCCCTGCCCGACCACCGATGGCGCCGTACGCCAATATCACCCGTCCGCACTGGGTCGCCGACGGCAGCCTGCTCGACAACCGGCCCATTGACGTGTTGCTCAAACGCATCTGCGACCGCCCCGCCCGGCGTCCGGTACGCCGGGTGCTGCTGTTCGTCGTGCCGTCGTCCGGACCCCCACCGAACCTGATGCAACAAGCGGCAGCCGACAGCGCCGACGAGCGGCTCGGGCTGCTGGCCAGTCTGCTGAGGGATCTGGGGGCGATCACCACTCAGTCCATCGCCACCGACCTGCGAGCGATTCGCGGCCATCAGGACCGCACCGCGGCGCGGATCGACGCGAAGTTGCGCCTGGCCGAGCTGGCCGCGACGCTGCCGCACGGCTCTCGGCTACTGACACCGCCGCTGCTGGCCGACTACCAGTCACGTGAGGCACAAAAACATGCGCGCGAGCTGACCGATGCGCTGTTCCGCCAGCTCGGCAGCTGGCTACCGGCGTCGAGCACCGCAACCGAACGGGTTCCCAAGAACTGGGAACCCGAACTGGCGGCAGTCGACACCGAGAAGGCGTGCCGCCAACACATCACCGCGGCGCTGCTGAGATGTTGGTCGCACCCGCCACACCAGCCGCTGCCCGACAGCACCGCCGACCTCGCCCGGTATGGCCAGCCGGCATACGAGCTTGCCAAAGGCAGCGCGCTCGCCGTCGCCCAGGCGGCATACCACCTGGCGCAGTCGGACGCCGATATCGCCGAATTGGCAGCGCTCACCGCCGCTATCCATGCCGCCGGCCCGTCGCCCACCGCAGTCGACCTGGGTGATCTTGTTCGCGCGGTATGCGAGAACACGTCCATCCGCGAAGGGTCGCTCAAGGATGCCGCCGCCTTGATCGCCGACGGCTATCTCCAACAGTTAGCGGTGCAACACGACGCCTGGGACCGGCTCGGCGACGCGTTGGTCACCGGCTATGACACGCTAAAGCGGTTGTGCGCCAACGCCGCAGCTGCCGTCGGCACCGATCGAGGCGGGTTGCTGTCACATGATCGCGTCGGTCCCAGTGCGCTCGATACCTACCTGGACTACCTGGGGGCCGGGGACGACCCGACGGCGATCGCGACGAAATTGTTCGATCTGGCCGCGACACAGCGGGCCATGCTGCCGGCAGACTCGGGCATCGAGCAGCCGGTGGAGCTCGTGCAGGTGAGTGCCGATACCCGCAGTCTGCTCGCGCCCGACTGCCGCAGTGCCCAGCAAAAGCTCACCGGTATGCAATTCCATCAGTTCGGCGCCTTCTACAAGCGGTCCTGGCGAGTCAACGACTGGATGTGGGGACGGCTCGACGGAGCCGGCTGGCTCGTCCATGTCCTGCTGAACCCACGACGCGTGCACTGGATTGCACAGACCCGGGTCGGCACGCCCGGACCAGAGAGCCGGGCGCAGTGGTTTCTGCGCCAACTCAAAGCCCTTGGCGCACCTGAATTTCCGCGTTCGGGTTACCGGCTGCCGACCTTTAGTGGCGGCCCCGAGCAGCTACTCACCGAAACCATGGTGCTCGACGAGCTGGCATTTCTGGACGACCCGACGATGCCGTTGCCGACGAGCATTCCGCTGACGGCGCTGTGGCTGGCGCAGGCGTGGCACCGGCGAATCCTCGACGAGGAGTTGGACACACTGGCCAACACGGTGATCGACCCGCAGCCGGGACAGCGGCCGGATTGGAGCCCGACAACGTCGCGCAGCTGGGCCAAGAAAGTGTTGGCCGCAACCCCGGGGGACGCCAAATACGCTCTCTTGAACGAGAACCCGGTCGCGGGCGAAACGTTTGCCAGCGACAAGCGATCACCACTGATGGCGCAAACCCTCGCGAAGGCGGTCGCGACCGCATCCGCAGCGGCGGGCTCAATTCGGTTGCTGCCCAGTGCTTTCAAACCATCTGTGGTAACCCTGCGAACGTTGGCGCTCGGTGGGTACCGGGTGGTGTCGTTGACCAAAGGCATTGCCCGGACCACGATCATGGTCGGCGTGATGCTGCTGATCCTGGGTGTTGCCACCGCGATTCAATCGGCAACAGTGCTCGGCGTCACCGGCCTGATCATGGCCGGAACCGGTAGTTATCTGATCGTCCTGGGAACATGGCAGTTCTCCAGCAGGTCGCTCTTTGCGCTGCTATCGGTCACGCTGGCCGGCTCGGTGCTTTCGCTGGCAACGCCCGTCGTACGCAGCTGGCTGTTCGGCGACGCGGACCATCCCGGTCTGCTCGGCGCCAACATCTACTGGCTCGGCGAACAGTGGTGGCGGCCGCTGATCGCCGTGGGCGCGGTCGCGCTGGGCATCACGGTCATCGCGGCCGCCAAGCCCGGACGCCGTGACAGCACGTCATAGCGCACGGATCCCGTTGTAGAGCACCATCACTCCGATCAAGACCAACACCACCGCGAGCATTGCGGCGTGGTTCTTCGCCATCCAATCCTTGAGCCGGGTCAGCGGCTCGTCGAGGCGATCACCGGCACTCAGGTAACCCACTATCGGGAAGGCGACCGTACTACCGGCGAGGGCGACGAAGATCGCGGCGCATATCCACTTACCGGCAACGCCGAGCGCACTGGTGCCGATAGCCAATCCGCCGGCCAGGCAAATGATCAGCACCTCGGGTCGCAGCACCACCAGCACCGCCGCGGTGATGCCGGCACGCCGCGGAGTAATCGTCGAGAACGACCGCATCCAGCGCGGCGATTCGGCGTGTCCATGGCGGGTCAGCCAGCGGTAGCCGCCGAACAGGATCAGCGCCGAACCAAGGACCACCCGCAACCAGGACGCCCAGGCCGGCTGGGTCCGGTGCAGGCCGCCGAGCAGGCCGGACCCCGCGATGAAGATCGCGGTCACCGCCGCCAGCCCCAACAGCCAGCCGCCCAGGAATGCCAGGCCCGTCGGCCGCGGCCGCGGCGCGTGTAGAACCAGGACCGCCGGGATGACCGTCAACGGCGAAACCGCGATCACGAGCGCGAGCGGAACCAGACTAGCCAGCACCGCACCCCAATTTGCTGTCACGGCCTGCAATCTTCGCATCGACCGGCCACCCCGACGTGCCCCGGGGTTCGATCTCCAAAAGATTCGCGTTGACGAGCGATCATCCGGTCTATGATCCGGCGTTGTGAGGGACGCGTATCCCGAACATGGGCCCGCGTCGCCGCCACGGTATCTCGTAGCGATCCTGATGTTCGTCGTGCCGATGAGCCAGATACCGCTGGACCTCTACACCCCGGCGCTGCCACAGATGGCTGTCGATCTGCGCGCGTCGTCGACGGCGATGCAACATACCGTGGCGGCCTACCTCCTTGGGATGAGTTTGGCGTTCGTCCCCGTCGGAATCGTCGCGGACGCCCGGGGCCGCAAACCGGTCCTGCTGACCTGCCTGGGCATCGTTGTCGCCACCAGCGTGCTGTGCGCGGTAGCCGGCAGCGTGCCGGTGCTTCTCGCGGCGCGCTTCGTCGAGGGCGCGGCCGCGTCCGCCTGCATGGTGGTGCCCTACGCCATTGCCGCTGATTGCTTCCGCGGCCGGCGATTGACGTCGGTGTCGGGACTGCTCGGGGTCGCATGGGGGCTGGCGCCGGTGCTGGCGCCCGCGGCCGGCGGGGTAATGGTCCAGTTTCTCGACTGGCGGCTGGTGTTCGCCTCGATCGCGGCATTGGCCGCGCTCGCCGCGGTGGTCGTGGTGCTGCTGTTGCCTGAAACGCTTGCGCGGCAGAAGCGTTCACCGATCCACCCGAGGGCGATCACCCGGGTGCTGGCCGACGCGCTGCGGCATCGGGTGTTCACCAGTTTCGTGCTGGTTTTCGGCCTGATGGCCTCGGCGCAGCTTGCCTTCGGGGTGGCCGGACCCTTCCTCTACCAGGAGAACCTGGGGTTCTCGCCGGCGGCATACGGTTTGATGGCACTGATCGTCGGGGTGGCCAACCTGTGCGGCGAACTGGCCTGCGGCATTCTGGCGGTTCGCCTCTCGGCGCGCCGGCTGGCCATGGGCGCGCTGACGGTCTTTGGCATCGGCACCTCGATACTGGTCGGATCGGGACTGCTGATCGGAAACGACGCGTGGGCGCTCACCATCGGCTCCTGTCTGGCATTGTCCGGGTGCGGAGTGCTCTGCCCGCAGATGTACGGCCTGGCGATGGGCCTGTTCGCCCGCAATCTCGGATTGATCGGCGGTCTGGTGAGCGGCATCGGTTATCTCGTGGTCAGCGCCGCCACGGCTGCTGTGGGCGCGTTCCATGAACGGACCCAGACACCGCTGGGGCTGTTGTTCGCGGCATGTGGCGCAACAGCATTCGTGTTGCTCGCCTGGGCCATGGCCAGGTACGGACAAATCCGGCAACCGGCACATTGACGACGGCCAGTGACCGGGCATCCGTCCGGGGCCGCCGGACCGGCCGGCGCGGTCAGGACTGCGGGTTCTCAAACCCGAACTGCCGGCCGGCTTCGACGAGGTGATCGCCCGGGGGTTGGCCAAGGACCCCGACCAGCGCTACCCCCGCCCGGGAACTCGCCGCCGCGGCTCGCCAGGTGCTCGACGACGCAGCCGAGCTCGGCCCGGGCGACGCCGCCCGGACCCCGAACGGCGACGCCCCCACCCCGGCGGAACCGCAGCGGCCCGACGCCACACCGGACAACAGCGACCCGGCCGAGAGGCCAGCCCGATCGGAGACGGCCACGCCACCGCCCTCGCAGGCCGCACCGGCATGGCACCGACGCAGGCCCTGGCAACTCGGCGGTGCGGCCGCTGCCCTGGTCATCGCCGTCGTCGGGGTCGGCGCGATCGCGGGAACCCGACGGCTCATACCGTCTCGCAGGCTGCGGGACCGTCCGAGCCGCTCCGGCCGGCACCGGTCGTGCTGCCGTTCACCGGGCTCAACGGCCCCACCCCGGTCGCGGTCGGCCCCGGTGGCGCCGTTTACGTCGGCGACTACTACAACAATCGGGTGGTGCAGCTGGCGTCCGGTTCATTCGCCGAGACCGAGCTGCCGTTCACCGGCCTGAAAGCTCCCGCCGGCGTGGCGGTCGACAGCTCGGGCGCGGTGTATGTCTGCGACGCGTACAACAACCGGGTGCTCAAACTGTCCGCCGGAGCGAGCACTCAGATCGTCCTACCGTTCACCGAGCTCGTCTTCCCCACGGCCGTCGCGGTAGACAAGACCGGCGCCGTCTACGTCAGTGACTCTCCCAAGAACCAGATCCTGAAATTACCGGCGGGAGCCGGCTCCCCAACAGTGTTACCGCTCAGCGGGCTCAACCATCCCGAAGGCGTGGCGGTAGACGCAGCCGGAAACGTCTACGTCACCGACAGCAACAACAACCGGGTGCTCAAACTACCCGCGCACTAACCGATTGGTCCGGATTTCGGTCGCCCGATGCGGGCCAAGACGCTCCGCTAGCCGCATACACTGCCTGCAGTAATGCTTTCTTCGCAGACGAGGTTCGCATTGAGAAGAGTCCCGCTTGGGGTGTGGTTTTCGGTCGTGCTACTGGTCGCCGCGCTAGCCATGCCGATCAAGCAACGGTGCGGGACACCGAGCCGCAGCTGCGCCAGCACGCTGGACGCAAACGGCAACCTTCATTACTACTACGAGGTCGAACCGCTGGGGGTGTTCCTCCTGGAAATGATTTCCGGCACCAACATCCGCTGGTATTACACGTCGGGCGAGGAAATCTCGTGACCGCAAGGCGCGTAACGGGTTTGGCTAGCCCCGGCAGACTTGCGGCGCATACTGCACGGTCGTGGTAGACGGCGTGTTGAACTGAGAGTCGACGGTGAGCTCGGGAATCACCGGCTGATTTTCGACGCCGAGCCGCTTCAGCTCGAGGTTGATCTGCATGGTGTCGGGCGTGATCCTGCGCGCATTGGTGTCCCGGTCCGGCCGCATCGACGCATCGGTGCTGGAGGGGCCCTGCGTGCGGATGATGGCAAGGTCGTCGGTGTCCTGTTCCGGGCCGAGCTCGACGAATTTCTTGCCGTTGTTGGCGACACTGTACGTCAGGACGTAACCCACAAAGCCGGACGAGTGGTTGCCCGCCGGCGACTGCGGCAACGGCTGCGCGAATCGCACCACCAGCTGCAACACGCCGCTTCGGGGATGGCCGACGTCTACGGACGCCACGGTGAGGTTGTCCGGCGGCTTCGGTCCCTCTTGCAGCTGGCAGTTGAGCCGCTTCGGCAGGCGTGCCCAGTCGTCGCGAGGTGATTTCACCCAGAACGCAAATCCGATTCCGACCAATGTCAGCACCAAGGCGATGGGAAGTAGCAGCCGCAGTGCCGCCGGCAACCCCGACCAGCCCCGGCGCACCCCGTTGGCAACGGCCCGCAACGGTGAGGGTGCCGTCGAGCGGTCCGCCCGGCAATGCTTGGTCCAGTGCTGACCGTCCCAGTATCGCTGTCCGCCCGAACCGTCGGGATTGAAATACCAGCCTGCCGGCGGTGAAGTCGGCACGGTCACGCTCCATTCAACGTCGGGGTCGGTGAGGGCTCGGCCGGGCGCGCCGGATCACGGCGGCGCGTCCAATGACTCCGGGGGCGGATCGAGCATTTGGACGTGGTCGCCTTGCCACTGAAACCCGACGGTGGTCAGAGTGCCGTCATCGCAGGCGTCACAGCTTTGTCTGCTCCGGTAGGTGAGGACGACCAGGTCGTCGGTGGAGGCCGGAACCTCCAATTCGGTGAACGGATACGCCACCGGGGTGGCAGTGCCGACGAACGCCCCCCGGTGAAACATCAGCGCCTGGTCCGGTGAGCTGCGGGTGGCATCCACCACCGTCACCACCACCGCCGACAAGTCCGCGCACGGATCGTAGTCACTGAACTGCGGGGTGGGATTCCACGCTTTACCGGTCTTCTTGTCCGGGGGAAGCTGGGCGAGCGCCGCGGATACCGCGGTTGCCTCATCCGGCCCGCACGGGCCCGCGGGCGCGGTGGACGTCGTCGTCGGCGGGTTCGACGGGGCGGTCGTGGGCGCCGCCGAAGGACCGGCGCCGGGACGCGGCTTGCCCGAGAACACCACGACCGCCACGATGACGACCGCCACGACGGCTAGGACAGCTAGGAGCGCCGCCGCCAGCCCGATGGCGCGCGCGGACCGCGCCAGCCCCGACGGTGGCGTCGTATCGACATCGTCGGACGGCTCGTAGGCCGGCGGGGGCCAGTTACGGTCGATATCGCCCGATGCCATGTTCGTGCCCGACACCCCTCCCTGTTGGGCGGCAGACGCCTCCCCGGTACTTCCGAGCTTGGCGAATTGTAGCCACACGGTGCAGGTAGGGGAAATGAACCGCCCGCCGAGTAGCCGCTGCTCAGCGGGTGAATCTGCCCACATCCGCGCATCTGGAGTGGGGACTGCGCAGCAATCTGCCGCATACTAGACGGCATGCAGCAAGCGACGTCCCCGCAAACCACCGGCCCGGCGCCGTCCGGTGAACCGGTGACGGGTCGAGGCTTGTGATGGGTCGTTCGGGCGGACGTCACCGCCGTCGCGCTGTCCGTAAGCCGTCGCCGCTGCGCCGACGGCTGTCGCGAAGCTTCATGACCCTGGTCTCCGTGGTGGCCCTGGGCATGACCGGGGCCGGATATTGGGTGGCCCACGGCGCGCTGAGCGGCATCACTATTTCCCAGGCCCTGACCGCCGAGGACCCGCGGTCCACCGGCAACAACATGAACATCCTGCTGATCGGGCTGGACTCCCGCAAAGACCAGGAGGGCAACGACCTGCCGTGGTCGATCCTCAAACACCTGCACGCCGGTGATTCGGACCAGGGGGGCTACAACACCAACACCCTGATCCTCGTGCACGTCGGCGCCGACGGAAAGGTCGTCGCCTTCTCGATCCCCCGTGACGACTGGGTGCCCTTCGCCGGCGTTCCGGGCTACAACCACATCAAGATCAAGGAAGCATACGGGCTCACCAAGCAGTACGTCGCTCAGCAGTTGGCCAATCAAGGGGTGAGTTCCCAGCGAGAGCTGGAGACCCGGGGCCGCGAGGCCGGCCGCGCCGCGACCCTGCGGGCGGTGCGCAGCCTGACCGGCGTTCCGATCGACTACTTCGCCGAGGTCAATCTGGCCGGTTTCTACGATCTGGCCGAGACGCTGGGCGGCGTCGAGGTGTGTTTGAACCACGCCGTGTACGACTCATATTCGGGCGCCGACTTTCCCGCCGGGCACCAGCGACTCGACGCGACCCAGGCGCTGGCGTTCGTACGGCAGCGTCACGGTCTGGATAACGGGGACCTGGACCGGACCCATCGGCAGCAGGCATTCCTGTCGTCGGTGATGCACGATCTGCAGGATTCGGGCACCTTCACCAATCTGGACCGCCTCGACAGCCTGATGGCCGTAGCCCGTAAAGACGTCGTGTTGTCGGCCGGCTGGGATGAGGACCTGTTCCGCCGCATGGGCGAACTGGCGGGCGGGAACGTCGAGTTCCGGACCCTGCCCGTGGTGCGTTATGACAACATCGACGGCCAGGACGTCAACATCATCGACCCGGCCGCGATCAAGGCCGAGGTAGCCGCGGCGATCGGCACCGGTGCCCCGGCGGCGACAACCACGACCCCCGCGGCGAAGCCGGACCCGTCCACCGTCGTCGACGTGGTCAATGCCGGCAGCATCAGTGGGATGGCCAGCCAGGTGTCCAGCACGCTGCGAAAGCGCGGCTACACCGCCGGCCAGGTCCGGGACCGCCAAGCCGGCGATCCGTCGACCAGCACGATCAAATACGGCACCGGCGCCCAAACCGACGCGCAGAATCTGGCCAGCCTGCTCGGCGTCGACACGTTGAAAGCGGACCCCAGCTTGGCACCCGGACACATCCAGCTGACCGTGGATACCGAGTTCGCGATGCCGGCCCTCGACGAATCCCAAGAAACGAGCACGACCACCACATCGACCGGGACATCGACCGGGACGACCGGGACGACCGGCAACACGTACAACACCTATTACAGCGGTGGTACTACCAGCACATATCCGACGCCCGATCACGGAAAGCCGATCGACGGCGGTGGAGTTCCCTGCGTGAATTAAGGCGCGCAACGCGCGCTGGGTGAAGTAGCTAGGCGTGCGTTCCGCCGTCGATGCGGATTTCGGTGCCGGTGATGAACGCACCGTCCGCCGACACCAGCATGGCGATGACGCCGGCGACCACCGACGGATCTGCCATTCCGGCGCCGCTGGATGTCTCGGTGGTGGGCAGAACCGGCATCAGCCGGGTGAACAGCGACCAGTCGGCGTCTTGCGGAAGGTAACCGCCGGTGGCATCGGTGATGCCGGACTTGATGCTGCCCGGCGCCACGCACACCGCCCGCAGACCGCGCTTCGCATACTCGAGTGCCAGGGAATGCGTGAAGGCTTGCACGCCGCCTTTACTCGCGGCGTAGGCGGCCATGTACGGGTGGGCAAACGACGCCGAGGTGGAGCTGAAATTCACGATCGTGCTGCGCTGGTTGGCCAGCAGCGCTGGCAGGGCTTCCCGGACCACCAAAAAGGTGCCGGTCAGGTTGACCGCGATGATCTGATTCCACTGCTCGGTGCCGGTCTGGTGAGTGTGCGCGGCGCGCAGCATGCCGGCGGCGTTGACCAGTGAGTCCAGGCCGCCCAGGGTGTCGACGGCGCGGCGCACCCCCTCGATCACCGACCGCTCGTCGGCGACGTTCATCTCGCATGTGGTGAACCTGCCACCGGTCCCGGCCTCGGCGGCGCGGGCCGCTGTCGCGGCCAAGCCGTCGGCCGCGATGTCGCTGCCCACCACCGCGGCCCCCTCGTCCAGTAGCCGCAATGCGGTGGCCCGGCCGATCCCGGAGGCGGCGCCGGTCACCAGGATCCGCTGGCCGTGGAGTCGCTTCATCGCCTCAGACGACTCCGCGTAACCCGTCGCGGCCGAACACCGGTTCCAGCATCGCCGAGAAGTCCGGGCCCCGTCGCAACATGTGGCCGCCGTCGACGTTGATCACCTGCCCGGTGATGAAGCCGGCGGCGTCGCTGAGCAGAAACATCGCCAGGTTGGCGACGTCCTCGACCTCGCCGACCCGCGGCAGCGGCGTGCAGAGCGCATAGTCGCGGCTCAGCTCCGGCGATTCGGTGACCGGTGCGACGAGTTCGGTGCGGATCAGGCCCGGGCGGATGCTGTTGACCCGCACCCAGGACGGGCCGAGCTCGTCGGCCGCCAACTGCATCAGGTGGTCGACGGCGGACTTGGTTACCCCGTAGGCGCCGAACCAGCGGTGGGTGTTGCTGGCCGCGATCGACGAGATGCCGACGAAGGACCCGCCGCCGCCGCGCACCATCTCGCGCGCGGCGTGTTTGAGGACGTACATGGTGCCGTTGACGTTGAGGTCGACGGTGCGACGCCAGGCCGCCGAGTCGATCTGGGTGATCGGCCCGATGGTCTCCGACCCGCCCGCGCAATGCACCACGCCGTGCAGCTGCCCGTGCCATGCCGTCACCGCGTGAACCGCGCGGGCGGTCTCCTCCTCGTCGGTGACATCCGCGGGCTCGTAGCGGATGGACCCGCCGCGTGCCTTCAGCGCTTCGAGTTCTTGCACGGCGCCCGCCAGCCGGTCGGGGTTGCGGCCGACGATCATGACCGAGGCTCCGGCCGCCACCAGACCGGCGGCCACCCCCTTGCCGATTCCGCTGCCGCCGCCGGTGACCAGATACGTCCGGTCTTGAAAGGAAAGCTGCATTCGAGCCCCTCACGGTGAAGCTGAAACAGGTTCTCGTTATCGAACCATGCGGCCGTCGGCGCGGGCATCGGTCCCCGGTGTCGCCGAACACTTTCGTCACAGCTGCCCCACCGGTTTCTCGCGGGGGTGGGTGGCAATCTGTCCGCCTATTAGCGACACGTCGGGTGGCCCGCCCGTCGCGACCGAAGGTGTCGCTATTAGGCGGGCACAACGACACTCGCCCCTCCCTGGGACAGGCGTGACGGATGTGACTGCGACCCGCGACGCTACGGCGTATCGCGGCGGGCCACCTTGGTCGGTTTGGCCGTACGCCAGTCTTCGACGTCGGGCGGCAGGCCGACCGGGAACCTGTTCTGGTTGTGGGCGGCCCAGTGGGCATGTCCCAACTCGTGGACGTGGAACGCGTGCCGCAGCGCCTCGGTGAAGCCCATGGCGTCGGAGGCCGCGTTGACCGAATCCTTGACCAGCAACGCCGCCATTGTGGGACGCTCGGCGATGCGCCGCGCGAACTCCAGGGTCTTTTCCTCCAGCTCGGCGGCCGGAAAGACCTTCGACACCATGCCGAGCCGGTAGGCCTCGTCGGCATCCAGCGAATCACCGGTCAACAGCAGCTCTTTGGCCTTGCGTGGACCGAATTCCCAAGGGTGCGCGTAGTATTCGACGCCCGGCATGCCCAGTCGCACCGCCACCACGTCGCTGAACTTGGCGTTGTCGGCGGCAACGATCAGGTCGCACGCCCAGATCAACATCAGGCCCGCCGAGATCGCATTGCCCTGCACCTGGGCGATGGTGATCTTGCGCAAATCGCGCCAGCGACAGGTGTTCTGGAAGTAGAAGTGCCACTCCTGCAGGTACAGCTTTTCCATGACCGCGTCGCGGGTGGCGCCGTGGGAGCGGAAGGTCGGATGCTGCGCCGGTCCGGGCTTGCGCTCCAGCATCGCCGCCTCCGACCCAAGATCGTGCCCGGCGGAGAAGTTCTTTCCCCGCGCGGCCAGGATCACCACTCGCACGGCGTCGTCGGCCTCGGCCCGGCAGAACGCCTCGTCGAGCTGCACCAGCAGGGTCCGGTTCTGCGCGTTGTGGGCCTCCGGACGGTTGAGCCAGATCCGCGCGATCCGCCCGTCGTCCAGGGTCTCGTAGGCCACCAGCTCAGCGGGCTTGGCGCCGTCGGCCTGGGTATCGGCGTGATCCGAGAGTGTCATTGCGCCCACCTACCTAGGTCTCGGGTATCGATCTTTACAGATTACGGCGACTCTGTAAGAAGGGCGCGGGCCGGGCCGCCGGCTCAATGCGGCGCAATCGGGCGAACGGGCGGCCCGGGAGGTGCTCGCAGTGCTCGCAGCCGATTGAGCTTGGCTCGCCGGCGCGGCTGCGTCCCGGATTTAGCTTCGCTTACAGTTGTGTAATGCCTACCAAAACTGACCATGGCGATATCGGCGACGTGGAACCGGTGGCCGACAGCACCGCGAGCCAGGCCAGGAGGGTCGTCGCCGCATACGCCACCGACGCCGACGAGTGCCGCATTTTCTTGTCCATGCTCGGTATTGGGCCGGCGAAGCTCGAGAGCTAATGGCTTCCAGGGGATCCGCGGAGCCCACAACAACGGAAGTCTTCGGGGACTCTGACTTCGTAGTCGTCGCCAACCGACTGCCCGTGGACCAGGAGCGGCTTCCCGACGGCACCACCACCTGGAAGCGCAGCCCTGGCGGGCTGGTCACCGCGCTCGAGCCGCTACTGCGGCGCCGGCGCGGGGCCTGGGTCGGCTGGCCCGGTGTTGCCGAAGCCGATGTCGACGTGGTAGACGAGCACATCGTCCAGGACGAGCTGCGGCTGCATCCGGTACGGCTGTCCGCCGACGACGTCGCCGAATATTACGAGGGGTTTTCCAACGCCACACTGTGGCCCCTGTACCACGACGTCATCGTCAAGCCGCTCTACCACCGCGAGTGGTGGGAGCGGTATGTCGACGTCAACCGCCGCTTCGCCGAAGCCACCGCACGCGCGGCCGGTCGCGGCGGAACCGTCTGGGTTCAGGACTACCAGCTGCAACTGGTCCCGAAGATGCTGCGCACGATGCGGCCGGACCTGACCATCGGCTTCTTCTTGCACATCCCGTTTCCGCCGGTGGAGCTGTTCATGCAGCTGCCGTGGCGCACCGAGATCATCGAGGGCCTGCTCGGCGCCGACCTGGTGGGGTTCCACCTGGTCGGCGACGCCCAGAACTTCCTCTTTCTGGCCAGGCAGCTGCTCGACGTCGAAACGTCGCGCGGAGCTGTCGGCGTGCGGTCGCGATTCGGTGCGGTCCAGCTCGAGTCGCGCACGATTCGGGTGGGCGCCTTCCCCATCTCCATCGACTCCGGGGCGCTCGACCAGGCGGCGCGCCATCGCGACATCAAACGCCGGGCTCGCGAGATCCGCGCCGAACTCGGTAACCCCCGCAAGATCCTGCTCGGCGTGGACCGCCTCGACTACACCAAGGGCATCGACGTGCGGCTGAAGGCGTTCTACGAGCTACTGGCCGAGGGGCGCGCCAAACGCGACGACACCGTGTTGATCCAGCTGGCAACACCCAGCCGCGAGCGGGTCGAGAGTTACCAGATACTGCGTAACGATATCGAACGCCAGGTCGGCCACATCAACGGCGAGTACGCCGAGGTCGGTCACCCGGTCGTGCACTACCTGCACCGTCCGGTGCCCCGCAATGAGCTGATCGCCTATTTCGTGGCCAGCGACGTCATGTTGGTCACCCCGCTGCGGGACGGGATGAACCTGGTGGCCAAGGAGTACGTCGCGTGCCGCAGTGATCTCGGTGGCGCCCTGGTCCTCAGCGAATTCACCGGGGCCGCCGCCGAACTGCGACAGGCGTACCTGGTCAACCCGCATGACCTCGAAGGGCTCAAGGACGCGATCGAGGGGGCGCTGAACCAGACCGACGAGGAGGGACGGCGGCGGATGCGCGCGCTGCGGCGCCAGGTGCTGGCCCATGACGTGGACCGCTGGGCCCGCTCGTTCCTCGACGCCCTCGCCGAGGCGCGTCCGAAGGACCCGGGTTAACTCCGGGGCCGCGAGCGCAGCGGCAGTAACCGATGGTCCCGGGTGAAAACCAGCCGCACCAGGCCCAGGGCCACGACGACGGTGGTGGTCGCGACCGAGCCCAGGACCAGGAACATCACCACCGCCTGCACCAGCACGGCCTGCACCGGTGGCACCCCGGCGAGGATGAGTCCGGTCATGGCGCCCGGAAGGAACACCAGTCCGGTGGCTTTCGTGGTCTCGATCTGCGGCGAGATCGCCGACCGCAGCGCGATCCGCAGATAGGGAGCCACGGCCTGACGCGACGGTTGCCCGAGGGCGAGTCTGGCTTCCACCTCGTCACGTTTGTCGCGCAGCTCGTCGACCAGGCGCCGGGCTACCAGCACCATGGCGGTCATCGAGTTGCCGATCATCATTCCGGCAATCGGCACCAGGGTTCGGGCCTGCAGCGGAAAGACCCGCAGCCCGAATATCACCCCCAAGGTGATCGCGGCCGCTGCGGCGAACGCGGCAATGGCCAGCGGCGCCAGCCGCGGCACCTCGGGTGCCCGCCGGCGGGCGACATCGCCGGCGTAGCCGATCATGCCCGCCATCCACGCCGCCGACCACCACAGCGACCGGCCGGGCGCGAAGAGCAGCGTCAGCGCGCCCCCGACGAGCAGCAACTGGACCAGCGCGCGGGCGGCCGCCCACACCACCTGCCTTTCCAGGCCCAGCCGCTGCCAGAGTGAAATCGCGGCCGCGAACGCCACCAGCGCCAGCGATGTCGCCAGCCCGATCCAACCGACCTGGCCGGTCACGACGTCACCTGATCGTCGGCCTGACCGTCGGCCGGCTTGGAGGCAACGTCGACGAGTCCCACGCAGCGGCCCCGTTCGATGTGCAATATCCGGTCGGCGGCCCGCTCGGCTTGCGCCGGGTCGTGGGTGACCCACAGGGCGGGAATGCCGTCGTCGGCCAGCCCACGCACCGCACGCTCGATCACCCGGGCCGCTTCGGCGTCGACGGCTGAAGTGGGTTCGTCGAGCAGCAGCACCTGTGGGCGGACCATCAGGGTGCGGGCCAGGCACATGCGCTGCGCCTCCCCGCCCGACAACGCGGTCGCGTCGCGATCCAACCATGACCCGGTGAGCGCCACCCGCGCCAGCGTGTCCCGCAACTGCGCTTGCGACGCAGTCGGCTCGGCGGCCAGCAGGTTGTCGGCCACCGTGCCCGGAAACGGTGTGGGACGCTGGAAACACATGCCCACCCGGCGCCGCAGCCATAACGGGTCTGTCTCGGCAATATCCTTGCCGCAGAACAACACTCGCCCACTCGTCGGCACCTCCAGTCGATTGCACAAGCGCAGCAGGGTCGACTTGCCCGATCCCGACGGGCCGAACACCGCCGTCACCCCGCGCCGGGGAATGGCGGCGGTGAACCCGTCCAACGCTCGCACCCGGTCACGTTCGACGACAACGTCGGCGAATTCGAACACCGAAACGTCATCCACTGCCAAATCCACTGCTATGCCTCGATCTGCCCGGGGGTCGGTCGCGAACAACTCCTGCGGTACGCTCACCCGGAAGACTATCGGAACACGATATCGGAGTCCGAGTTGGCGGTGACAGGTTCGTCCGTCTGCTCACTGGATGCGCGGCTGGCCAATGCCGGTTGATCGACGCGGCTTCCTCACGTGGAGCGGCCTGGGGGTGCTCACCGCCACTGGCCTGGCGACCGCCTGCTCGCATAGCCCGCCGGCCGGTAAGGCCGACTACACGCCGAGCAGGTGCCCCTGGACGGCAATCCGCTGCCCAAACCCGTTGCGGTTGCGGTGTTGTGGCTGGGCGCCGCCGAACGCATCTCCGCGATCATCGAGATGAACCACCCCGGCGTCTGGATTCCTCGGCGACCTCTCCGACGAGGACCGTCAAGCGGGTATGGGCACCGGCGTCGAATACGCCGGCCGCACCGGTGACCCGCAGTGGGCCGCGCCGCCCGAGTTTGCCTGGGAACCGGTTTCATGACGCTGCTGCGCAGCTCCTAGACCTGCACGCCGTAGAATCGGAACCCGATATCGGCTTCGTCACTGACCCGAAAGGGGTTGTCCCGAAAGGGGTTGTCCATGCGGGAATTTCAGCGGGCTGCGCTTCGCCTGCACATCCTGCATCACGCCACCGAGGAAGAAGTCCATGGCGCATGGCTGACCGGGGAACTGAGCCGCCACGGATACCAGGTGAGCCCCGGCACACTGTATCCGACACTGCACCGGCTGGAGGCCGACGGTCTGCTGGTGTCGGAGCAACAGGTGGTGGCCGGCCGGGCCCGCCGCGTCTACCGGGCCACCGCGGCCGGCCGCGCGGCTTTGTCCGATGATCGCCGTGCCCTTCGAGAGCTGGCCCACGAAATCCTCGGCACGAAGGCCTGAAGGGGGGCCTGAGCTGGCCTGAGCCAGGCGCCGGCCGGCGTTGCGAAGCCATGGTGTTCCCGCCGAAACGCTGTGATACTCGATGCAGCACCGCAGCGCGGTAGCCAGCAAAGAAGATCAAGGAGGAAGCGACGTGAACATCCGTCACGGACTGGCCGCCGGCGCGGGCATCGTCTCGGCCGTCGCACTGGCGACCGCGCTGGAATCAGGCGAACCGGCCCATGCCGTCGCGCCACCGCCGGACGGTGCCTACTCCTTCAGCCAGGCCGGCGTTTCCGGGGTTACCTGGACCATCACCGCGCTGTGCGACCAGCCGTCCGGAACGCGCAACATGAACGACTACTCCGACCCGGTCACGTGGGCGTTCCAGTGTGCGCTCAATATCGCGAGCACGACGCCCCAACAGATCACCCGCGCCGACAAGCTGCAGAACTTCGGCGCCCGGGCTCGGCTGACCAGTGTCCTGTGGACCTTCCAGGTGAACCAGGCGGAGGGCGTGTTGTGCCCCGACGGCAGCACCGCGCCGTCGACGGAAACCTATGCGTTCAGCGACGAGAACATGACCGGCACGCACACCACCTTGCATGGCGCGGTCTGCGGTCTGGCGCCGGACATGAAAAAGGAACCGTTCTCGCTCCAGCTGGTGGGGCCGCCGCCTAGCCCGATCGAACGGTACCCGTTGCGCTGCAACCAGATTGCGATCTGCTACTGACCGGCGACGGAGCAGCAGAGCTACGGGCGCGCGTGCCATCGACAGTGCGCTCGACGGGCGCCCGAGTGCCCTAAACGGCGCTAAACGGCCCTACCCGGAGCTAAACGTCGTGGTGTTGCTGACGCCAGTAGTCCGGGTGTTCGGCCAGCCACCGACGCTCCACGCGTTGCACGCGGTGATGCTCGGCCATGATCAACAACCCACCGGCCATCAGCAAACCCGCCGCGCCTGAGCCCAGCGTCAGTAGCAACTCGCCGTGATTGTAGGCCAGGGCCGCCACAATCCCGGCCATGCCGATCACTCCGAGTACGATCAGGAACAACCCCGGCAGCCACAACGTGTCGATAAACGATTCACCGGCATGCGGTTGGGTGGTTCGGGAGTGTTCCACCGGATCGCGATATGCACCCTTCATTAACGTCTCCCTTCTCCAAGAGACGCCTTTAGGGTACGCCTAGATTGTGCGCCAGGTCACAGATAATTTTCCGGGTCGCGCAACCTGCGTCGGCTCCGGCCTCGATCGCTCGGGACTGGACTCAGATCGGCGTGATGTAGGCGATCAGCCACTTGCCGTCGATCCGTTTGTAGTCCACCCGCAGCCGGCTGCCGTCGTAGAGCGGCTGGCGTGACTTGTCGGTCACGGTACGGTTCATGTACACCATCACCGACGCCGAATTGCGTTGCACCGACATCACTCCCACGCCGACGACATTGGCCTGGACCACCACCTCGCGCTTCTTGGCCTCCGGGATGATCTGCGCGTTGGCGCTGCGCTTGAACTCCTGGCGATAGTCGGGCGTCAGGAACAGATAAGCGTCGTTGAGGCTGCGTTCGACCGTCTGGTAGTCGTAGGCGAACACCTTCGGTATCTGGTCGGCGGCCACCTTCGGCAACTCCGCCCGCGCAATCCGCTCGCCGCTGGTCTCCACCCGGTCCCAGTAGAACCACCCACCGGCCGCGGCCAGTCCCACGATCGCGACGACCAGCAGGACGCCGGCAACGGCACCCAGCGCACGCCACACGCGCCGCAGTCGCATCAGTTGCCCCCGTCGGGATACTTCAGGTCGTAGCCGGTCATCCGCCCGGTCTCGTCCTCGTGCACGATGACCCGTAACCGATAGGGCATGGACGGCTTGTTGACGCCGTCGATGTCGGCAACCGTCACCCGCACCGAAACCAGCACCGAAGCGTTGTCGCTGACGGTGTCGATGCCTTCCAGGGCGGCACCGTTGATGACGGCCTCGGACGTGGCGTTGGTGGCGCGGAACAAGCCTTTGAGGTTGTCGACGTTGTTGTTGGCGCTGAGCATCCCGCGCAGCGGACCGCTGGTGCTGTTGACGAATCGGTTGACTGCCTCGTCGATGGTGTTCGGCGTGTAGCTGAACATGTTGACCACCAACTGCGTGGCGGTGTCGACGAAGCGTCGCTGCCGGGCCTGCTCGGCGTCGGCGTCCCGGTGCTGACCGACCAGGGCCAGCACCCCCCAGCTCAGCGCGGCGATGATCACCACCGCGGCGGCCAGCGATATCCAGGCCACCAGCCTGCCCCGGGCCCGTCGGCGGGGCGGCGGCCGGACCGCCGACCGAGCCTTGACCGCCGTGACCGGCGTGACCGGCGTGACCGGCTTGGCCGGCCGCTTCGGGTCGGCCGTGGACGTGACCTTGACGGGGGTTTCGGCTGCTTCACGCTGGCTCGATGCGGCTTTTGCCGGACCCGCCGCGCGAGACGCCCGCCGGCGCACCCGCTGCGCGCCCGGCTGCTGTGGTGCCACTACATAGCCTTCGGAGCAAGCATGAGGTCCACCCAATTCTCCGCGCTGGATGCGCCGTTGATGCCAGGCGCGAAGATACCAGTGCCGCCGGCCGGGTCCTTGAAGACTCCGGTGCTCTGGTCATAGGTGGTGTAAGCCTGGCCGCTGGCTTGCGGTTCCGGTCCGGTGCCCACGGGCGGGGGCGGCGGCGGCAGCGTCTTCGGGTACGGAAGCAGCGGTGGCTGCGGTGGATAATCCGGCGGCATCCACGACGTGAAGGGCGGCGGCGGGCCGTTGTCGTTGGGCGGCGGCGCCGGCTGCGCCGGCTGGTGCAACGCCGGTCCGGGACCGGGCACCACACCCGGTGGCGGCGGCCCGGCGATCGGCGTGCCCGGGTCCGGATCGGCGTCCGGCGGAATGTAGGGAAACTTGTTGGGCGGCAAGACGTTCAGTCCATTGGTTACCGGTGTGTCGTACGGGACCGGCGGCCCGCGCCACGGGTTGCGACCAGTGGGCACGTAGCCCTTCGGGTCGCGGCACAACTGGATCGTCGGTGCCCGCTTGCCGGGAAACTCCTGGCACGGGTAGTTCCGGGCGCCGCGCACCGTGCTGGGGTCGTTCTGCGCGGTCTTGCAGTACATGTCCTGCGGGAGTTCCCGCAGCCCCTCGTCGGCGGGCGAGCGGATCAGCGGCGGCGGAATGAAGCCGACGTTGCACGACGGCGGGTCGTTGAGGTCGATCTTGAAGTCCAGCTTGGCGCCCTCGTCCTGGGGCACCCCGCCGGCAGCGGTGGTGAGCGCGGCGAACAGCGCCGGCAGCACCACCAGAAGCTGCTCGATCGACTTGTGGTAGATCACGCCCACCCGGCCCAGGTTGGCCAGGCTGGCCGCCAGCGCCGGGAAGGAGGGCCGGATACCGGAGAACGCCGTGTTGGCCTCGTCGATCGCGTCCGGAGCGGTGGCCAGGGTGTCACGCAGCCGCGGGTCGGCCGCACGGAGCTCGGCGGTGAACCGCGCCAGCCCGTCGGCCAGTGATTTGATGTCAGCGCCGGCGCGGACTTGAGCCTGCAGGAACGGACCTGCCTGGTCGATCAGCTGCGAGACCTGCGGGTAGTTGGTATTGGCCTCGTCCACCAGCAACCGCGCCGATTCCACCAGCCGGGCCAACTCCGGACCGGTGCCGTTGGTGGCGGTGAACGCCTCGTGCAGCAATTCTCGTAGCCGCGTGTCGCCGAGACTGTTGACCAGCACCTCGGCCTTGTGCAGCAGATCGGCGACGTCCTGGCCGATCCGGGTGTTCTGGCGCTCGATCGTGGATCCGTTGCGCAGCTTGGCCGGCGACGGATTGGCGGGCGGCACCAGGTCGACGTACTGCTCGCCGATGGCCGACACGCTCTTCACGGTGGCGGTGACGTTCGACGGAATCGGAGTGCCGCTGTTCAGCCGCATTTCGGCGGTGACGCCGGACGGATTCAGCTCGACCGACTCCACCCGCCCCACTTCCACACCGCGGTAGGTGACGTTGGCGTTCTTGTACAAACCGCCACCGGCGACGAAATCGGCGCTGACACCGTAGGTTCCGAGGCCGAACGTGGCCGGCAACCGCAGGTAGAAGACGCCCATCACCACCAGGGTGATGACGGTGATCACCCCGAAGATGGCCAGCTGGATCCTGGTGAGTCTGTCGATCATCTCCGCATCCCTACTGCCCCTTACTGACCCGAAGCCGTACCGGGCGGAATCTTGAACGGGTCGGCCGCCTGTCCGGACAGGTTGGCCATTTCCCCGGTCAGGAAGTCGGGCGGGTTGAGGATCTCGTCCATGTGCGCCATGTTCGGGTCAAGGGCATACGACGTGGTGAAGAATGTCTCACCGATACGCCGCAGGGTCAGGTCGAATGTGGTGAACACGTTGAGATAGTCGCCGCGCACCGCCTGCTTGATGCCGAAGTTGGGGAACGGGAAGGTCAGCAGCAGCTGCTGCGAGGTGACGAATTCCTTACGGTTGTCGTTGATCGCCTTCACGACCGAGTAGAGGTCTTTCAAGTCCGCGGCGAAGTCGGTCTTGGTCTTGGACAGCACGTGCGAGGTGACGATGGCCAGCTTTTTCAGCGCGGCGAACGCCTCGACGATGCTGGCGCGGTTCTTGTTGAGCACCCGAAGCGCGTCGGGCAAGGTGTCCAGCGCCCGGCCCAGATTATCCTTGTCCCGCGCCAGGATTGCGGCGAATCTGTTCAGCCCGTCGACCGCGTTGATGATGTCGTTGACCTGCTTGTTGAGTCCGGCCGTCAACTCCGCGAGCCTGGGGATCAGGTCTTTGAACTGACCCTGCCGGCCCGCCACGGCTTGATAGGTCTCGTCGGTGATCTCCTCCAGCGCACCGACATTGCCCTTGTTGACCACCACCCCGAGTGCGGCGAACACCTCCTCGGTGGTGGGCGCGCGGCCCGTGCGGGACTCCGGGATGGACTGGCAGTTGCGGTCCCCCAGCCTGCCGGTCGGACGGTCAGCCGGACGCACCAGGTCGATGTGCATCGAGCCCAGCAGCGACGTCTGGGCGACCGTGGCGGTCGAGTTGCACGGCAGCACCACTTGCTTGTCCAGGGCCAATTTCACCGCGGCATAAAAGGATCCGTCGGGCCGCTGCATGGCTTCGATGCCGGCGACACTGCCGACGGTGACGTCGTCGACCATCACCGGCGAGTTCTGCGGCAGCGTCGCCACGTCGGGCAGCTCGGCGGTGATCGTGAATGCGCCTTCGCCGTGGCCGGCGGTCCCGGGCAACGGAAGCGAGTTCAGCCCGCCGAACTGACAACCCGCAAGCAGCGTGCTGCCGGCAGCAAAAACACCGGCGCGCAACATGATTCGTCTCATCGGCCGGCCCCCTGCTCGGCGGGTAGCGGTGCCGCGGGCGCCGGGGAGGCAGCCGGAGCAGGCGGCGGTCCCGGCAGCGGGCCGTACCCGGGCGGGGGGCCGGGCGCTTGCGGGACAAACAGGCTCTGCAGGTCCGTGGTGTTGCCCGGCGCCGGCTGTGTCGCCGGCTTGGCCGGAATCCAGGTCAACTCTGGAACCGGCGTCTCGGCCTTGGCCTGGGTGGCCGGGGTGTCGTAGATGACCTGGCCCTTGTAGGCCGTGATCGTGTTGAGCGGGTGGAACATGATCGGCGGGTAGTTCGCCGTGAGCCGGCGCAGCACCGGACCCAAGCGCTCCCGGCACAATTCGGCGCGCCGGTAGTAGTCGGGTCCCGAAGTTCCCGCAGGGGTGTCGAACGAGCCGCCGCAGATGAATTGCACCGGGTTGGCGAAGTTGGGTATCGACAGCAGACCGTTCAGGGTGCCCTGCGCGGGGTCGTAGATGTTGTAGAAGTTGGCGATACCGGGACCCGCCACGTGCAACACCTGCTCGAGGTTGTCGCTCTGGTTACTCAAGGTCTGGGTAAGGTCGCCCAGCTGGCTGACCGTTTCGATCAGCGTCGAGTTGTTCTCGTGCAGAAAGCCCCGGATATCGGAGAGCGCCTGGTTGAGTGTGCCCAGGGTGTGGTCCAGGTTGCGTGAGCTGTCGGCGAGCACCTGCGACACCGAGGCCACGTGCCCGGCGAACTGCACGATCTGTTCGTTGCTCTGCGACAGCGCGTCGACCAGCACCTGCAGGTTCTTGACGGTGCTGAAAATGTCGCTGCGCGAATCCCCCAGGCGCCCGGCGACTTGCGAGAGTTCCTGCAGCGCCTTGTGGAACGAGTCGCCGTTGCCGTCAAGGGTGTCGGCAGCCTGGTTGATCGCTGCTCCCAGCGGGCCCTGCAGTTCTCCCGCGGCCGGACTGAGGGTGACCGACAGTTGGGTCAGCGCCTCCTTGACCTCGTCCCACTCCACCGGGACCGCGGTGCGAGACAGCTCGATGCTGGCGCCGTCGGGCAGCACGGCGCCGCCGGTGTAGGCGGGGGTGAGCTGAATGAACCGCGCCGCCACCAGGTTTGGCGACATGATGACGGCCTGGGCGTCGCGGGGAATCTTGACGTCCTCGGACACCGACATGGTGATCTTGACGTCCGACGGCCGCGGCTCGATCGTGTCCACCGTACCGACCGGAACCCCGAGGATGCGGACCTCGTCGCCAGGGTAGAGCCCCACGGCGGAGGTGAAGTACGCGACGATCTTGCGACCGTTGCCGCCCACCGAAGCCAGCACGTAGACACCGCCCACCAGCACCGCGACCAAAGCGATGATGGTGACGGTGCGCACGCCCCGGCGGCCGAAACGTCGCTGTATGGCGGTCGTCATGGCGACTTCGGCCTGATGATCCAGCGTTCCTGGATGAGCCCGCGCAGATAGTCGGCGAAGCTGTCCGGCAGTTTGCCGGGCTGATAGACCATGTCGAACACCATGGCCATCAGCGGCGCCGGAATAGCGCTGAAGACGTTGACGTTGAATCCCGGTCCGGACCCGACGACCTCGCCCAGCGTGGTCGCGTAGGCGGGCAGCCGCTTGAGGGCTTCGGTGATGTAGTCGCGGCGCTCGTTGAGGTTGCTCAGCACCTGGTTGAGCTTGGAGAGGGCCGGGCCGAACTCTCGGCGGTTGTCGGCGACGAAGCCGGAAATCTGCGCCGAGACGTCGTCGATGCCGGAGATGAGCGCGCCCAGCGCGGCACGGCGCTCGTCGAGCGCGGCGAACAGCTGGTTGCCGTCATCGATCAGCTTGTTGACCTGCGCGGCGCGCTGCGACAACACCCCGGTTACCGTCTTGGCGTGCGCCAGCAGGCCCTGCAGCGCTTCGTCGCGACTGTTCAGGGTGCGCGACAGCGACGTCACGCCGTCCAGCGCACCGCGCAGCTGCGGCGTGGCGTCATGCAGCGTCTCGGTGAGCACCTTCAAGGCCTGCTCGAACTGCGGCTTGTTCAGGTCGTTGGCGTTGCGGCCCAGCTCCTCGAGGGCGCCGTTGAGCGTGTAGGGCGTGGTGGTCCGGTTCAACGGAATCGTGGTGGCATGCCCGCTGCCGGCCGGGGTCACCGAGATGGACCGCTCGCCGAGGATGGTGTCGGTCCGGATCGCGGCCAGCGACTGGTCGCCGACGACGACCTTGCGGTCGACGCTGAAGGTGATCTTGGCGCTGTCACCGGCCAGGCTCACCTCCGAGACCTTGCCCACCTTGAAGCCCGAGACGTAGACGGCGTTACCGGGCGTGATGCCGCCCGCATCGGTGAAGTAGGCGTCGTAGGTCTTGCCCTGGGGAATGAAGGGCAGCCCGGCGTAGCCGAAGGCGATCAGCACGACGCAGACCACCAGCACCACACCGAAGATGCCGGTGCGCAGCGGGTCGCGATCGCGTTTACTGCTTGGCTTGTTGTTATTTGGCAAAGGCGCACCTTCCCTTGCTGGGATCCGGCTGACCGCCCATCGGGATCAGGATGTCGCTGCCGGCCGGACCGTTGATCTTGATCGTCACGGTGCAGAAGTAGATGTTGAAGAACGCCCCGTAGGAGCCCAGCGCGGCCAACCGCAGGTAGTCCTCGCCCAGCTGCTCGACGTCGTTGTTGATCTCGGCCTTGCGGTCGTCGAGCTCGGTGGCCAGCGGCCGGGTGTTTTCCAGGATGCCCTGCAACGGCCGACGCGAATTTCTCAGCAGGTCGGTGAGATCGGTCGTCGTCGAGGCCAGCGGCGGGATCGCGCCGGCAACCGCGTCCTTGTTGTCGGCCAGCCCGGTGATCAGCTGTTGCAGCTGGTCGACACTGGCGGAGAATTGCGCGCTCTTCTGGTCGACGGTGGCCAGCACCGCGTTGAGGTTGGTGATCGCGTCGCCGATCAGCTGGTCGCGTTGGCCCAGGGCCGTCGAAAAGGCGCTGGTTTCGGCGAGCACGTCGGACAATGCGCCGCCCTGGCCCTGCAGCAACTCGATGACCGCGCTGGTGATCGTGTTGACCTTGTCCGCGTCGAGGCCCTTGAGCACCGGCTTCAGTCCGCCCAGCAGCGCATCGAGGTCCAGCGCCGGCTGGGTGTGCTGGGCGTTGATGGTGCCGCCCGGCGGCAGCTTGCGCAGCTCCCCGGGCCCGGAGGTGATCTCCAGGTAGCGGTCGCCGACCAGGTTTTCGTACCGGACCACCGCACGCGTGGACGAATAGAGCGTGTAGCGCTTGTCGACTCCGAACGTCACGTCAACGGTGTTGTCCGGATTCAGCGCGACCCCCGACACCGCCCCGACCGGTATGCCGGCGATGCGCACCTTCTGGCCGGCCTTCAACCGGGACGCGTTGGTGAAGGTGGCGTGGTAGGTGGCTTCCGGGCCGAACCGGAAGTCGCCGAACACCACCACCAGCGCCGCGGCCACCAGCAACATCGCCAGTGCGAAGATGCTGACCTTGATCACCATCGAGCGATGCGACGGCATGCCCCCGCCCGCCATCAGAAGTCGTCCCGTTCCGCGAAGGCACCGTGGAACAAGAACTGCAAGGTCGACGGCGCGTCAACCTGCACCTCGGTGAACGGCTCGTACGGAATGTTGGCGTTGTCGGTGACCAGGAACGGTGCGCGGTAGAACGACCCGCCGTTCTGCTTGGTCGGGATGTCGGGCAAACCGCGGCAGTTCGGCCCGCCGGAGGCGTTGACGATCGGCAGGCTCTCCGGGTAGGTGTAGGCCGGCGCGCCCAGCACGAAGTTCGACGAGGTGAACAGGCCCGCCTTGCGGACCCCGATCAGCGGGGCGAATTCTTTGATACCGCGGCCGATTCCCTTGAACAGGCAGCCGAATTCCGGCGAGTAGTCGGCGGCCACCTTCAGCGGGGCCCGCAGCCGGTTGATGGCGTCGATGAAGTTCTGCTCGGCGGGCTCCAGCGTCTCGTAGGCGTTGTTCGCCAGGCCGATGGTGGCCAGCAGCGTGGTGTTCAGGTCTTTCTGCTTGTCCACCAGTGTCTTGTTGATGGTGGGCAGGCTGTCGAACACGGTGTTCAGATCGGGCGCGGCGTCGGCGTAGACGTTGGTCACGATGCCCGCCTTGCGGAAATCCTCCTGCAGGGTGGGCAGCTTCGGATTCGCTTGGCGGGTCAGGGTATTCAGCCCCGACAACAGCGCGCCGAGGTCGTCGCCGTGGCCCCGCAGGCCTTCGGACAGCGCGCTGAGCGTTCCGTTCAATTCGACCGGGTCGATTTTGTGCAGCAAGTCGATGAGCGACTGGAACAGCGTGTTGACCTCCAGCTGCACCTGGGATGCCTCGACATGCGCGTCAGGGCGCAGCGACGTCGGCGACGGCGCCGTCTTGGGCGGAATGAACTCCACCGATTTGGCGCCGAAGATGGTGTTGCCGGCGATGTGCACGGTGGCGTTGGACGGGATGAAGCGCATCTCGCCGCTTCTGATGGCCAGCCGCAGCCGTGCCTGGTCACCGCTGTAGGTGATGTCCTCGACGGTGCCGACCTGGACGCCGCGGAACTTGACCTTGGCGCCCTTCTCCATCACCAGCCCGGCCCGCGGCGAGGAGACGATGACGGTGTCGGTCGAGGTGAATGCCGCGGTATAGGACAGGTAGGTCAGGACGGCCGATCCCACCAGCAGGCCGGCCAGCAGCGCTGCCGCCACCCGCACGCTGGTGCGCCGCGATCCGCCTGCCATGGTCTCTACCCAGTCCTATCCAGAGAGGTTGAAGTTGCCGGACGCGCCGTAGACGGCGAGCGAGATGAACAGCGTGATGACGACCACCACGATCAGCGAAGTCCGCACGGCCTGACCGACGGCGATCCCGACGCCGACCGACCCGCCGCTGGCGTTGTAGCCGTAATAGGTATGCACCAGCATCACCGCGATCGACATCACGATCGCCTGCAGAAACGACCACAGCAGGTCGGACGGAATAAGGAAGGTGTTGAAGTAGTGGTCGTAAAGGCCTTTGGACTGCCCGTTGATGAACACCGTGGTGAACCGGGCGGCGAAGAACGCGGCCAGCACCGACAGCGAATACAGCGGAACGATGGCGACCAGGCCGGCGATCAACCGGGTCGACACCAGGTACGAGACCGAGTGGACGGCCATGCATTCGACAGCGTCGATCTCCTCGGACACCCGCATGGCGCCCAGCTGGGCGGTGGCGCCGGCGCCGATGGTGGCCGCCAGGGCGATGCCGGCGATCACCGGTGCGACGACGCGCACGTTCAAAAACGCCGAGAGGAATCCGGTCAGCGCTTCGATCCCGATGTTGCCCAGCGACGAGTAGCCCTGCACTGCGATGACGCCGCCGGAGGCCAGGGTCAGGAAGGCCGCCACGCCGACCGTGCCGCCGATCATGACCAGCGCGCCCGCACCCAGGGTCATCTCGGCGACCAGCCGGATGGTCTCTTTGCGGTATCGCGTGATGGCGTTGGGGATGTAGCGCACGGTTTCGCCGTAGAACAGCGCCTGCTCGCCGAAGCTGTCGACCGGCTCCTGCAGCCGGGACATGAGTCGGCGGAAGCGGATAGTGACGTCATAGCTCATCGCTTCATCACCATCGCTTGCTTTCCTTCATGTGTTACTTCGCCGAGATTCGTACGCCGATGGCCGTCATCACCACGTTGATCACGAACAGGCAGATGAACGCGTAGACGACGGTTTCGTTGACCGCGTTGCCGACGCCCTTGGGCCCGCCCTTGACGGTCAGGCCACGGTAACAGCCGACCAGCCCGGCCATCACGCCGAACAGCAGCGCTTTGACTTCGGCCAAGATCAACTCCCGCAGGCCGGTCAGCACGGTGAGCCCGTTGATGAAGGCACCGGGGTTGACACCCTGCAGGAAGACGGAGAACACATAGCCACCGGACAAACCGATGGCGCACACCAATCCGTTGAGCAGCAATGCGACCAGCGTCGACGCCAAAACCCTTGGCACGACCAGGCGTTGGATCGGGTCGATGCCCAGCACCCGCATCGCGTCGATCTCTTCGCGGATGGTGCGGGCGCCCAGGTCGGCGCAGATTGCGGTGGCGCCGGCGCCGGCGACCACCAGCACGGTCACCACCGGGCCCAGCTGGGTAATGGTGCCGAATGCCGTTCCGGCGCCGGAGAGGTCGGCCGCACCGATTTCGCGCAGCAGGATGTTGAGGGTGAAGGCCACCAGGACTGTGAACGGGATGGAGACCAGCAGGGTGGGGACCAGTGATACCCGGGCAACCATCCAGGTCTGATCGAGGAACTCGCGGAACTGAAACGGGCGCCGGAAAGCAGCGCGGGCGGTATCGATCGACATTTCGAAGAACCCGCCGACGGCCCGGGCCGGAACCGCAAGCTGTTGAATCAACTTGGTTCCCCCGTCTGCTAGGCGGCGAAGCCGATGTGTCCCCTGGGCCCGAGCAGGGGCCGGATGCGGCTTCTGGCGAGCCGGCTCATATTAACCCAGAACGACTTCGCCGTGTCAATGAACAGCACTTTGCATAACGTGCGTTAATTTGGCTGGTTAAACCCCTTCTCGTGCGGTCATTCTGACACAGGTTCTAACTGTCGACGCGGGCCCGACAAGCCCCCGGGCCGCCGTCGAGCCCCTACTGTGCCATCAGACCGGTAGCCGAAAAGCTGCGGTCCGGATCCCGGCCAGCAAAGTAGTCCCGCAAGGTGTCAGTCAGCTGCGCGGGCTCCCACGCCGAGCCGTCCGCGCTGAAACGCCGCTCGACCGTCGGCGCGGCCACCAGCGTCACCTGCGGGCCGTAGACGATGAACAGTTGCCCGTTGACCTCAGCGGCCGCCGGCGATGCCAGAAACTGGACCAGGCTGACCACGTGCTCCGGTGACAACGGGTCGATTTCACCTACTGCGATTTCGGGCTCGGCGCCGAAGACCTCGGCGGTCATCGCGGTGCGGGCCCGCGGGCAGATTGCGTTGGCGCGCACGCCGTAGCGGCCCAGCGCCCGCGCCGCGGACAGGGTGAGCGCGGTGATGCCCGCCTTGGCCGCGCCGTAGTTGGCCTGCCCCGCGGGACCGACCAGCCCCGCCTCCGAGGAGGTGTTGACCAGCCGGGCGTACACCGAGCCGTCCGGGGTGTCTTTGGCTTTCGCGCGCCAGTAGGTGGCCGCGTTACGGGTGAGCAGGAAATGGCCGCGCAGGTGTACCGCGATGACCTGGTCCCAGTCCTCGTCGGACATGTTGAACAGCATCCGGTCGCGGGTGATGCCGGCGTTGTTGACCACGATGTCCAGCCCGCCCAGCCCGTCGGCGGTCGCGACGAGTTCGTCGGCCGTCGCGCGCTGGCTGATGTCGCCGGCGACCGCGACCGCTTTGGCGCCGGTTGCGTTGATCTCGTCGATGACGTCCGAGTTGTGCAGGGCGGCGCCGATGTCGTTGACGACGACGACAGCGCCGAGCCTGGCCAGCCCCACCGCCTCGGCGCGGCCCAGTCCCGCAGCCGCGCCGGTGACCACCGCGACCTTCCCGGACAGATCGTTGGCCCTAGTCAATTTATGAATACCTCTAGTTCGGGTTGTCCGGGTTGTTCTGGGGCCTAGTCCTCGCGAAGCAGGGCGGCCCGCGGACATTCGGCGATCGCCTGCTCGGCCAGGGCCTCTCGGTCCGGCGGAATGGGGTCGAGCTTTACGACGGCATAGTCCTCGTCGTCCAGGTCGAAGATATCCGGTGCAATTCCCAAGCACACCGCGTTACCTTCGCACCGGTCACGGTCCACCTTTACCCGCACGGCATCCTCCCTGAAGCTGGCGCTTTACCTGATCACTCCGTAGCACCACCATAGGGCTGTGGCGCCTCTGACGAAACGGTCGCTGGATTCCCAGACTAGAACGTGTTACAACCGGGAGAACGGATGGGTAGCCGTTCGCGCTCGTTCAGGCGCTCGTTTAGGCGGCCAGTGACGGCATTTGTGTGCACGACGTTCGACCGGAGGCGGCAGGAATGCGCATCAGTTACACACCGGAGCAGGAAGAGCTGCGCCGCGAACTGCGGTCGTACTTCACCACCTTGATGACGCCGGAGCGGCGCGAGGCGCTGAGCTCGATCGGGGGCGAAATCGGCGTCGGGAATGTGTACCGGGAGACGGTCGCACAGATGGGCAAGGACGGCTGGCTCACCCTGAACTGGCCCAAGGAGTACGGTGGCCAGGACCGCTCTCCGATGGACTCGCTGATTTTCGCCGACGAGGCGGCGCTGGCAGGTGCACCGGTGCCGTTCCTCACGATCAACAGCGTCGCGCCGACCATCATGGCCTACGGCACCGACGAGCAGAAGAAGTTCTTCCTGCCGCGCATTGCTGCGGGGGACCTGCATTTCTCGATCGGCTACTCCGAGCCGGGCGCCGGCACCGACCTGGCGAACCTGCGCACCACCGCCGTCCGCGACGGCGACGACTACGTGATCAACGGGCAGAAGATGTGGACCAGCCTGATCCAGTACGCGGACTACGTCTGGCTGGCGGTGCGCACCAATCCGGAGGCCAAGAAGCACCGGGGCATCTCGGTGCTGATCGTGCCGACGACCGCCGACGGGTTCTCCTGGACGCCGGTGCACACCATGGCCGGCCCGGACACCAGCGCCACCTATTACACCGACGTGCGGGTGCCGGTGACCAACCGGGTCGGCGAGGAGAACGGCGGCTGGAAGCTGGTGACCAACCAGCTCAACCACGAGCGGGTCGCGCTGGTGTCGCCGGCTCCGATCTTCCTGTGCCTGCGCGAGGTTCGCGAATGGGCGCAGAACACCAAGGATTCCAGCGGAGCGCGGCTCATCGACTCGGAATGGGTCCAGCTCAACCTGGCCCGGGTGCACGCCAAAGCCGAGGTGCTCAAGCTGATCAACTGGGAGCTCGCGTCGTCTGCGAGCGAGGCGCTGTCCCCGGCCGACGCGTCGGCCGCCAAGGTGTTCGGGACCGAGCTGGCCACCGAGGCCTACCGGCTGCTGATGGAGGTGCTGGGTACCGCGGCGACGCTGCGCCAGGATTCGCCGGGCGTGTTGCTGCGCGGCCGGGTGGAGCGGATGCACCGGGCGTGCCTGATTCTGACCTTCGGTGGCGGCACCAACGAAGTGCAGCGCGACATCATCGGCATGGTCGCGCTCGGCCTGCCCCGGGCCAGCCGCTGATAAGGAGCGCTCATGGATTTCACGACAACCGAAGCCGCGGCCGACCTCGGCGGCCTGGTGGACACCATCGTCGACGCGGTATGCACCCCGCAGCATCAGCGGCAGCTGGACGCGCTGGAGCAACGGTTCGACCGCGAGCTGTGGGACAAGCTGGCCGCCGCCGACATCCTGACCAGCGCTGCCGCGTCGGCTCTGGGCGGTGACGGATTCGGGGTGCTCGAGCAGGTTGCGGTGCTGGTCGCGCTGGGTCACCAGCTGGCCGCGGTGCCCTACCTCGAGTCGGTGGTGCTGGCCGCCGGTGCGCTGGCCCGGTTCGGCTCCGAGGAACTGCAGCAAGGCTGGGGGGTGCCGGCGGTCAGCGGGTCGAAGATCTTGACCGTCGCGCTCGACGGTGAGATGGGCGAGGGCCCAGTGCAGGCCGTTGGCACCGGCGCGGCCTATCGGCTCACCGGCACGCGTACCCAGGTGGGCTACGGCCCGGTCGCGGACGCCTTCCTGGTTGCCGCAGAAACCGATTCCGGCACCGAGGTTTTCCTTGTCGCCGCCGATGACCCGGGGGTGACCGTGACCGCCCTGCACACCACCGGCCTGGGCAGCGTCGGACACCTGACCCTAGACGGTGTTGCGGTGGACGGCTCGCGCCGCGTTGGCGGCAGTGCTGCGGTCTCCTGGCTGCGCACGATATATGCCTTGGGCCGCAGTGCATTTCAGCTCGGCATTCTGGAGCGCGGACTGCAGATGACGGCCGAATACGCCCGTACCCGAGAGCAATTCGACCGCCCGATCGGCAGCTTCCAGGCGGTGGGGCAACGGCTGGCCGACGGTTACATCGACGTCAAGGGGCTGCGGCTGACGCTGACCCAGGCGGCCTGGAAGGTCGCCGAAGATCTGCCGGCCGAGCTCGACGTGGCCTCGGCGGCGTTCTGGGCCGCCGACGCCGGGCACCGGGTGGCGCACACGATCGTGCACGTGCATGGCGGTGTCGGCGTCGACACCGATCACCCGGTGCATCGATACTTTCTGGCGGCCAAGGAGACCGAGTTCGCCCTGGGCGGTGCCACCAGGCAGCTGCGCCAGATCGGGCGTGAGCTGGCAGAGACCCCGGCCTAGTGGCTGGCGTGACTGTAGCGTCACGGTGGGATGCGAACGTGACTGCGGCGTCACGCTCGAGACGAGGAATCCGACGCATTGAGCACTGATCCGACCGTCACCCAACTGCTGGTGCCGTTGGCCGAAATCGCCGACCGGGGTGTTTATTTCGAGGACTCGTTCACCAGTTGGCGAGATCACCTACGGCACGGCGCCGCCATCGCGGCAGCGCTGCGTGAGCGTCTGGACCCCGGGCGTCCGCCGCATGTCGGGGTGCTGCTGCAGAACACCCCGTTCTTCTCGGCGATGTTGGTGGCGGCCGGGATGTCGGGCATCGTTCCGGTGGGCCTCAATCCGGTGCGCCGCGGCGCGGCACTGGCCCGCGACATCCGGCACGCCGACTGTCAGCTCGTGCTCGCCGACTCGGGATCTGTTGCACCGCTGGATGATCTGGATCACGTCAACGTGGATTCCGCCGAATGGACCGCTGAGGTCGCCGCCCAACGGGATGCCGACGTGTGTTTTCAATCCGCCTCACCTGCAAACACTTTCATGTTGATCTACACCTCGGGCACCAGCGGTGACCCGAAGGCGGTGAAGTGCAGTCACAGCAAGGTGGCGATCGCCGGGGTGACCATGACCCAGCGCTTCGGCCTAAGCCGCGACGACGTCTGCTACGTGTCGATGCCGTTGTTCCATTCCAACGCGGTCCTGGTCGGATGGGCGGTGGCGCTGGCATGCCAAGGGTCAATGGCGTTGCGCCGTAAGTTTTCTGCCTCCGGCTTCATGACGGACGTGCGCCGCTACGGCGCGACCTACGCCAACTACGTCGGCAAACCGTTGTCGTACGTGCTTGCCACACCCGAGCAGCCCGACGACGCCGACAACCCGCTGCGGGCGGTGTACGGCAACGAAGGGGTGCCCGGCGACGTCGAGCGTTTCGCGCGCCGATTCGGCTGTGTGGTCATCGACGGGTTCGGTTCGACCGAAGGCGGCGTGGCGATCAGCCGCACACCCGACACTCCGGCCGGTGCGCTGGGACCGCTGCCGGAGGGTATTCAGATCGTCGACCCCGAGACCGGCGAACAGTGCCCACCGGGCGTCGTCGGCGAGTTGGTCAACATCGCCGGGCCCGGTCGCTTCGAGGGCTACTACAACGACGACGCCGCCTCCGCCGAGCGCATGGCCGGCGGCGTCTACCACAGCGGCGACCTGGCCTACCGCGACGAAGCCGGCTATGCCTATTTCGCTGGGCGGCTGGGTGACTGGATGCGAGTCGACGGAGAGAATCTCGGCACGGCACCGATCGAACGGGTGCTGCTGCGCTACCCCGGAGTCGTCGAGGTAGCGGTTTATCCGATACCCGACCCGGTGGTCGGTGACCAGGTGATGGCGGCGGTGGTGATGGCGTCCGGCGTCGACTTCGACGTCGACTCGTTCCGGGCTTTTCTGGCCGAACAGCCCGACCTCGGGCCCAAGCAGTGGCCGTCATACGTCCGGGTGAGCGCGACGCTGCCCCGCACCATGACCTTCAAGGTGCTCAAGCGCCAACTTTCGGCCGACGGTGTCGACTGCGGTGATCCGGTGTGGCCGATACGGCGATAGGCGGTTTATGGGGCGTCGCCAACTCGCAGGTACGCCTTCGACAATGGTGCCCATGACTACCGAGCGGAGCCCGGAACTCGACCAGAGCTTCGAAGATTTCGCTGCCGCCGTGTCCGGAGTGATTGGGCTTGCCGTCGCAGCACCGGGTCGAACCGAGGCATATACGTTGGGCCAATGGTCGACTGGCGTTGCTTGGTCAACGATCAAAGTTCCGTTGGCGATCGCTGCTCTACGTCGCGATCGCAGCCGTGCGAAAGACCCTGCGGTCAAGGCGATCGCCGAATCGGACAATGTGGCCGCGGAGTTGCTGTGGTCGCAACTGGGAGATCCCGCCGACGCGGCGCGGCAGGTGCAAACCGTGCTACGAGAGGCCGGCGACGCGGGCACCGCGGTCGAATCCCGGCGGCTTCGGCCGGATTTCACAGTATTTGGGCAAACGCGGTGGCCGCTGGACAGGCAAGCACAGTTCGCGGCGCGTCTGCCCGCTACCTCCGAGGCGGTCGGTGTTATCGATTTGATGCGCCAGCTCTGCAGCGATCATCGTTGGGGGCTGGCCGCTAAAGGTGTTGCCGCAAAAGGCGGTTGGGGACCGGGCAGCGACGGTGACTATCTGGTTCGGCAATTCGGCTTTTTCCCCACCGAATCCGGGTATGTGGGCGTGGCGTTGGCAGCCCAGACAGCGAAGTTCGAGACCGGCGTGGATGTGCTCAACCGGATGACGGATTGGCTCGTCAACCATTTTCGCGAGCTGACCGGGCAGTGACGAGATGCCGCCCGGTGTTATCCCAACAGTGACGGCACCACCGCGTCGATCAGGTGCGGTCCGGGTTCGGCGAGGGCGGCGCGCAGGGCGTCGGCGAACTCCTCACAGGTGGTGACCCGCCGCGCCGGAACACCCATGCCCTCGGCCATCTTGACGAAATCCATTCTGGGGGGCGAGATGTCGAGAAGATTCAGCGCCTTGGGGCCGGGAGCGGATCCGACGCCGACGCGCTGCAACTCGATCCGCAGGATGTCGTAGGCGCCGTTGTTGTAGATGACGGTGGTGACGTCGAGGTTTTCCCGCGCCTGGGTCCACAACCCCGAAATCGTGTACATCGCCGACCCGTCGGATTGCAGGCACAGTACCGGACGATCGGGAGCGGCGACCGCGGCACCCACCGCCGCCGGGATGCCGTAGCCGATCGCCCCGCCGGTCAGCGTCAGCCAGTCATGGGCCGGCGCCCCGGCGGTGGCTTGTGGCAGCAGCAGACCCGACGTGGTGGATTCGTCGACGACGATCGCCCGATCGGGCATCAGCGCGCCGATCACGTCGGCCGCCGACGCCGACGTCAGCGCACCCGTCGGAAGTTGCGGACGCGACGCGGCCGCCACCGGCGCGCTGGTGCCGGGTGCCAACTCGTCGGCCAGCGCGACCAGGGCGTCCGCTGCTCCCCTGGGCTCGGCGAGCAGATGCACCGCACATCCCGCCGGCACCAGATCGCTGGGCATGCCGGGGTAGGCGAAAAACGACACCGGCGATTTGGCGCCGGCCAGCACCAGATGCTTGGCCCCGTCCAGCTGTGCCGTCGCGGCTTCCGCGAAGTACGCGAGGCGCTCCACGGCGGGCACGCCGGCTCCGCGCTCCAGCCGGGTCGGAAACGTCTCGCACAGCCAGCGCGCCCCGGTGGCCTCGGCGATCCGCGCGGCCGCGGCCAGCCCCGGGCCGCGGGTGGCGTCCCCGCCGATCAGCAACATCACCGGTTCTCCGGAGCGCAACACGTTGGCCACCGACACCAGATCCCTACCGGTCGGCGCCGGCCGCTCCACAACCGGGGCAGCCGGCGCGGCGCCCTCCGACCAGGAGGCATCGGCGGGCAGGATCAGCGTCGAGATCTGCGGAACCAACCGGCTTGCGGCGACCGCGTCGGCGGTATCAGTTCCGACGTCAGCGGCGGCCTGCGTGCGACGCACCCATCCCGACACGCTGCCTGCCAGCGCATCGATGTCGGATTCCAAAGGGGCGTCGTACTTTTTGTGATAGGTCGCGTGGTCACCGACGACGACCACCATCGGCACCCGGGCGCGGCGCGCGTTGTGCAAGTTGGCCAGACCGTTGCCCAGCCCGGGCCCCAGGTGCAGCAGCACCGCCGCCGGCCGGTCGGCGATGCGGGCGTAGCCGTCGGCCGCACCGGTGGCCACACCTTCGAAAAGCGTTAATATGCCTCGCATTTGCGGAACGGTGTCGAGTGCGGCCACGAAGTGCATCTCCGAGGTGCCGGGGTTGGCGAAGCACACGTCGACTCCACCGTCGACCAAGGTGTTGATCAGAGCCTGGGCGCCGTTCATGTTTCCACCTTTCCTCGGGCCAGCCCTGAGAAGACGCGTTCGGCGTTGCGGTGCAGGAAGTCTCGTCGGGCGTCGTCGCTGAGACCGAGTTCGTCGAGGCCCGCCAGGGCATGCGGGTGGGCGATCATCGGATAGTTGGTGCCGAACAGGACTTTGCGTTGTCCGGTAACGGTTTTCATGAAGCTCACCAGCTCTTGCGGCAGCCGCTTGATAGTGTAGGCGGAGGTGTCGATGTAGACGTTCTCGTGCTTGCGGGCCACCGCGACCATCTCCTCGGTCCACGGATAGCCGACATGCCCGCACACGATCACCAGCTCCGGAAAGTCCAGCGCTACCTGATCGATGTAGGGAATCGGGCGTCCGGTTTCCGATGGCCGCAGTGGGCCGGTGTGACCGACCTGGGTGCAGAACGGCACGGCCAGCTCCACGCACTCGGCGAACAACGGGTAGTAGCGACGGTCGGTGGGCGGCGCGTTCCACAGCCAGGGCACCACTCGCAGACCGACGAAACCGTCGTCGCGGACTCGGCGCCGCAATTCCCGAACCGCCGCCATCGGACGGTCCAGGTCGACCGTGGCCAGGCCGGCGAACCTGTCCGGGTGCGCGGCGACCCATGCGGCGACCTCGTCGTTGGAAATCAGGTCCTGTCCGTTGGGACCACGCCACGCGCTGAGCAGGCCGAGGTCGACGTCGGCTGCGTCCATTGCCCCAAGGGTTGCCGCGATCGGGATTTCGGTATCGGGTATGGACCCACCGGTCCAGCGCCGAAGCGAGGCCAACATGTCGCTGCGCAGGAACCGCTGGGTCGGGTGCTGCATCCACACATCGATCGTCATCGCGCTTCGAACTGTAGACGCCCTACCGATGTTGTCGTGCGGAGCGGCAGGGTTCGACCCGCCGCGCCGATCCAGTCGGGCAGTTATCGGGTTTCGACCGCCTGCGGCCAACGACACGACCGGCCGCGCGCACACACCCGACCCGCCGCATGTAGCGCGCCCAAACCAGCCCCATTCAGCTGCCTCAGCTCGGGCAAAGCCGCCGTCGGCCACACCCAAATTACGCCCCAGTAGTCACCTGGCCGGCCGGTGCGTCGTCGGCCGCCCGCGCCTCCGTCTGCTCCTTGGCCCAGCGATAATCCGGCTTGCCGGCAGGTGACCGCTTCACCTCGTCGACGAACCAAACGCTGCGCGGCACTTTGTATCCCGCGATTTGCGAGCGCACAAAGCCGTCCAACTCGGCCAACGACGGGCGGCAGCCGGGCCGGGCCTGCACTACGGCCGCCACCTGCTGGCCGTAGCGGGGATCGGGCACACCGACCACCAGAGCGTCGAAGACGTCGGGATGGCCCTTCAACGCAGCCTCGACCTCTTCGGGATAAATCTTCTCACCGCCGCTGTTGATCGACACGGAGCCTCGGCCCAGCATGGTGACCGTTCCGTCCTCCTCGACCATGGCGTAGTCACCCGGAATCGCATACCGCACACCGTTGATGATCTTGAACGTCTCGGCGGTCTTCCTCTCGTCTTTGTAATAGCCGACCGGAATGTTGCCTTTCTTCGCGAGCATTCCGCGGACCCCGGAACCGGGCTTGACCTCGTTGCCGTCCTCGTCGAGGACGACGGTCCGGTGGTCGATGGTGACTCGCGGTCCTCCGTTCTGCGACGCGCCGGCGGCGACGATGCTGGTACCGCCAAATCCGGTCTCCGACGAACCTATTGAGTCGGTGATAACCCGATTCGGAAGCAGCTCAAGCAGTTTCTCCTTGATGCTCGGCGAGAACAGTGCCGCGGTGCTGGCCAGTAGGAACAGCGACGACAGATCGTAATCATGTTCTCGGTCAAGCGCATCCAGTAATGGCCGGGCCATTGCGTCACCGGTGAAGAACAACAGGTTCACCTTGTGCTTCGCAACCGTGCGCCACACCTCGTCGGCGTTGAATTCCGGTGACAGAACTGTAGTTTGACCGGAGAAGATGGACATCCAGGTGGCCGACTGGGTGGCCCCGTGGATCATCGGCGGAATCGGATACCGGATCATCGGCTGATTAGCGGCGGCGGCACGCGCTAGGTCGTATTCGTCCTCCACGAATTTCCCTGTGGCGAAGTCGGTTCCGCCGAACAGCACCCGGTAGATGTCCTCGTGGCGCCACATCACGCCCTTGGGGAATCCGGTCGTGCCGCCGGTGTAGAGGAGGTAGATGTCATCAGAGCTGCGCTCACCGAAGTCCCGCTCGGGTGAGCCCTGCTCCAGCGCCGCGTGGAACTCGACGCCTCCGTAGCGCTGATAGTCCTTGTCGCTCCCGTCTTCAACGAAGAGGACCGTCTTGACGTTGGGTGTGTCCGGCAGCACGTTGGCGACCCGGTCGGAGTACTGGCGCTCGTGCACCAGCGCAACCATGTCGGAGTTGTCGAAGAGGTACCGAAGTTCACCCTCGACATACCGGTAGTTGACGTTGACCAGAATGGCGCCCGCCTTCACGATGCCGAGCATCGCGATGACGATCTCGTTGCGGTTGCGGCAGTAGAGTCCGACCTTGTCGTCCTTCCGCACTCCGTGGTCGAGCAGGTAGTGCGCCAGGCGGTTGGCTTTCTCCTCGAGTTGGGCGTAGGTCAGCTGCTCATCGCCGCAGATGAGGGCTACCCGGTCAGGCACAGCGTCGATGGCGTGCTCGGCGAGATCGGCAATATTGAGGGCCACGGACCCCAAACTAGAACGTGTTACATTTCTTGACAAGCGAATGCCCGATGTCGAGCGAGAGGCGGTTAGCCGTGCCCCTGGACAACGCCGCAGCACCAGCAAACGAACCCGAACCGGATGCGCTGGTCGAGCGGCGCGGTCACACCCTCATCGTGACCATGAACCGGCCGCACGCCCGCAATGCCCTGAGCAGCGAAATGATGCAGATCATGGTGGAAGCCTGGGACCGCGTCGACAACGATCCCGACATCCGATGCGCCATCCTGACCGGGGCCGGTGGCTACTTCTGCGCCGGCATGGATCTGAAGGCGGCAACCAAGAAGCCGCCGGGTGATTCGTTCAAGGACGGCAGCTACGACCCGTCGCGTATCGACGCCCTGCTCAAAGGCCGACGACTCAGCAAGCCCTTGATCGCCGCCGTGGAAGGTCCCGCGATCGCCGGTGGCACCGAGATCCTGCAGGGCACCGACATCCGCGTCGCCGGCGAAAGCGCCAAGTTCGGCATCTCGGAGGCCAAGTGGAGCCTGTACCCCATGGGCGGCTCGGCGGTGCGACTGGTGCGGCAGATCCCCTACACGGTGGCGTGCGACCTGCTGCTGACCGGACGGCACATCACCGCCGCCGAGGCCAAGGACATGGGCCTGATCGGCTATGTCGTGCCCGACGGGCAGGCCCTGACGAAAGCCCTCGAAATTGCGGGAATCATCGAGAATAACGGCCCGCTCGCCGTGCAGGCGATTCTGCGAACCATCCGGGAGACCGAGGGCATGGCCGAAAACGACGCGTTCACGATCGACACCCAGATCGGCATCAAGGTGTTCCTGTCCGACGACGCCAAGGAAGGCCCGAAGGCGTTCGCCGAAAAGCGCAAGCCCAACTTCCAGAACCGCTAACTCCCCGTCGCCGAGCGTGTTCTGTTTGCGAAAATTCGGCCAAATTTTGACGGCCAGAACACGCTCGACGGCCTTGTCGGTACCTCGCGTCACACTGCTAGTCCGTGACCGGACCTTTCATCGGCAGCGAAGCCCTCGCATCGGGTGCGCTGACGCCGTATCGGCTGCGTAGCCGTTACGTCGCGATCCATCCCGACGTATACGTCCCGCCCGGCACGGACCTCACCGCCACGACACGCGCTCATGCCGCCTGGCTGTGGTCGCGACGGCGCGGCGTCATCGCGGGCCACTCGGCTTCGGCACTACATGGCGCCAAATGGGTCGACCATCGAGCACCGGCCCGATTACTCTATGACCACCGCCGGCCGCCGAGCGGCATCCTGACGTGGTCGAGCGCCGTCGCCAGTGACGAGATCCAGCTCGTACGCGGCCTACAGGTAACCACCCCAGCCCGCACTGCCCTCGACCTCGCCTGCCGAAATCCGGTCGGCACAGCGGTTGCGGCTATCGACTCGCTCGCCAGAGCAACCAGGCTCCGGGTCGCCGATACCGAATTGCTGGCCGGACGCTACAACGGGCACCGCAACATCCGGCGTGCCCGCAGCGCACTCAAGCTGGTCGACGCGGGTGCCGAGTCACCGCGCGAGACTTGGCTGCGGTTGCTGCTCATCGACGCTGGCTATCCTGCGCCGAAGACCCAGATCGTGGTTTACGGAGAGTACGGCGAGGCTGTCGCCGTACTCGACATGGGCTGGAAGGACATCAAAGTCGCGGTCGAGTACGAGGGTGACCAGCACCGCACCGATCGCAGGCAATTCAACAAGGACATCGCGCGTTTCGAAGCACTAACCGAGCTGGGCTGGATCGTGGTGCGGGTCACCGTCGAGGACGTGCCAGGCGGCATCCTGCGACGGGTGGCAGTCGCCTGGGCCCGCCGAGCGTGAAGTCACCGAGAGAATCCGCGAGCCAAAATCTCGCGCTGACAACACGTTCGGCAGACAACGCAAGGACATCTCAACTCAGCGGCGCACTAGGAGTGAACACCACCGGCATCGACTCCAGGCCGCTGACGAAGTTCGCCGGCCGCAGCGGCAACGCCGCATCCGATGACGCCAGCCGCAGGTCGGGCAGCCGCCGCAGCAACCGCTCCGTCATCAACGATAGCTCCAAGCGCGCCAATTGGTTGCCCAGGCAGAAATGGGTGCCAAAGCCGAACGCCAAGTGACTGTTCGGGTTTCGCTGAATGTCGAATCGCTCGGCATCCGGGAACACCGCTTCGTCGAAGTTGGCCGACTCGAACAAGAGCATCATCTTCTCGCCCGCATGCAACGCCGTGCCGTGAAAATCCGTATCGCGAGTCAACATTCGGCACATGTTCTTCACCGGCGCCGTCCAGCGCAGCATCTCCTCAACCGCCGAGGGCACCAACGACGGGTCGGCCACCAGCAAATCCCACTGATCGCGGTTGCGCAACAGCTGCTCGGTACCCCCACTCAAGGTATGCCGCGTGGTCTCGTCGCCGCCGATCAGGATCAGCAGCGTCTCCATCACCAGCTCGTCGTCACTCAGCCGCTCCCCGTCGACCTCGGAGCTCACCAGCACACTGACCAGATCATCGGTCGGCTCCGCACGACGCGCGGCAATAGTCCCCCGGGTGAAGTCGTTGTAGGCCGCGAAGGCGTCCATGCTGACCTGAAAATCCTCTTGCGACACATGGGAACTCAGAAACGTCACCAGATCGTCCGACCAGCGCAAGAACATGTCCCGCTGCTCCGGGCGCACCCCGAGCATGTCGCCGATCACCGCCATCGGCAGCGGCGCGGCAAGATCCCGTACGAAGTCACATTCACCACGTTCGCACACCGCGTCGATCAGCGTGTCACACAACGCCCCGATCGAGGCCTCTTTGTCTTTCACCCGCTTGCGGGTAAAGCCGGCGTTAACCAGCTTGCGCCGCAACAGATGTGCCGGGTCGTCCATGTCGATCATCATCGGCATCGCCGGCTGGTCGGGACGGATACCGCCGGCGTTCGAGAACAGCTCGGGCTGCCGTTCGGCGTCGATCACCGCCTGATAGGTCGACGCCGCGGCCAGTCCGTTGCGGTCGCGGAACACCGGCTCATGCGCACGCATCCACCGGTACGCCACCCGCGCCTCACGACTGGCGTAGAAGGTCCCGTCGGTCAGATCGACGTCTGGCCTATCAACGGCTTCAGTCATGCCAGTCCTCCGCATTACAGTGAGCGTCATGCCTGTCTCGCAACACACCATCGCCGGCACGGTGCTCACCATGCCGGTCCGTATCCGCACAGCGAATATGCACTCGGCGATGTTCTCGGTGCCCGCCGCGCCGACCCAAAAACTCATCGACTACAGCGGGCTTAGGGTGTGCGAATATCTGCCGGGCAAAGCGATCGTCATGCAGATGCTGGTGCGCTACGTCGACGGCGATCTCGGCCAGTACCACGAGTACGGCACCGCGGTCATGGTCAATCCGCCCGGCAGCCGAGCCCGACGAGCCCGTGGTCCCCGGGCCCTGGCGAAAGCCGCGGCGTTCATCCACCACCTGCCGGTCGACCAGTCCTTCACCCTCGAGGCCGGTCGCACCATCTGGGGCTTCCCGAAGATCATGGCGGACTTCAACGTTCGCGAAGACGCCAAATTCGGCTTCGACGTCAGCGCCGACGGGCAGCTCATCGCCGACATGGAGTTCAGCAACGGAGTGCCGCTGCCGACACGAGGTTCGCAGGTGCTCAAGGCCTATTCCCACCAAGACGGTGTCACCCGGGAAATCCCGTGGGAGATGAAGATATCGGGCCTGCGGGCCCGCCTCGGCGGTGCCCGGCTGCGCCTCGGTGACCACCCTTACGCCAAGGAACTCGCCTCGCTGGGCCTGCCTAAGCGGGCACTGGCGTCGCAATCGGCGGACAACGTGGAGATGACCTTCGGCGACGCGCACGCCATCTGAACCCACCCGGTCAATCTAGAACGCGTTCTAATCGTCTGGCAAGAACCGCCCTAAACCAGCCCGGCAAGGTCGCGGACCTGCTCAACGCTGCGGGCGCTGACCACCATCATGGTCACGCCGGCAGCCTCCCAGGCCACGATCTGCTTACGCACGTAGTCGAGATCGCCGACGATCATGGCGTCGTCGACGAGCTCGTCGGGGATCACCGCCGCGGCCTCGTCCTTCCGCCCGGACCGGAACAGCTTGGTCACGTCGTCGACAATCTCGGCGTAGCCCATCCGGCGATAGACGTCGGCGTGGAAGTTGGTGTCCTCGGCGCCCATCCCGCCCATGTAGAGGGCCAGGAACGGCTTGATTCCGGTGAACGCCGCCGCGCGGTCTTCGGTGACAACGATCTGCGCCGTCGCGCAGATCTCGAAATCCGCACGGCTGCGGCGGGCGCCGGGCCGGGCAAAACCCTCGTCGAGCCATTCGTTGTACATGCCGGCCATCCGGGGCGAATAGAAAATCGGCAGCCAGCCGTCGCAGATCTCGGCGGCCAGCGCCACGTTCTTCGGCCCCTCCGCACCCAGCATGATCGGGATGTCGGCACGCAGCGGATGAGTGATGGGCTTCAACGCCTTGCCCAGCCCGGTGGTCCCCGAGCCGGTCAGCGGCAGCGGATAGTGCGGGCCGTCGCTGGTCACCGGTTTCTCGCGGGCCCATACCTGGCGCACGATGTCGATGTACTCCCGGGTGCGGGCCAGCGGCTTGGGGAACGGCTGGCCGTACCAGCCCTCGACCACCTGTGGGCCGGACACGCCGAGCCCCAGAATGTGACGGCCACCGGACAGATGATCCAACGTCAGCGCCGCCATCGCGCACGCCGTCGGGGTGCGCGCGGACAACTGGACCACCGAGGTGCCCAGCCGCAGCCGCCGCGTGGCCGAACCCCACCAGGCCAGCGGGGTGTAGGCGTCGGAGCCCCACGCCTCGGCGGTGAACACGGCGTCGAACCCGGCGTCCTCGGCCGCGGCGACGAGTTCCGCAGCGTTCTGCGGAGGCTCAGCGCCCCAGTACCCCAGCTGTAGGCCCAGCTTCATCCTTGCCTCCTTGCTGCCTTCTTGCTCAGATAGTTAGAACCTGTTCTACTCGAAGGCGTGACAGCCACCTCGAGCCGCCCGACCTTGATCGATCATCGTGAGCCGCCTCTCTCCGCGCCGTTGACTTTGTCGTTCGACTACACCCGTTCGGTCGGTCCCACGCTGAGCAAGTTCTTCACCGCGCTGCGTGAGCGCCGCATTCTGGGCGTTCGCGGATCCGATGGCCGGGTGCACGTGCCACCCGCCGAATACGACCCGGTGACCTACGAACCGCTGACCGAGATGGTACCGGTGTCGGATGTCGGCACCGTCGCATCCTGGACCTGGCAGCCGGAGCCGTTGCCGGGCCAGCCGCTGGACCGCCCGTTTGCCTGGGCGCTGATCAAGCTGGACGGCGCCGACACCCTGCTGATGCATGCTGTCGACGTAGGATCCGCGGGCGAACCGGACAAGATCAGAACCGGCGCCCGGGTGCATGTGCACTGGGCCGACGAGACCGTGGGCGCCATCACCGACATCGCCTACTTCGCGCTGGGCGGCGAATCCGAACCTGTTCCGGAAGCACCAGCCGACCAGGACCCGGTCACCATGATCGTCACCCCGATAGAGATGACGATCCAGCACACCGCATCCCACGAGGAGAGCGCGTATCTGCGCGCTATCGCCGAGGGCAAGCTGCTGGGCGCCCGGACTAGGAGCGATAGCGGGGAAAAGGGAAAGGTCTATTTCCCACCGCACGGCGCCGACCCGGCCACCGGCCAGCCGACCACCGAGTTCGTCGAGCTGCCGGACAAGGGCACGGTGACGACGTTCGCGATCATCAACATCCCGTTCATGGGTCAGCGGATCAAACCGCCTTACGTGGCGGCCTACGTGTTGCTCGACGGCGCCGATATCCCGTTCCTGCATTTGGTTTCCGACGTCGACGCGCACGAGGTGCGGATGGGGATGCGGGTCGAGGCGGTGTGGAAACCTCGCCAAGAGTGGGGATTCGGCATCGACAACATCCAGTACTTCCGGCCCACCGGAGAACCGGACGCCGACTACGACACCTACAAACACCACCTGTAAAGGCCTAACTGCATATGAGCGCTCGCAATGTCGCGGTGGTCGGCTTCGCCCACGCGCCGCACGTTCGCCGCACCGACGGCACCACCAACGGCGTCGAGATGTTGATGCCGTGCTTCGCCCAGCTCTACGAAGAGCTCGGCATCACCAAGGCCGACATCGGCTTCTGGTGTTCAGGATCCTCCGATTACCTTGCTGGACGGGCGTTTTCGTTCATCTCGGCAATCGATTCGATCGGCGCCGTACCGCCGATCAACGAATCGCACGTCGAGATGGACGCCGCATGGGCACTGTATGAGGCCTACATCAAAATCCTGACCGGCGAAGTCGACACGGCGCTGGTGTACGGCTTCGGCAAGTCCTCCGCCGGAACCCTGCGGCGCGTCCTGTCCCGCCAGACCGACCCCTACACCGTCGCGCCGCTATGGCCGGATTCGGTGTCCATGGCCGGATTACAGGCCCGCCTCGGGCTCGACTCCGGTAAGTGGAGCGAATCGCAGATGGCGCGTGTGGCTTTCGACTCCTTCACCAATGCCCGCCGGGTGGACTCCGTCGAGCCCCCGGTCAGCATGGACGACTTGCTGGAGCGGCCGTACTTCGCCGACCCGCTGCGCCGCCACGACATCGCGCCGATCACCGATGGCGCCGCGGCGATCGTCCTCGCAGCCGACGACCGCGCCCGGGAGTTGCGGGAAAACCCGGCGTGGATAACGGGCATCGAACATCGCATCGAGTCGCCGTCGCTGGGCGTGCGCAATCTCACCGAGTCACCGTCGACAAGAAGCGCGGCCAAGGCGGCCACCGGTGGCAAGACCCGCAACATCGACGTGGCCGAGATTTGCGCGCCGTTCACCCACCAGCAGCTGATCCTCGCCGAGGCCATCGGTATTCCCGGCAAGACGAAAATCAATCCGTCCGGCGGTGCGCTGGCGGCCAACCCGATGTTCGTCGCCGGCCTGGAACGCATCGGCTTCGCCGCCCAACATATCTGGGACGGCTCGGCCCGCCGGGTGCTGGCGCATGCGACCAGTGGGCCTGCGTTGCAACAGAACCTGGTCGCCGTCATGGAAGGAAGAAACTGATGGCCGGAGCAGGAGCACAGCTGGCCGCGGTACTGGGCACCGGTCAGACCAAGTACGTCGCCAAGCGCCAGGACGTCTCGATGAACGGCCTGGTGCGCGAGGCCATCGACCGGGCCCTGGAAGATTCCGGGTCCACCTTCGATGACATCGACGCCGTCGTGGTGGGCAAGGCGCCCGACTTCTTCGAAGGCGTCATGATGCCCGAACTGTTCATGGCCGATGCCGTGGGCGCCACCGGCAAGCCCATGATCCGGGTGCACACCGCGGGCTCGGTCGGCGGATCCACCGGAGTGGTGGCGGCCAGCCTGGTGCAGTCCGGCAAGTACCGCCGGGTGCTGGCCATGGCTTGGGAGAAGCAGTCGGAGTCCAATGCCATGTGGGCACTGTCGATTCCGATTCCCTTCATCAAGCCGGTCGGTGCCGGCGCCGGTGGTTACTTCGCTCCGCACGTGCGCGCCTATATCCGACGCTCCGGAGCGCCGACGCACATCGGGGCCATGGTGGCCGTCAAGGACCGGCTCAACGGCAGCCGTAATCCGTTGGCGCACCTGCAGCAGCCCGACATCACCCTGGAGAAGGTGATGGAGTCGCCCATGCTGTGGGACCCGATTCGCTATGACGAGACCTGTCCCTCCTCCGATGGCGCCTGCGCCGTGGTGATCGGCAATGAGGAGATCGCCGACGCAAAGGTGGCGCAAGGGCAGCCGGTGGCGTGGATCCATGCCACCGCGTTGCGCACCGAACCGCTGGCCTATGCGGGTCGCGACCAGGTGAGCCCGCAGGCCGGCCGCGACGCCGCCGCAGCGCTGTGGAAGGCGGCGGGCATCACCAACCCGATCGACGAAATCGATGCCGCCGAAATCTACGTGCCGTTCTCCTGGTTCGAGCCGATGTGGTTGGAGAACCTCGGGTTTGCCGCCGAGGGCGAGGGCTGGAAGCTCACCGAAGCCGGTGAAACCGCCATCGGCGGACGGTTACCGGTCAACCCCTCCGGGGGGGTGATGTCCTCCAACCCGATCGGCGCCTCCGGCCTGATCCGGTTTGCCGAGGCGGCCATCCAGGTGATGGGCAAGGGCGGCGACCACCAGGTTCCGAATGCGCGAAAGGCTTTGGGGCACGCCTACGGTGGTGGCTCGCAGTACTTCTCGATGTGGGTGGTGGGCTCTGAAAAGCCGGTCAAGCCGTGACCCGGATGAAGTACACCTGCAGTGTCGTGATGGCGCCGGTCGACCAGTTGGTCGGCATCGCCAAGACCGCCGAAGAAGTCGGGTTCGATTCGATCGCCTTGCCCGATTCGCTGTTTTTCATGGAGAAGGCGGCCGCCGATTATCCGTACACCCCCGACGGGTCGCGGATGTGGGACGAGAACGCCCCGTGGGTGGACCCGCTGATCGCCGCCGCCGCGATGGGGTCGGCCACCTCGACATTGCGGTTCTACACCCACGTGTTGAAGCTCGGCTCCCGCCAGCCGCTGCTACTGGCGCGCCAGGTCGGCTCGGTGGCCAATCTGACCAACAACCGCTTCGGCTTCGGCATCGGAATCGGTTGGGCGCCTGAGGAATTCGAATGGTGCGGGGTGCCGTTTAAGCGCCGCGGCGCCCGCGTCGACGAGATGATCGAGGTGATCAAGCTGGTGCTCGGCGGCGGCATGGTCGAATTCCACGGCGAATTCTTCGACTTCGATCGCCTGCAGATGAGCCCGGCCCCCAGCCTTCCGGTGCCGTTTTACGTCGGCGGGCACACCGACGTGGCACTGCGGCGGGCCGCCCGCGTCGGTGACGGCTGGACCACCGCGATGATGACCAGCGCGCAACTTGCCGAAACCATCGGCCGTCTCAATGTGCTGCGCAGCGATTACGGCCGAGCCGACCAGCCGTTCGAGGTCCAGGCAGTCTGTATCGACAAGTTCGGGGTCGACGGTCACCGCGAACTTGCCGAGATGGGGGTCACCGACAACATCGTGGTGCCCTGGGTGTTCGACGGCCTGGGCTTCGATGCGCCGCTCGAGAAGAAGCAGGACTCGCTGAAACGCTTTGCGGACACCTATATCCACTCCGGTTGGCAGGACGCATGACCCAGAAGCACCCCGCACACGAGGCCGGCCGTCGCTCCCGGGAGGCGGTTCAAGCCCGGGACAAACAGGCCTGGCTGGCGGTATTCGCCGACGACGCCGTCGTCGAAGACCCCATCGGCCCATCGGCTTTCGACCCCGAAGGCACGGGCCACCGCGGCCGCGACGCGATATCGGCGTTCTGGGACAAGGCCATCGCGCCCACCACCAGGATCGAGTTCTTCTTCCGCGACACCTTCCAATGCGGCAACGAGGAAGCCAACGTCGGGCACATCCTGATCACGATGGGCGACCACCAGATCACCACCGAAGGCGTATTCACCTACAAAGCCAACGACGACGGACAGCTGGTGGCCCTGCGGGCCTACTGGGAGATGGACCGCGCCGCCGCAACCGCCAAAAAAATCTAGGCCAAGCCTCCCCGTCACGCCTACACTTTCAGACGTGCCTACTGAGCTGCGTTACGAGCGCTGGTTTCTCCCCTTCTCGGTACCGCTCGGCTGTGGGCCCAAGCGCAGCGAGGTGCGCATCCAGGACGGCACCCTGCGCGTCAAGTTCGGCTGGGGCTTCAACGCCGAGATCCCCTTGGCGTCCATCAAAGACGCCAAGCCGAACAACGACCGGGTGTATTCCTGGGGGCGCACGGATTCCGGGGCCGCTGGCTGGTCAACGGCTCCTCCAGGGGCATCGTCGAGCTGACCATCGACCCGCCCACGCGGGCAAAGGTCATGGGCGTGCCCGTCACGCTGAAAACGTTGTATGTCAGTGTCACCGACCCCGACGCATTGATCGCGGAAGTCAGCGGCAAGGCCTGACACCGGTCGGCAGTTCATCTGCCGACGCTCGGCTTTGGCGCCAGCGGCTCGAGTCCCCGCCAGGGCTGCCCGGCTCAACTTGCTCTTTGGGTAGCGCCCATGCGGGTAATGTCCAGGTGTCGCGATCAAAATGCTGGTGAGGGAGCTGGCTGTGGACGCAAGGGAATTCAGGCGTAACAGGCTGTTGAACCAGCGCACCCCGGCTATCGCGGGCGTCGCCGTAGTCCTCGTGGCGATCCTCGCAGTTGTTGGGCACCTGGGCTTCTTCCATACCTCATCAAAGGAGGCCGCGCCCAGCCAGGCCGGTCCGTCGACCGTTCCAGCCGCTCCCAAACAGGTTGTGCTGCCGCTCGAGGTGGGCGATCCCGACGGGGTGGCGGTGGACCACAAAGGCGGCGTCTATCTCGCAGACTTGACCAACAACCGGGTGTTGAAGCTGGAGGCCGGCTCGAACACCCCATCGACGCTGCCCTTCACCGACCTCAACTTCCCGTACGGCGTGGCAGTCGACAATGCGGGCAACGTCTACGTGACCGACTTTCACAAACGCGTGGTGAAACTGTTGACAAACTAACGAGATTCGCTGCCCCCGGGTCAGGCCGACTGTGAAACCCGCTCAGACTAAGTGGTCTCGCCCGGAAGTCCGTCGGGGGTTAGGTCCAGGCGGTCGGATCGCCGAGATAGAGACCGCAGGCGGTGTCGAGCGCGTCCTCGGGTGCGCCAGCGAATTGACCGGTGGACAGAACAGAATCCTGGTAACC
>NZ_UPHQ01000007.1 GCF_900566055.1 Mycobacterium innocens
GTTACGCTCAGGCCGCCTTCCCCGCCGCCGCCGGTGCCGATCAGCCCCCTGGCACCGCCCGCGCCGCCGGCGGCGGCAGCGCCACCGACCCCGCCCTGACCCCCGGCGCCGAACAGTCGCACGCCGCCTCCGGCACCGCCGGCGCCGCCGTCGTCAAGAAGCACTCCCGCACCGCCATCACCGCCGGTCCCACCGGCGCCGTAGAGCAGCCCGACGGTGCCTCCGGCGCCGCCGTTTCCGACGCTCGATCCCAGCTGAACCCCGCCGGCGCCGCCGTCGTCAAGAAGCACTCCCGCACCGCCATCACCGCCGGTCCCACCGGCGCCGTAGACCAGCCCGCCGGTGCCGCCGGCGCCACCCTGGCCGCCGTGCACCGCCGTCAGACCAGTCAGGGAAGTCCCGCCGAAACCCCCGGCTCCGCCGCTGCCGAACAAGCCGATCGCGGCGCCTCCGCTGCCGCCACTGCTGGCAACCCCGGTGCTGGCAAGGCCTGCGACGCCACCTGCGCCACCGTTGCCTCAGAGCAGCCCGCCGGTGCCTCCGGCGCCGCCGTTTCCGACGCTCGATCCCAGCTGAACGCCGCCCGCGCCGCCGATACCTCCGTTGCCGATCAACCCCGCGGGCCCGCCGGCACCGCCGTTTTGTCCCGGTGCCCCGGAGCCGCCGTTGCCGCCGTTGCCCACAAGATCCCACCCGGACCGCCGTCTTGGCCGCTCAACGGCAGCCCGTTGGCGCCATCACCGATCAGCGGGCGGCCCAGGAACGTCATGGTGGGCGCGTTGATCAGGACCAAGCAGGTCCTGGACCGGCGACAAGCCTTGCAGGGTAGCCAGATTCGGCAACGACAGCAGACTTTGCAAAGAGGCCAGGCTGGGTATCGGCAATCCGAGCGGCAGGGTGAGTAGCGACTGCAACGGCACCACGTTGGCGGCCTCGGCGCCGGCATACGATGCCGCGCCGGCCTTTAGCGCCTGCACGAACCGTTGATGAAATGCCTCCGCTTGGGCGCTGAAACCTTGGTAATCCAGGGCATAGCGGCCGAATAGCGCCGCTACGGTCGTCGAGACTTGATCACCGGCGGCTGCCGCCACTTTGGTGGTCTGCGCGGCAGCGGCGGCATTGGCTGCGCTGACGGCCGAAGCGATGTTGTCCAGATCGGTGGCCACCGACATCATGAAGTCCGGTATTGCCAGAACAGCAGCCATGGCGCGCCCTTCCGCCGGCGCCCATTAGTCTCCTATCGCCGAGACCTGGGTGGCCGCCGAGTTATTGGGGGCTGCTCCGAAGTTTATCGGGATTAGGCGCCAGCAAACAGGGTCCGGTGTGCCTCGGGCAATTGTGGGCGCCGCCGTTAATCGCCCGGGCCGTTGTGATTGACGGCAGTACCGCTATTACGAACGAATTCCCTTGAGGAAACTAGGAATTGGAGCTGGTCGCCTACTGTGCGTAACGGCTCGGCGGTACGCGTCGAGCGGCACAGCATGATGGCCCCTTCCAGCGCGGCCACGGACGTCACCGCCAGCGACGCCGCGTCCGACTCGCCAAAACCGTCGGTGATGAACGCTCGAGTCAATGCACTACACCAGCCGTTCAGGATCGCGCCGGCCGCCGTGGACAGCTCGAGTCCGTCGTCGGCCGAGCCCAGCGTGGCCGCGGCCACGGGGCAGCCCGCGGCGAAGTCGCCCTCGGTGAGCAGATGTTGCCAATAATCGACGAACTCGCGCAGCAGCACCCGGGCCCCCCGTTCGGCAGCGTTGTCGATCACGGCGGTGATCGAATCCCCGGCGTAGCGAAGCGCCTCGGTCAGTATCTGATTTCGCCCGTCGGGAAAGTGGTGGTACACCGAGCCGCGTGGGGCGCCGCTGCGCGCGAGCACCGAGTCGATGGTTACCCCGGCCGCGCCACGTTCGCGCAGCACCTGCGCGGCGCTGACCAGCATCTTGTCCCGCGTGCCGCCGCGCTTCTTCGCAGCCGTGCCGGTCGGCGTCATGCGGCGTGCGAGTGGCCGTGACGCGGTACCGGCCAGTGCAGATGGCTTGGGTTGAACCGAAGCGTTCGCCGACGTCTATCGGGCAGTTCGCGGGTGAATCGGAAGCCGGCGATGTTGAGCTCGATGATCCACATGGTTACTCCCGGTGGAAGGTATTGCCTCATGTACCGAGTCACCGGCCACGACTATGTACAAAAGCATAATATGACCGCGCTAGTCGGGGAAGAGCTGATATCCGGCCGCGATTCATCTCGCCGAACGTATTATGTTTTATTGCATACTGCCTTTCTGTGAGGTTCACTAAGCCGATGGCCACTGCTTCCCAGCCCTCCCTGCCCGACCTCGCCACCGTGTCCCTCGAGCGGGACGGCCATGTCCTGATGATCGGCCTGAACCGGCCACATAAACGCAATGCCTTCGACCGGGCGATGCTCGCCGACCTGTCCCGGGCGTACGGGCTGCTGGAATCCGACGACTCGCTGCGCGCCGGGGTGTTGTTCGCCCATGGCGACCACTTCACCGCCGGTCTCGATCTCGTCGACGTCGGTCCCGGCATCGCGAGCGGAGAATTGGCTTTCCCCGACGACGGTCGCGACCCGTGGCGTCTCGATGGTCCGTGGAGCACACCGCTGGTCACCGTCGTGCACGGCTGGTGCATGACGTTGGGCATTGAACTGCTGCTGGCCGCCGACATTCGCATTGCCGCCGCCGGGACCCGGTTCACCCAGCTGGAGGTGCAGCGCGGGATCTACCCCTTTGGCGGGGCGACGATCCGGCTGCCGCGCGAGGCCGGGTGGGGCAATGCCATGCGCTGGCTGCTCACCGGCGAGGAATTCGACGCGGCCGAGGCGCACCGCATCGGGCTGGTCCAGGAGGTGGCCGACGACGCCGCGGCGGCATTGTCCCGGGCGAGCGAGATCGCGCACACCATTGCCGACCGCGCTGCGCCGCTGGGGGTGCGGGCCACGCTGGCGTCGGCGCACCTGGCCCGCCGGCAGGGCGAGGCGGCGGCCATCGAGCGCCTGCGGCCCGACGTCGCGGCCCTGTTCGCCAGCGAGGACGCCGCCGAGGGCGTCCAATCATTCATCGAACGACGGCAGGCCCGGTTCCAGGGCCGGTAGTTGGCCGAGCAGACGCAAAAGCCCCCAAAACAAGCGAGTTTTGGGGGCTTTTGCGTCTGCTCGCCATAGTTACTCGACGGTGTAGCCCATCGGCATCAGCACGCTCTTCTGCTGGGTGAAGTGCTCCACACCTTCCGGTCCGTTCTCGCGGCCGATCCCAGAGTTCTTGTAGCCGCCGAACGGGCAGCAGGGATCGAAGGCGTACCAATTGATTCCGTAGGTGCCGGTGCGGATCTTTTCGGAGATCTCGATACCGTGCGGGATATTGGTGGTCCAGACGCTGCCGGCCAGCCCGTACACCGAGTCGTTGGCGATCTTGATCGCATCTTCTTCGGTGTCGTAGGGGATGATCGACAGCACCGGCCCGAAGATCTCCTCCTGGGCGATCGTCATCTTGTTGTCGACGTCGGCGAAAACCGTTGGCTGCACGAAGAATCCGTTGTCCAGGCCTTCGGGACGGCCACCGCCGCACACCAGCCGCGCGCCCTCTTCGATGCCCTTGGCGATGTATCCCTCCACCCGGGCGCGCTGCTTCTCCGAGATCAGCGGCCCCACTTGCACGGCCGGGTTCGACGGCGGCCCCACCGGCAGTGCCTGCACGAAAGTGCTTACCGCGTCCACGATTTCGTCATACCGGGAGCGCGGCGCCAGAATCCGCGTCTGGTTCACACAGCCCTGCCCGGCGTTCATCACGCCGGAGAACACCATCATCGGGACAGCGCTGGCCAGATCGACGTCTTCGAGCATGATGGCCGCCGATTTGCCGCCCAGCTCCAGCGTGCATGGCTTGAGCAGTTCGGCAGCGCGCTTGCCCACCTCCTTGCCGACGGCCGAGCTGCCGGTGAAGGTGAACATATCGACATCGGGATTGGAGGTCAGCGCCTGGCCGGTCTCGATACCGCCGGGCACCACCGACAGCACCCCTTCCGGCAAACCGGCCTCGGCCAGCAACTCAGCCAAAGCGTTTGCCGTCAAGGGGGTTTCAGCGGCCGGTTTGAGCACCACGGTGCAGCCGGCGAGCAGCGCCGGGCCCAGCTTGTTGATGGCCAGGAACAGCGGCACGTTCCACGCCACGATCGCGCCCACCACACCGACGGGCTCACGATGGACGATGGTCTGGCCGTAGGAGCCGCTGCGGATCTCTCGCCACTTGACCTGGTCGACGGCCTGAGTGGCGAAGAAGTTCAGCGCTCCCATCGAACCCATCCAGTGCATCGTCTCGATGATCGTCGGCGGCTGACCGGTCTCGTCGGCGAGCAGTTTGGTGAACAGCTCCTTGCGCTGTTCCAGCAGCTTGGCCGCGGCGGCCAGCACCGCCGCGCGCTCCTTCGGCGGGGTCGCGGGCCACGGTCCGTTGTCGAACGCCGCCCGGGCCGCGGCAACCGCGGCGTCGACGTCGGCACCGGCCGCCAGCGGCACCTTGCCGACGTACTCGCCGGTGGCCGGGCAGTGCACTTCAATGACTTCGGAGGTCGACGGTTCCGTCCACTTGCCGCCGATGAAAAGTTTGTCGTATTCGGTCGTGTGGCTGTCGCTCATGGCGCCACCCTACCCAAGCCGACGCGAAACGAGAACACGTTCCATTATCGCGGCTGCAGGACCAGCACCAGGTTGCTCACCAAGAACTCCCGCAGCAGCGGCACGGACGTCAGCCACCACGCCCATCGTGGGTGGTAGCGGGGAAATGCGGCGACCGCGGCACCGGTGCTGGCGGCCCACTTCAGACCATCGGCCACCGAGACCGCAAACAACGACGACCCGTAGTTGTTTTTCGCCGGATGGCCGTGTTTTCGGGCATAGCGAGCGGCGGCGCGGGCACCGCCGAGGTAATGGGTTAAACCCATCTCGTGTCCGCCGAACGGGCCGAGCCAGACGGTATAAGAGAGCACGACCAACCCGCCCGGCCTGGTCACCCGCAGCATCTCGGCGCCGAGCTGCCACGGCCGCGGCACGTGTTCGGCGACATTGGAAGACAGGCAGATGTCCACCGAGTCGTCGGCGAATGGCAGTGCCATGCCCGAGGCCCGCACGAAAACGCCCGGAGCGTCGGCGTTTACGGGGCTCGCGGCGTGCATTTCGTCGGGGTCCGGTTCGACACCGATGTAACGGACTCCGGCGCCGGCGAACGCCGAGGCGAAGTATCCGGGACCACCGCCGACATCGAGCAGTGTGCGACCGGTCGGCGGCTCCCCGTGGCCGGCCAGCCAGAGATCACCGACCATCGTCGCGGTGTCGGCCGCCAGGGCGTCGTAGAAGCGTGCCGGGTCGGACTGCTCATAGCGAAACTGTGACAGCAGCCGCAGCGAGCGGGCCAGTGTCGCCCGGCGTGCTACGACATCGGTGACGTGGGAGGCGACGGCCACCGGCCACACCCTACGCATCCGCGCCCACCCGTGCCGGATGATCCGCCAGGGGCTAGTCGGGTCCGCACGAGTGTGTAGCTGTGGCTTTCGGTGTGTGCACACGGCGGCCGGTAGGCCGTGGAGTCGCCATCAGCGCACGTTCAACGCCGCCAGTGCACACTCGCGCGCGGATGGAGGGCACGCCGCCGCGCGGCGGCGCGCATCGTCGCCAGGCTAGGCTGGCGATCGATGTCTGGACTGCGCTCGGTGTTGCTGCTGTGCTGGCGCGATACCGGGCATCCCCAGGGCGGTGGCAGCGAAACCTATTTGCAGCGCATCGGCGCGCAGCTGGTCGCATCCGGTATCGAGGTCACCTTGCGTACCGCCCGCTATCCGGGGGCCCCACGACACGACGTCATCGACGGGGTGCGGATCAGCCGCGCCGGTGGCCGCTATTCGGTGTACGTGTGGGCGCTGGTAGCGATGGCACTGGCGCGGTTCCGGTTGGGGCCGCTGCGCGGGGCGCGGCCGGACGTGGTCGTCGACACCCAAAACGGTCTGCCGTTTCTTGCCCGGCTCTTGTATGGGCGTCGCACGGTGGTGCTGGTCCACCACTGCCATCGCGAGCAGTGGCCGGTGGCCGGTCCGGTGCTCGGTCGGCTGGGCTGGTTCGTCGAGTCGACGTTGTCGCCACGGCTCAACCGGCACAACCAGTACGTGACGGTGTCGTTGCCGTCGGCGCGTGATCTGGTCGCCCTGGGTGTGGACAACGGGCGGATCGCGGTGGTCCGCAACGGACTCGACGAGGCGCCGCCGCAGACGTTGTCCGTCCCGCGCGCGGCCACGCCGCGGGTGGTGGTGCTGTCGCGGCTGGTACCGCACAAGCGGATCGAGGATGCGTTAGAAGCCGTGGCGGAGCTACGGCGACGAAACTCGGGAATACCGGGTCTGCACCTCGACGTGGTCGGCGGCGGCTGGTGGCAGCAGCGACTCGTCGACCACGCGAATCGGCTCGGCATTTCCGACGCGGTGACCTTCCATGGTCACGTCGACGACCTCACCAAACACCATGTGCTGCAAAGCTCTTGGGTGCACCTGCTGCCGTCGCGCAAGGAGGGGTGGGGTTTGGCGGTGGTCGAGGCGGCCCAGCACAGCGTGCCCACGGTCGGGTATCGATCCTCCGGCGGTCTGTCCGACTCGATCATCGACGGGGTGACCGGCATCCTGGTCGACAGCCGCCGCGAACTGGTGGACCGGCTCGAACAACTGCTCTCCGATCCGATATTGCGCGACCAACTCGGCGTCAAGGCGCAAGTGCGTAGCGGCGAATTCTCTTGGCAACAAAGCGCCGACGCCATGCGGGTGGTGCTCGAAACGGTGCTGGCCGGCGAGTTCGTCAGCGGCGTGGTGTAAACCGCGAGACTTAATCCTCTGCGATCCGCGCCGGCGTGTCATCGCCTCTGGTTATGTGTCGGCGCACCCAACAACCGGCCACGCCTGCCCCGCCCACCAGCAGCAGCCAAAGCCATGCCCAATGCGCAATCATTGTCGCTCGAAGGCGCGCAGCAGGGACACCGCCGCCCGAGCCGCCGATGCGGTACAGAGCCAACTCGCCGTCACGGTAGGCCGGCGTCAGCCGGTCGAGCGTGCGCGCGGCCGCACCCATGTCGCCGGCGCTGTCCGATTCGACGACCACCCACCCCACCCCGGCCCGGGCCAATGCCGAGGGATCGGGCCCGGCCAGAAGCAACTCCTGCACCGCTCGGGCGTGAGCGCCGTCCCCGGGAACCGTCACCCGGGAAATGACCAGATCACCCGTCGTCAGCACGTCGGCGCGAACCCAGCGGGGCAGCGGATCGAGCACCGGAGCCGAACCCGACCAGGAAAAGCGCCGCATGGTGCCGGCGGGCAAGACCACCACAGGCCCCGGCTCACGGTTGATCGCCGCCGCGACGGCCGCCCACCCCGACGGGTAGTGCACGGGTGTGACCCTGCCCCACACGCCCCACGCCAGGTCCGGCAACGCCAAGACGAGTGCCACACAGCAGACCAACCCCGCCACGGCAGGCCGCCACCAACGTGCCAGCGTCACCACCGCCTCAGCGCCGCACACCGTGTAACCCGGCATCGCCAGCGCCACCCACTTCTGCCCGTCCCGCAACACGCCCAGCCCGGGCGCCGCGTCAACCACCGCGGTCAGCACATGCAGTCCCGGGCCGGTCGCCAATCCCGCCGGCGCCAGCACCGATACCGCCGCCAGCACCAACAGCGGCACCGCTGTCGCCCGACGCCGCGCCGCGGGAAGTCCGACCGCTACCACGGTCAGCAGCACCGCGGCCGAGACCAACACGAAAAGCGTTGTGCGCGAACCGGGTACGGCCTCGCCATTCCAAATCCCGCCGAGACTGGCCAGGCTGGCGAGCGTGCCCAGGCCGGGTTCGGCACGCGGCGCGAACGCGCTGACACCCAGTTCGTTCGCCGCGGTGTGGCTGGCCAACGACGACCCCAGGGCCGACGCCGTCAGCCACGGCAGCGCGCCGACCACCGCAAATCCCAATCCCGTTGCGGCGCAAAGCCAACGGGGCCGGCCGTCACCGGGAGCCGCCACACAGGTCAGGGCAACCGTCGCGGCGAGCAGCAACCCGGTCGGGGTCAGCCCGGCCAGCGCGATCCAGAACGCCAGGGCGAAAAAACCGGACCGGCCCGCACCGCGGCGCAACCCCAGCATCGCCGTGGAAACCCACGGCAGGCAGCCGTAACCGAGTAACAGGCTCCAATGCCCCTGCAAGAGTCGTTCGGCGACATAGGGATTCCAGATCGCGATCGTGATCGCGACGAACTGGCCACCGGCTCCGGCTGTCGGCAGCACCGTCGCCACCAGGTGGGCCGCTCCCCAGCCCGCGAACCAGAGGCCCAGGAGCAACAATGCCTTCACCACCATGCCGCCGTCGACCAGATGCGACGCCAGCGCCACCGCAAAATCCTGCGGCGTCGCCCGGGGTGCCGCGGTCAACCCGAGGGCGGTGTCGGACAGGTATGACCGTGGGGTGGACACCGCGTCGCGCAATAGCAGATATCCGGGTCGCAGTAGCGGCAGCAGCACCAGCAGCGCCAGAGCCAACGCATAGCCCGGTCGCAACCAGCGCACGTCGGCGCGTTAAGTCCGTTCCGCGGGCGGAGGCTCAGGCGGTCCGGATTCCGGTGGTGGCTCGGTCGAGGCCGACGGGGGCGACTCCGACGTGGGCGCGGCCGGGTCGGCCGGCAATTCGGGACGCTGGGTAGGCAGTTTCTCGGTCTCGGCTTCGGCTCCGGGCACAGGTTCTTCCAGCCCGGCGCGCCGGAAGTAGTCGGTGTCGTCGCGGTCGAGGCCGGGCTCCGTCAGGGCGCTTTCGGTGCGCAGGCTGAAGGACGCGAGCAGGCCACCACCGACCAGCGCGATCAAGCCGACGGCAGTGAAGGTGATCGGCAATACCCGCGACCACAGCGCCAGCCGGTCGCGCTCGTCGCGCGCGGTGTTCACCTGGGATTCGACGGTCTCTTCGGTGGACGTGACCTTGTAGTCGGCGAGCGTCACCTCGGGCTTCATCGCCTCGCGGGCGTAGTAGTGATAGGCGCGTTCGGTTTCCTTGACGATGGTGCCGGTCACCGGGTCCACCCAGAAGGTTCGCTGCGCGGCGTAGTAGCGGTTCATCGTGATCTGCTCGCCCGGTTCGCCGGGAACACCCCACATCGCCGCGGTCGTGGTGATCTTGCCGTCCTCGTCACCGGCATACAGCGACGGGTACTTGATCGGTGCCACCAACTTCCCGTCGGAGCCGTAGCCCACGTTCTGTGTGAAGCGGTAGGTGGTTAAGCCGTTGACGTCCTCTGGGCTGTCGTAGTTGGCGTCGAACGCCTTCTGCGCGATCGGATCGAAGTACGGGTAGGACTTCTTCTCGGTGTGAAACGGGAAGCGGTAGGCCAGCCCTTCGTGGCGCAGCGGGATGGCGGTCGGCGGGCTTTCGTCGTTGAGACCGCGCGGCTTCTGGACCGCGCCGCCGGTGTGGGTGTCGTCGGAGACGGCCATCGCCGTCTTGCGGTTGAGGGTGACGGTGTCGACGATCGCCAGCAGCAGACCGGTGTCCTTCTGCTTGTCGGTACGCCGCACCGAGGTGCCGACCTGCAGGGTGACCACATCGGCGTTGGCCGGCGATTCGACGGTGACCTGCTGTTGGGACACCAGTGGCACGTTCTGGTTGACCACGACGTGATCACCGGACAAAGATGCCGAGTCGAGCGCCGATCCGGTGCCCTGCCTGATCAGCGTGGCATCGATATCCAGCGGGATCTTGGCGATCCTGCTGCTGGTGTAGGTGGACAGCAGCAGCGCGGCCATCAGCAGAGCGGCTCCGAGCCCGATCGTCCCTAATGCGGCCATCCGCAACATGACTGCTCGGTTCACGTTGCCGTGACCTCCTTCTCAGACCGACCATGGACTCGTCAGTTGCGATCCGCTCCGACCTGACCATGCAGCGAGGCAAAACCCGTTTGACCCTAACAGCAGAACGCATTGCCCCGGGCTGCCTACCTGTCCCCACGTCGCCGGTGTACCCGGTGTACCCCATTCCCGCCTCGGCGCACGGGCACACTGTGGTGGTGACCGATAGCCAGCGGGTGGGCGGGACGCGCAGCTTCCTGCCCGCCGTCGAGGGTATGCGCGCGTGCGCGGCCATCGGCGTGGTCGTCACCCATGCCGCATTCCAGACCGGGCACTCGAGCGGTGTCACCGGCCGGCTGTTCGGCCGGTTCGATCTGGCCGTGGCGGTGTTTTTCGCGCTGTCGGGATTCCTGCTGTGGCGCGGGCACGCGGCCGCGGCGCGAGACTCCGGACCACGCCCGCGTACGGGTCACTATCTGCGATCGCGGGCGGTCCGCATCATGCCGGCCTACGTAGTGGCCGTGGTCGTCATCCTGTCCCTGCTGCCCGACGCCGATCACGCCAGCCCGACGGTGTGGCTGGCCAACCTGACGCTCACCCAGATCTATGTGCCGCTCACCTTGACCGGCGGCCTGACCCAGATGTGGAGCTTGTCCGTCGAGGTCGCCTTCTACCTGGCGCTACCCGTGCTCGCCTTGCTGGCCCGCCGCATTCCGGTCGGCGCGCGGGTGCCGGCGGTCGGGTCACTCGGGGTGGTCAGTTGGGCCTGGGCGTGGATACCCGTGCACACCGATTCCGGGCTCAACCCGCTGAACTGGCCACCGGCGTTTTTCTCGTGGTTCGCCGCGGGAATGCTGCTGGCCGAGTGGGCCCACAGCCCGGTCGGGTTGCCGCACCGGCTGGCGCGCCGCCGGGTGGTCATGGCCGTGGTGGCGGTGCTGGCCTATCTGGTGGCGGCGTCACCACTGGCGGGTCCGGCGGGCTTGGTCCAGGGCACGTCGACCCAATTCGCGGTCAAGACCGCAATGGGCGCACTGGTGGCGTTGACGTTGGTCGCGCCCCTGGTGTTGGACCGGCCCGACACGTCGCACCGGCTGCTCGGCAGTACCGGGATGGTGACCCTGGGACGTTGGTCCTATGGCTTGTTCATCTGGCACCTGGCCGCCCTGGACATGGTGTTCCCGGTGCTCGGCATCTTCCCATTCACCGGCCACCTGCCGGCGGTGCTGGCGTTGACGCTGGTCTTCGGTTTCGCCATCGCCGCGGTGAGCTACGCGCTGGTCGAGTCGCCCTGCCGGGAAGCGTTGCGCCGCTGGGAGAAACGCACCAAGCACATCGGGCCGCAGGACGTCGACCGGGAAGCGGACGCGATCGCGCCGTGAGTACCCGGGCTACTCGTAGCCGCCCTGCCGCTCGAAAATGCGGCGCGGGTTGTCGACGAGCATGGTGTGCAGCTGCTCGTCGGTGACACCGCGCTGCTTCAAAGCGGGGATGACGTCGTTGTGGATGTGCAGGTAATTCCAGTTTGGGGCGGCGACCGGGAGCAGCGCTTCCGGCAGCGCGTCGAAGTAGCAACTGGCGTCGTGGGAGAGCACCATCTTGTCGGCGTGGCCGCGCTCGCACATCTGCGCCACGATGTTCACCCGATCCTCGAACGGCAGGATGACGTCGAGGCCGAACCGGTCCATCCCCAGGTAGGAGCCGGCGGCGACGAGCTCTTCCAGGTAGCCGACGTCGGTGCTGTCGCCCGAGTGTCCGATGACCACCCGGCTCAGGTCGACGCCCTCCTCTTCGAAGATGCGCTGCTGCTCCAGCCCGCGGCGCAACCCGGCGTGGGTGTGGGTGGAAATCGGCACCCCGGTGCGCTTGTGTGCCTGCGCGACGGCGCGCAACACCCGCTCGACGCCGGGGGTGATGCCGGGTTCGTCGGTGGCGCACTTGAGAATGCCGGCCTTGATACCGGTGTCGGCGATGCCCTGCTCGATGTCGCGTACGAACAGGTCGGTCATCGTCTCCGGGCCGTCGAGCTGCGTGCCCGGTCCGAGATAGTGGAAACAGAACGGCACGTCGTTGTAGGTGTACAAGCCCGTGGCGACGACGATGTTCAGCTCGGTCTGCGCGGCCACCCGGGCGATGCGCGGGATATAGCGGCCCAGGCCGATCACCGTCAGGTCGACGATGGTGTCCACGCCCCGAGACTTCAACTCGTTGAGCCGGGCGACCGCATCTGCCACCCGCTTGTCCTCGTCTCCCCAGGCTTCGGGATAGTTCTGCACGACTTCGGTGGTCATGATGAACACGTGCTCGTGCATGAGCGTGACGCCGAGATCAGCGGTATCGATCGGCCCGCGCGCGGTATTGAGTTCTGACACGTAGCTGATGCTAAGTCGCAACGCCGGTCAGCCGACAGTGCCGATTTCTCGGCACTTATAACAACGACGGCGGTAGTGCAGTACGGTCTACCCGCGTGCATTTCCGAACACATTCGAACCGCCCGGGAGCCACCCTCATGCTGCTCAATCCCAACCGCCTGCAACGCAAATATCCCGACCAGCGTTCGGCGGAGATCATGCAGGCCACCGTCGACTTCTTCGAGTCCCGGGGAAAGGCGCGCCTCAAGCACGACGACCACGAGCGGGTGTGGTACTCGGACTTTCTGGACCACATCGGGCGGGAACGGATCTTCGCTTCACTGCTGACCCCGTCCGAATACGGCGCCGACGACTGTCGCTGGGACACCTACCGGATCAGCGAGTTCGCCGAGATCGTCGGCTTCTACGGGCTGAGCTACTGGTACCCGTTCCAGGTGACGGCCCTGGGCCTGGGCCCGATCTGGATGAGCGACAACGAGGACGCCAAGCGCAAGGCCGCCGCCCAGCTGGAACAGGGCGAGGTGTTCGCGTTCGGGCTGTCGGAGCAATCCCACGGCGCCGACGTCTACCAGACCGACATGATCCTGACGCCCGCAAAAGATGATGGGCACGGCTGGGTCGCTAACGGCGAGAAGTACTACATCGGTAACGCCAACGTCGCCCGGATGGTCTCCACCTTCGGCAAGATCGCGGGGTCCTCGGGCAACCCTGACGAGTACGTCTTCTTCGCCGCCGACTCTCGGCACGACCGCTACGAGCTGAAGAAGAACGTGGTCAACTCCCAGAACTACGTGGCGAACTACGCGCTGCGCGATTATCCGGTCACCGAGGCCGACCTGCTGCACCGTGGGATGGGCGCCTTCCACGCCGCGCTCAACACCGTCAACGTGTGCAAGTACAACCTGGGCTGGGGTGCCGTCGGCATGTGCACCCACGCCATGTACGAGGCGATCACCCACGCCGCCAACCGGCACCTGTACGGCACCGTCGTCACCGACTTCAGTCACGTGCGCCGGCTGCTGACCGACGCCTATGCGCGGCTGGTCGCGATGCGCCTGGTGGCCACCCGGGCCAGCGACTACATGCGCAGCGCGTCGGCGGACGACCGTCGCTACCTGTTGTACAGCCCGCTCACCAAGGCCAAGGTCACCAGCGAGGGCGAGCGCGTCATCATCGCCCTGTGGGACGTCATCGCGGCCAAGGGCGTGGAGAAGGACACCTTCTTCGAGACCGTGGCCCGCGAAATCGGGCTGCTGCCGCGGCTGGAGGGCACCGTCCACATCAACATCGGGCTGCTCGGCAAGTTCATGCCCAACTACCTGTTCGCCCCCGACGCCGCGCTACCGCTGATCTCGCGCCGGGACGACGCCGCCGACGATACCTTCCTGTTCAACCAGGGCCCGACCGGCGGCCTGGGCAAGGTGCGCTTCCACAATTGGCGGGCGTCCTTCGACAGCTACGCCCATCTACCCAATGTCGCGCTGCTGCGCGAGCAGGTCGGCGTGCTCGCCGAGATGCTGGCATCGGCAACCCCGGATGCCGCCCAGCAAAAGGACATCGACTTCGCGTTCGGGGTGGGACAGCTCTTTGCGACGGTGCCCTACGGCCAGCTCATCCTGGAGGAGGCCCCGCTGTCGGGTGTGGACGAGGCGCTGATCGACGAGATCTTCTGCTTGCTGGTCCGCGACTTCAACAGCTATGCCGTTGAGCTCAACGACAAGTCGGCCACCACGGACGAGCAGGCGCGGTTCGCCATGCGGATGATCCGCCGTCCCGTCCATGACCCGGCGCGCTACGACCGGATCTGGAAGGAACACGTGCTGCCGCTCAACGGCGCGTACGAGATGCGACCCTGATTGGCGGACGCATCGCTTCGGGCCAGACGCTTACCCAAATCCCGCTGAGGCGTGGCCGGTAGCTCTCCGACGGTGTTGGCCGGTGGGCTCCGGCTGGTCGTGCTGAGCCGAGCCCGGCGCACTTGACTATGACGCACCTCACACTAGAATGACCAGTGGTCATCGATGCGAGGAGGCGTATGCCGACGGTGACATGGGCGCGCGTCGACCCGGCTCGCCGGGCGGCAATCGTGGAAGCCGCCGAGGCCGAGTTCGGTGCGCACGGGTTTTCCAACGGCAGCCTGAACGTCATCGCACGGCGCGCGGGGGTCGCCAAGGGAAGCCTGTTCCAGTACTTTGCCGACAAGCGGGACCTATACGCGTTCATCGCCGACATCGGCAGCCAGCGGGTGCGCTCCTACATGGAGAACCTCATCCGCGAGCTCGATCCCAGCCGGCCGTTCTTCGAATTTCTCACCGACCTGCTCGACGGCTGGGTCGCCTACTACGCCGAACACCCCCGCGAACGTGCCCTTCATGCCGCGGCGACGCTGGAGGTCGACACCGACGCCCGCATCAGCGTGCGGAGCGTCATTCATCGTCATTACCTGGAAGTGCTGCGGCCGTTGGTACGCGATGCGCAGAACCGTGGTGACTTGCGCGCCGACGCCGACATCGACGTGTTGTTGTCCCTGCTGCTGCTGATCTTTCCGCACTTGGCGCTGGCGCCCTACATGCGCGGTCTGGACCCCGTGCTGGGGCTCGACGAACCCACGCCCGAGCAGCCGGCGCTGGCCGTGCGCCGGCTGGTCGCCGTGCTGGCGGCGGCGTTCTCCCCGAAACTCACCACGCAACCTCAACAGGTCACGTGAGCAGACGCAAAATCGCCCAAAACAAAGGCGTTTTGGGCGATTTTGCGTCTGCTCGCCAGCCAACAGTTAGCCGACCCAGACGGCTTTGGCGTTGCAGAACTCGCGGATCCCGTGTCCGGAAAGTTCCCGGCCGTAGCCGGACCGCTTGATGCCGCCGAACGGCAATTCCGGGTAGGACACCGTCATACCGTTGATGAAGACCTGCCCGGCCTCGATCTCGTCGACGAAGCGCTGTTGCTCGGCCTCGTCGCGGGTCCAGGCGTTGGACCCCAGCCCGAAGGTCGTGGCGTTGGCGATCTGAATCGCTTCGTCGATGTCGGCGGCCCGGTACACCGAGGCGACGGGGCCGAAGACCTCCTCGGTGTAGAGCGCCATGTCCTTGGTGATGTCGGTGATCACCGTCGGGGGGTAGAACCAGCCCGGCCGGTCCGGGGATTTACCGCCGCAGCGGATCACCGCGCCGGCCGCCGCGGCGTCGTCGACCTGTTTGGCGATCTCGTTGCGGCCCGACTCGGTGGCCAGCGGACCCACGTCGGTGTCCGGGTCGGTCGGGTCACCGACCCGCAGCGCAGCCATCCGCTCGACGAACTTGTCGACGAAGGCGTCGTAGATGTCGGCGTGCGCGATGAACCGCTTTGCGGCGATGCAGGATTGGCCGTTGTTCTGCACCCGGGCGGTGACGGCCGTCTTGACCGCCTCGTCCAGGTCGGCCGACGGCATCACGATGAACGGGTCGCTGCCGCCGAGCTCGAGCACGGTGGGTTTGATCTCGTCACCGGCGATGGCGCCCACCGATTGGCCGGCCGGTTCGCTGCCGGTCAACGTGGCCGCGGCCACCCGCGGATCCCGCAGGATGTCTTCCACCGCGCTGGACGGGACCAGCAACGTCTGGAAGCAGCCGTCGGGGAACCCGCCACGGGCGATGACGTCGGCGAGATACAACGCGCACTGCGGCACGTTCGACGCGTGCTTCAACAGACCCACGTTGCCGGCCATCAGGGCGGGCGCGGCGAACCGGACCGCCTGCCACAGCGGGAAGTTCCAGGGCATCACGGCCAGCACCACCCCCAGCGGTTGATAGCGGGTGTAGGCGCTGGCGGCCCCGACCTTCGTCGCGTCGATCGGCTCGTCGGCGAGCAGCGCTTCGGTGTTCTCGGCGTAGTAGCGAAATCCCTTGGCGCACTTGAGCACCTCGGCCTTCGCCGAGGCCAGCGTCTTGCCCATTTCGAGCGTCATCACCGCCGCGGTCCGGTCGGCCTCGGCCTCGAGCAGGTCGGCGGTGGCGTTGGCCCATTGGGCGCGTTGCGCGTAGCTGGTGTGGCGGTAGTCGGCGAACCGCTCATAGGCGCGCGCGATCGCGGCGTCGACTTCTTCGCGGGTCGCCGGGGTGAAGGTCTTGACGGTCTCTCCGGTGGCGGGGTTGATCGTGGCGATGGGCACGGTGACATCCTCTGCTGGTGGTCTAGCGGAAGGTTCCCCGCCCAGCCTGCCACTATCGTGGCCAGTGTGACTACCGCCGCCCAGCTCATGGTGAAGTGCCTGGAAAGCGAGGGGGTTTCCGTCGTCTTCGGGATACCGGGTGAGGAGAACATCCGTTTCGTCCAGGCGTTGGCCGCATCGGACATCCGCTATGTGCTCACCCGGCACGAGCAGGCGGCGGCATTCATGGCCGAGATGTACGGCCGGGTCACGGGCCGCGCGGCGGTGGTGTCGACGACGCTGGGGCCGGGCGCGATCAACATGCAGCTCGGCGTCGCGGACGCGACCACCAACAGCACCCCGATGGTCGCGATCTCCGCGCAGGTGGGTCACGACCGGCAGTTCAAGGAATCGCACCAGTACGTCGACCTGGTGTCGATGTTCGCCCCGATCACCCGCTGGGCCGCCGGCGTCCCGACCGCGCGCGCCATACCGGAGATGTTCCGCAAGGCGTTCAAGGTCGCCGAGACCGAACGCCCGGCGGCGGTGTACCTGGCGGTGCCCGAGCATCTGGATGCCGACGCAGCCGACTATTGCGACCTGGGCCCGTTGCCGCGCAATGTGGTGCGCGCCGAAGCGCCGGCGGCCGGTCAGGTGGCACGGGCCGTCGAGATCCTGCGCGTGGCGCGCCGGCCAGTCGTGCTGGCCGGACATGGCGCCGCCCGTGGCGACGCGACCGCGGCGCTGGTCCGCTTCTCCGACGGGCTCGGCGTGCCGGTGGCCAATACGTTCCATGGCAAGGGCGTGATACCCGACGACCACCCCAACAGCATCGGCACGATGGGGTTCATGCGGCACGACTACGTCAACTTCGGGTTCGACGACGCCGACGTCGTGATCGCCGTCGGTTACGAGCTGCAGGAGTTCGACCCCGTCCAAATCAATCCCGACGGCGACAAGAAGATCATTCATGTCCACCGCTTCCCGGCCGAGGTCGACGCGCACTATCCGGTCGACGTGGGGATCATCGGCGACATCAGCGCATCTCTGGATGCGTTGACGGACGCGCTGTCCGGCCACCGCTTCGACTGCGGCACCGACGTGCCCGGTTCCGGCTTACTCGAAGAGGAATTCGCTCGGGGACAACAGGATTCGCGTTTTCCGCTGGCACCGCAACGGGTGGTGGCCGACACCCGGGCGGCGCTCGGGCGTAACGACGTCGTACTGGTCGACACCGGGGCCACCAAGATGTGGATGGCCCGGCTGTACCCGACGTACCAGCGCAACACCTGTCTTATCTCAAATGGCTTGTCCACCATGGGGTTTGCTCTTCCGGGGGCCATCGGTGTCCGGCTGGCCCGGCCGGAGGCCAAGGTGCTGGCCGTCGTCGGCGACGGCGCGTTTATGATGAACTCGCAGGAAATCGAGACCGCCGTCCGGGAGCGGATACCGCTAGTGGTGCTGATCTGGGAAGACGGCGGATACGGGCTCATCGAGTGGAAGATGGACCTCGAACTCGGCGAACACTATTACGTCAAGTTCGGCAATCCCGATGTGGTGAGCTACGCGAAAAGCTTTGGTGCCAAAGGGTATCGCGTCACCAGCGCCGAGGAATTGCTGCCGACACTGAAAACCGCGCTGCAGGACGACGGTGTGTCGCTGATCTCCTGTCCCGTCGACTACTCCGAGAACCTGCGCCTGACGGACCGGCTTGGACAGTTGGACGGCACACTGTAGCTTCAGGCGGCGGCCGGCCCTTCCCGGCATTGAGGCTAGGCGGGGCTTCTGAACACCCGACTCCATCGGAGGCCTGGCCGGAATCGCCCCAACCTGCCGGGCTATCTTCAGCCGAGATATCGCCGGCAACAAGCGGTATCGGCGTTCACCGACAGGTCCTACCAAAAGGCTTGCAGCTCTGCGGAACTTGGGGCAGATGCCTCATGCGCGGACATATTGGCGCCAGGACCATCATATGCATGACCAGCTGCGCCAGCCGGCGGGCACCGACTCTCATCGGCGGCGGAATTGCAGGCCGGAGTCGTTGCAACTCATGAGAAAACGCCAATGACATCGTCACCAACCCAACTGACCTCGTCGTCGACGTCGTCACCTGAAATTCCGAAAGTCAACGCACCCCAGAGAACTCCGCGCTGAGTCGCCGCCTCGTCCCCAGGAGCGGGGCGAGGTGGCGGTCACGGACCGCGCCGAAGGCCGAGTCGACCCCGGCTCGGGAGAATTTTATGGACAACCACTACGACGTCATCATCGTCGGCGGGTGCGTCGCGGGTCGCCTATTGCGCCATCGTCCGAACAGCCCACGCGTGAACCTCTATGTCAGTGCTAATAATTCGTCTCATGACCTGCATGTCGGGTGTGTAGAGGCTGCCCACCCAGCGGCCTAACTCGATGTCCACTCTGAGCAAGGATCCGTCCGCCAGCCGATGATGGCCCGTCCTCATCGTCGAAATCGTGTTCACCGCGCACCTCTTATGCTTATGCAGTGGTTACGGCCACGCCGGCCGCGCTGCCCTGATCATCGGTCCGCAGCCGCCGCGGTCGCCTGGGGCGCCTGCCTCAACTTCGGGCGGCGCGCACGAGGAGCGGTTGCCACTAAGCGCGGCGGCACTCGGCCGAGCCAGTCGGTCGTGACCCCGGCAGATAATGGCGCACGGACTGCCGTATCAAGCACGTGGCGGACACCGCACCGCCTTTCTTGCGTTGGCTCCCATCCCGTTTTCGCCGACCGCAATCGGCGCTAGGGTGTCAGTGTCAGCGGAGCTCAACAGCCTCCCTGGGGAGGATAGTGACCGGCGATGGTCGACGTCGATTCGCACCCGACGCAGCGGGGTCTGGTTCCCGACATCCCCGCGGAACTGCGCGAGGCGGGATTCGACGACGTCGCCGAGATCGGGCGCGGAGGTTTCGGTGTCGTATACCGGTGCGCTCAACCGCTGCTGGACCGCACGGTCGCGGTCAAGGTGCTGACCACCGACCTGGACCCGGAGAACCTCGAGCGTTTCCTGCGGGAGCAGCATGCAATGGGCAAGCTGTCCGGTCACCCCAATATCGTGACCATCCTGCAGGTCGGCACCACGGTGAGCGGCCGCCCGTTCATCGTCATGCCCTACCACGCCAAGAATTCGCTGGAATCGCTGATCCGTAGACACGGGCCGCTGGATTGGGGCGAGACGCTGCGCATCGGCGTGAAGCTCGCGGGCGCACTCGAGGCCGCCCATCGTGCCGGCATCCTGCACCGTGACGTCAAGCCGGCGAACGTCCTGCTGACCGAGTACGGCGAACCGGAGCTGACCGACTTCGGCATCGCCAGGATGTCCGGCGGCTTCCAGACCGCCACCGGGATCATCACCGGCTCGCCGGCGTTCACCGCGCCCGAAGTGCTCGAAGGTAAGGCGCCCACACCGGCGTCGGATCTGTATTCCCTTGGCGCTACTCTGTTTTGCGCGCTGACCGGGCACGCCGCATTCGAGCGCCGCAGCGGTGAGAAGGTCATCGCTCAGTTCCTGCGCATCACGTCGCAGCCGGTACCGGATCTGCGGGAGCACGGACTGCCGACTGACGTGGCCGCGGTCATCGAACGGGCGATGGCGCGCGAACCCGCGGCGCGACCACCGGGTGCGGCGGCGTTCGGCGACGAGCTGCGCGACGTTCAGCGCGCCAGCGGTGTCGCCGTCGACGAGATGGCTCTGCCCGTCGACCTGGGCGTGGAGCGCCGGACGTCGCCGGTGGCTCCCTCGGCGGTGCGGCGGGACACCGGAGCCACGCCGACACCGCCGACGCCGACGACGAAATAC
>NZ_UPHQ01000031.1 GCF_900566055.1 Mycobacterium innocens
GGGTGGCCTCCGCGCGGCTGGTCAGGGTCCATTCGGCGATCGCATGCGAGAGTTTGCCGCCCAGTTCTGCGGCGCTGGCTTGGCGGGCCAGGTGGTTGATCAGCTGATGCTCGGGCACCGGTAGGCGCCGGCGCACGGTTTCGCAGCGCCCCAGCAGCGTCAACCACTGCGCGGTGCTCAACGCATCAAAGTTCAGGCCCATCACCGCATCCAGCGCCGCATCCAACCCGTCGAAGGCCGCCGTGATCGCCTGCCAGTCCATGAAGCCAACCTATCGGCGGGCACCGACAAAAACCGGGCAGAAAGTGCCCGCCCAACAACCGATTCCACATTTCACTCAGAGCGAACATCGCACCGGACTTGCCGTGACCACCACACCAGTCGCACGACAGACCCAACACCCAATGTGCCCGCCTATCCGCGACAACCCCAGCAGCGCAACGGATCTGTCGCTACAAGCCGGGCACAACGCCTACCCCCAACCCCCAGTGACTCAAGTGACCCAAGTGACCAGGCTTACCCGCGCGCGACACCCAACCGGGACTACACGAGTAGCGGCACTAGATGCCATAGTCAGGTAATTCGAAGTCGTCGCGCACGCTGCCCGCGGAAAACGTTGCCGGCGGCCGGAAGTTCATCGTGCGCAGCGCCATATTACGCAACCACAGGCCGAATCGGGTCCGGGTTGCAAAGTACCCGATGAACTTGGTCGCAGCGGCTTGCTTGCTTTCGACGAAAGGACGCAGCCGCGCCGCGTAGGCTTCGAAGGCCCGGCGATGGTCGCCACCGGCGCGCTCGAGCTCCCCGGCCAGCACGTACGCCTCGGTCATCGCCAAGCCGGTACCCTCGCCGCCGAGCAGCGAGATGCACCCGGCCGCATCGCCGATAAGCAGCTCCCGATCGCGAGACCAACTCTCCATCCGGATCTGGCTGACGACGTCGAAGTAGAGGTCGTCGACATCGCCGAGCGTTGCCAGGATCTCTCGGCATTCCCAGCCGGCCCCGCCGAACTCGTTGCGCAGTTGATCTTTTGGCGCCTCACCGACGCTGTCGTGCTCGGCGCGGAAGATGAACAAGAATATCGTGCGGTCGCCGCGCAGCGCGGAACGGCCCACCTGTCTGCCGGGAATGTTGTAGGTGACGTAGCTCAGGTCGTCGCGTGGCCGGTAGCCGTCCACGACCCAGGCTGCGACCTTGCAGCCGAGGTAATGCTCATAGTTGCGCTCCGGGCCGAGGACCAGTCCGCGTACATTGGAATGCAGTCCGTCGGCACCAATGACCAGGTCGAAATCCATTGGGGGGCTGGTGCAGAAGGCCAGCCGGACACCGTCCTGGTGCTGATCGGCGGCAGTGATGCTGTCGTCGAATATCGTTTCGACCTTGCCATCGACCTTGCCATCGATCGTGGCGTAGATTGCGGCGGCCAGATCGCCGCGCGGCAGGCTGGTGAAATCGTCACCGAGAATGCGGCGAAAGACGTCGACACATCCACGTCGGTTTTGATCTTGCCGTTGGAGCCGACCGAGCGCAGGCGCTCGATCCGGTATCCGGCAGCACGGACCGGGTCATCGATGCCCATGCGTTTGGCCACCTGGTAGCCGACGCCCCAGAAGTCGATTACGTAGCCGCCGGTGCGGAATTTCGGCGCCTGTTCGACCAGCGTCGGGGTATGGCCGGTGCGATGCAGCCAGTATGCGAGCGCCGCTCCCGCCACCCCGGCACCGCGGATCGCTACTTGCATACTGCAATTGTGCCCTGTGGCACAATTCGATCCAAGGCCGTGCCTGCCGGCGCCCAATCGGATCCGACAAGCCCGCTTGCCGCCACCCGGCTAAGATCGCCGTCAGCAATCAACCTGCCGGTTCTTCGAAGAAGTGCGCCAGGAGGCCCCGATGACTGCGATCGATCCCACCCCACTCAGCAAGCGGTACCTCATCGTCGACGGCAAGCGGATGGCCTACCACGAGACCGGGGAGGGCCGACCGGTCGTATTCCTTCATGGCAACCCGACGTCGTCGTACTTGTGGCGCAACATCATTCCGCACGTTTTCGATCGCGGTCGCTGCCTCGCGCCCGATCTCATCGGCCACGGCGACTCGGACAAACTCGACGACACCGGTCCGGGCAGTTACCGCTTCACCCAGCACCGCCACTATCTCGAGGGACTTCTTGATCAGCTCGACCTCGGCGACGATGTCGTCCTGGTCGTCCACGACTGGGGCTCCGCCCTCGGCTTCGACTGGGCCAACCGCCACCGCGACCGCGTCAGCGGCATCGCTTTCATGGAAGCGATCGTCCGGCCACTCACCTGGGCCGAGTGGCCTGAGGCCGTGACCGAAATTTTTCAGGGGTTTCGCTCCGATGCGGGAGAACAGATGGTCATCGAGAAGAACCTGTTTGTCGAGGCGGTACTGCCCGGCGCGATTCTGCGCAGCCTCACACCCGCGGAGCATGACGAGTACCGACGCCCGTTCACCGAGCCGGAACACCGCCGGCCGACCCTCACCTGGCCGCGCGAGATCCCGATCGAAGGCGAGCCCGCCGACGTCCACCAGATCGTTGCCGGCTACGCCCAGTGGCTGCCCGCAACTGACTTTCCGAAGCTTTTCGTCAACGCCGACCCCGGAGCCATTCTCACGGGGCCGCAGCGCGAGTTCTGTCGTAGCTGGGCCAATCTCACCGAGGTGACGGTGCGTGGCAGTCACTTCATTCAGGAGGACAGCCCGCACGAGATTGGGCAAGCGATAGCCGATTGGCTCGCCACACTCGACTGAGCGAGCGCGGCTACGGCACGGGTCGGTTAATGTTCGAAACGTGACGGCGCCGACGCGGGCGAAGCTGGCCGATGGCCGTGACATCTTGTTCTTCGCGTTGCCCGGTCACCCTCCGCAACCAGTTCCCGATCGTCGGCCGCTGCCGCCGCGGGACAAGCAACATTCGGAGTTGCGGTTCGACCGGACTACCGGGCAGTGGGTGATCATCGCGGCGTTGCGTCAAGACCGCACCTACAAGCCGCCGCCCGATCAGTGCCCGCTGTGTCCGGGTCCGACGGGGTTGACCAGCGAGGTGCCCGCGCGCGACTACGACGTCGTCGTCTTCGAGAACCGGTTCCCGAGCCTGTCCGGCGCCGGCGGACTCTCACCGGTCGGCGACGGCTTCGCCTCGGCGCCGGGCCACGGCCGCTGTGAGGTGATCTGCTTCTCCGGCAACCACACCGGGTCGTTCGCCGGCCTGCAGGCGCCGCACGCACGCCTCGTCGTCGAGGCGTGGCGGCATCGTACCGCCGAACTGCTGAGTCAGCCGGGCATCGAGCAGGTGTTCTGCTTCGAGAATCGCGGCGAGGAGATCGGTGTGACGCTGACCCATCCGCACGGTCAGATCTACGGCTACCCTTATCTGACCCCGCGGACGGCGACCATGCTGCATCAGGCACGCGAGCATCGAATACGCCACGGCAACAACCTGTTCCACGACCTGCTGGCCCATGAGGTGGCCGACGGCGGTCGTATCATCGCTCGCAGTGACCTGTTCACCGCGTTCGTGCCGTTCGCCGCGCGCTGGCCCGTCGAGGTGCACATCTACCCGAACCGGTTCGTGCCCAGCCTCATCGAACTCGACGCTGACGAGCTGGACGGATTCGCGCAGCTTTATCTCGACGTGCTGCGCCGCTTCGACCGCATGTATCCCAGCCCGCTGCCGTACATTTCGGCGCTGCACCAATACACCGACGCGCAGCCGGAGGGCTACTTTCACGTCGAGCTGATGTCGATTCGCCGCAGCGCCGCCGCGCTGAAATACCTGGCGGGCTCGGAGTCGGCGATGGATGCGTTCATCAGCGACGTGACGCCGGAAAGTGTCGCCGAGCGGCTGCAAGAACTTGCGTGACGGTCCGCTACGCCGCGCCGGGGCGGATCAACCTGATCGGCGAGCACACCGACTACAACCTCGGCTGGGCGTTGCCAATCGCGCTGCCGCAGCGCACGGTGGTGACGTTCGCGCCCGACCGTGGCGACGTGATCACGGTGAGCAGCGACCGCATGGACGCCGCGATGCGCATACCGCTGGACACCGCCCCCGGTGGGGTGACCGGCTGGGCAGGCTATGTGGCCGGGGTGATCTGGGCGCTGCGCGGTGCCGGCCATCCGGTGCCCGGGGGAGCGATGTCGATCACCAGCGACGTCGAGATCGGTTCCGGGCTCTCGTCCTCCGCCGCGCTGGAATGCGCCGTCCTGGGCGCGATCACATCCGCGGCGGGTGTCCGCATCGACCGCATCGAGCAGGCCCGGCTCGCGCAGCGCGCCGAGAACGACTACGTCGGCGCGCCAACGGGTTTGCTCGACCAATTGGCCGCACTGTACGGGGAGCCGTCGACGGCGCTGCTGATCGACTTCCGTGACCTCGCCATCCGCCCGGTGCTCTTCGACCCCGACGCGTCTGGGATCACGCTGTTGCTGATCGACTCCCGGGCCCGGCATCGTCACGCCGCCGGTGAATACGCGCAACGCCGCGCGTCATGTGAGCGGGCAGCCGCGGTTCTGCAGGTCTCGTCATTGCGCGACATCGGCGACGTCTCGGCGCTGGCCGCGATCGGCGACCCGCTCGACGCCCGGCGTGCCCGCCATGTGCTCACCGAGAACCACCGCGTGCTGGATTTCGTTGCCGCGCTGGCTATTTCGGATTTTGCAGAGGCGGGCCGGCTGCTCACTGCCTCACATGCGTCCATGCGCGACGACTTCGAGATCACCACCGAACACCTCGATTTGATCGCCGACACCGCGGTGCGCAGCGGTGCGCTGGGCGCCCGGATGACCGGCGGCGGGTTCGGCGGCTGCGTGATCGCCCTGGTGCCGGATGGCCGGGTGGGTGACGTCGATCAGGCGGTGCGACGGATGGTGCACGACGCCGGCTACGAACAGCCGCTGGTCAGCCGGACCCATGCCGCTGCGGGCGCGGGTCCCGGTTGAGACCCTGCTCGGCTTGTTGGAAGTCGCGGCAGAGCCGACCCGTCGACGACGCCGACGCCGCGGCAGCAAAGCCGGCGGCGGAAGGCGGTCAGGTGATCGCAGCGCCGTTCGATATTCCGACGGTGGGACGCCCGGCCGTCTTGTCCGACTCGCGGAGGGCCGTATTTCAGCGTGCTGGAGCCCGCGTCACAATAGGGCCTTGCGCGCGTTGAGGAAGTAATCGACTGCGGTAGCGTCAAGAATCTTGATCTATCGATGCCGAGGGACTGCTCGCAGTATGAAAATGTGGATACAGATTCGAGACCGCGACGACGATGCCGAGTTCCCGGACGGAGCCACCTATGAAGTGCTCACCGGCGGCGTGCTGAAGGTCCTCAGCGGCAACGATATTCATCTCTACAGTCCGTCATACTGGCAGGAGGTGACGATCGATACCCGGCCTGCGGATCAGCACGCCAACCAAGGCGACGAGCTGGATGACGATCTGAAATGGCAATGATGCCGCCGCGATGCCGCCCCCGAGCCGGCAGAACCGGAACGGCGGCCGAGGGACTTTCGGCCACCAGAGGTAGTGGCCTACTGCCCTCCCGCCAGTGCGCCGGATGAGCGGACGATTGGACTCGTGCGAGGAAGGGGGTTGTTGATGAAGGCAAATGTCGGAGACTGGCTGGTGATCAAGGGCACGACAATCGACCGACCGGACCACCGGGGGTTGATCATCGAGGTGCACTCAGCCGATGGTTCACCGCCCTACGTCGTGCGATGGCTCGACACCGATCACGTGGCGACGGTGATCCCCGGTCCGGACGCCGTCGTCGTCACCGCAGCGGAGCAGAAGGCGGCCGACGTGCGGGCCCAGCATCGGTTCGGGGCGGTGCAGTCGGCGATTATGCACGGCAAGCGCACGTAGGCAGCATCGGCACGGGCGATGGAGTCGGCCATGGCGGTCCGATGGCCGGCACAAGTTCGGCGCCGAGACGCAACGTTGGTGCCGTTCGATATCGCACGGATCGAGGCCGCGGTATCGCGGGCCGCCCGTGAGGTGGCTTACGACGACCCCGACATGCCGGCCACGATCGCCAGGGCCGTTGCCGACACATTGGGTCCTCGGATCGCGTCCGTTGAGCGCGTTGGGGACTTCGTCGAGGCACGGCTGGGAGAAGCAGGTCTCGACGATGTTGCCCGTGCGTACATCATCTACCGGCAGCGCCGCGCCGAACTGCGTGCGGGCAAGGCATTGCTCGGAGTGCGTGACGAGCTGAAGCTGAGTCTGGCGGCCGTGACGGTCCTGCGAGAACGTTATCTGCTGCGCGACGCGCGGGGCCGGCCCACCGAGTCGACGGGCGAGATGATGGACCGGACGGCGCATTGTGTGGCCGCCGCCGAGGACGAGTACCGGACCGGCTCGTCGGCGCAGTGGGCCGAGCGGTTTGCGACGTTGTTGCGCAACCTCGAATTCCTGCCGAATTCGCCCACCCTGATGAACGCCGGCACCGACCTGGGGCTGCTCGCCGGCTGTTTCGTTCTGCCGGTTGAGGATTCGCTGCGGTCGATCTTTGCGACCCTGGGACAGGCCGCGGAGGTGCAGCGAGCCGGCGGCGGCACCGGATACGCGTTCAGTCGCGTGCGGCCCGCCGGGGACCGGGTGGCCAGCACCGGCGGCACGGCCAGCGGCCCGGTCTCGTTCCTGCGGCTTTACGACACCGCCGCGAGTGTCGTCTCGATGGGCGGCCGGCGCCGCGGCGCCTGCATGGCGGTGCTCGATGCGTCGCATCCCGATATCTGCGACTTCATCACCGCCAAAGCCGAATCACCCAGCCATCTCACCCATTTCAACTTGTCGGTCGGCGTCGACGACGCGTTCCTGCGCGGCGTAGAGCGCGGCGGCGCACACCGACTGGTCAATCCGCGCACCGGCAAGACCGTCGCACGCATGCCCGCGGCCGAACTGTTCGACGCGATCTGCCAAGCCGCGCACGCCTGCGGCGACCCCGGACTGGTGTTTCTCGACACGATCAATCGGGCCAATCCGGTGCCGGCACGCGGCCGGATAGAGGCGACCAACCCGTGTGGCGAGGTGCCGCTGCTGCCGTACGAGTCCTGCAACCTCGGCTCCATCAACCTGGCCCGGATGATCACCAATGGACACCTCGACTGGGACCGTCTCGGTGCGGTCACCGAAGTGGCGGTGCGGTTCCTCGACGACGTCATCGACGTCAGCCGCTATCCCTTTCCCGAACTGGCCGAGGCGGCCCGCGCCAGCCGCAAGATCGGGCTGGGAATCATGGGTTTGGCGGAACTGCTTGCCACACTGGGCATTCCGTACGACAGTGACGAGGGCGTGCGGCTGGCCGGCCAGGTCATGCGCCGCGTCCAGCGGCACGCGCACCTGGCGTCGAGGCGGCTGGGCGAGGACCGGGGCACCTTCCCGGCGTTCGCCGACAGCCGGCTGGCCCGTTCCGGGCCGCGGCGCAACGCGCAGGTCACCTCTGTCGCCCCGACCGGCACCATCTCACTGATCGCCGGCACCACCGCCGGGATCGAGCCGATGTTCGCCATCGCCTTCACCCGCGCCATCGTCGGCAGGCACCTGCTCGAGGTGAACCCGTGCTTCGACCGGCTGGCCCGCGATCAGGGCTTCTACCGTGACGAGCTGGTCGCCGAGATCGCACAGCGCGGCGGGGTTCGTGGCTATCCGCGGCTGCCCGCCGAGGTGCGCGCGGCCTTCCCGACCGCGGCCGAGATCGCGCCGCAGTGGCACTTGCGCATGCAGGCCGCGGTGCAGCGCCACGTCGACGCCGCGGTATCCAAGACGGTCAACCTGCCCGCCGCCGCAACGGTCGACGACGTCCGGGCCGTCTATCTGTCCGCGTGGCGGGCCAAGGTCAAGGGCATCACGGTGTATCGCTACGGCAGCCGGGAACGGCAGGTGTTGTCCTACGCCGCGCCGGAACCGGTGCTGGCTCGGGCCGACACCGAGTTCAGCGGCGGCTGCGCCGGGCGGTCCTGCGAATTCTGACCTTGCCCTCGGCTGCCCTCGGCTTGCGTGATGACCTTTGGCCCTGGCACGCATGCAGATTCGCGGCGTAGTAAGGAGGGCATGCGCCACGAGACAGAATTACCACCAGACATCGAGGTCGACGTGACCACCCGCGGCGACCTTCCCGGAGCGGCCGATTACGCACGCGCCAAAATCGGCCAACTCGGACGGCTCGCCCACCGGCCGGTGCTGCACGCCCGCGTCCGGGTTACCGAGCATTGTGACCCGGCGGTGGAGCGGCCCGTGGTCGCGCAGGGCAACCTGGACGTCGACGGCCGGCTGGTGCGGGCCCAAGCTCAGGGGGAGACCGCGCAGGAAGCGATCGATCTGCTCGAGTCCCGATTGCGGCATCAGCTGGAACGGGTCGCCGAACATTGGGAGGCACGGCGGGGCGAGCAACCGGCAGCCGGTCCGCACGAGTGGCGCCATCTATCCGAGCCCAGCCACCGGCCGAGCCACTTTCCCCGTCCGGCCGACGAACGCCGCGTCATCCGGCGCAAGTCGTTCACCATGGCGCCCTGCACGGTCGACGAGGCCGCGCTCGAAATGAACCTGCTCGACTACGACTTTCATCTGTTCACCGAGATTGGCACCGCCACCGCGGGCGTCCTTTACCGCGGTGGTCCGACGGGCTACCGCCTCGCGCTGGTGGCCCCGGCGCCCGCCGATCAGCTCAGTCCGTTCGAGCTCGACGTGACCATCAGCGCGCAGCCGGCGCCATGCCTGAGCCTCGAGGAGGCCACCGAGCGGCTGAGCCTACTCGGGCTGCCGTTCCTGTTCTTCATCGATGCCGCCCAGGGCCGCGCCAGCGTCTTGTATCACCGCTACGACGGTCATTACGGGTTGATCACCCCGGCAGGCTAACGGCCTAATACGTCCCGATTTCCTGTTCGGGTAGCAGGGCGCCGGTCGCTTCGAAGACCACTCGCCTGCCGATCTCGACGGCGTGGTCGGCGAAGCGCTCGTAGAAGCGGCCCAGCAAAGCGATGTCGACAGCGCTCTTGACCCCGTGCTTCCAGTCGCGATCCATCACTGTGGTCAAGAGCTGTCGGTGCAGCTCATCCATCTCGTCGTCTTGTTCGCGAATGTGGGCTGCCATATCGGTATTACGGGTCATTATCACTTCCTGCGCGCAATGCGCCAGCTCTACTGCCGCCCTGCCCATTTCGGCGAAATGATGCTCAACGTCGGTGGGCAGCACGTGGTCTGGCTGTCGCCGCTGGACGATCTTGGCGACGTGCACCGCCAGCGCGTCCATCCGGTCCAGGTCGGCGACGACCTGAATGGAGCCGACGATGCTGCGTAGCTCGCCGGCCACCGGCTGCTGCAGCGCCAGCAAGCTGACGGCGCTATCTTCGGCACGCTTTCGCAGCGCCGCCATGTGGTCGTGGTCGCTGATGACCTGTAGCGCAGCGGCGGCGTCGGCCTGCAACAGCGCCCGCGTCGCACGCTCCATCGCGGCCGCGGTCATACCGCAGAGCCGAGCCAGCTGATCAGCCAGGTCGGTGAGTCGCTCATGGTAGACGGTTCGCATGGTCTTGTGCCCTTCTTGTGTGGTCAGCCTTTAACGACTCCCAGCGGCACCAGCCGCGCAACCTTACGCGCCAGCCCGGCGCGGTCGCTGGTCTCGATGACGGCGTCGATGTCCTTGTATGCCTCGGGCTTCTCTTCGGCCAGCCCCCGCCACGAGCTGGCGCGAACGAGGATGCCGGCCCGTTCCAGGTCTCTGCGTAGCGCGTCGGCGTCGGTGTGGCGGGCCGCCTGGTGCCGACTCTGCACTCGGCCGGCTCCATGCGCGGTCGAGAAGAATGCCGGGTTGTCCGGCACTCCCGTCAAGACGTAGGAGGCAGTGCCCATGGTGCCCGGGATCAGCACCGGCTGGCCGACCGCGCTCAGGTCGGGCGGTACGTCGGCATGGTGCGGCGGCAGCGAGCGCGTCGCGCCCTTGCGGTGCACACAGACGGTGCGCAACCGGCCGTCGACTGGATGCTCTTCGAGCTTGGCCAGGTTGTGCGACACGTCGTACAACACGTCCAGCGTCGTGGCGATTTCTTGTTCGAACACGCGACGGGCCGCCTCGGTCAACAGTTGACGGTTGGCGCGTCCGTAGTTGGCCGCGGCTGCCATGGCGGCCAGATACGCCCGGCCCTCGCGGGAATCGACCGGAACGCATGCCAGCTGTCGGTCGGGCACCTCAATGCCGAAGCGGCCCATGGCATTTTCCATCTGTCGGACGTGATCGGTGCAGATCTGATGCCCCAGCCCCCGGGAGCCGGTGTGGATCATGACGCAGACCCTGCCCGCGGCCAGCCCCATGCTGGCGGCGGCGTCGTCGTCGTAGATGCGATCGACGGCCTGCACCTCGAGGAAATGGTTGCCAGAACCCAGGCTGCCGATCTGCCCGAGGCCGCGTTCTATCGCGCGATCACTGACGGTGGCCGCGTCGGCGCCGTCGAGCATGCCGCCGTCTTCGCAGCGCTGCAAGTCCCGGGTGACTCCGTGGCCCTGCTCCACCGCGAAGCGGGCGCCGCCGGTGAGGACCTGCTCCAGCGCGCGGCGGTCCGGCAGGCGCCACACACCCTTGGTGCCGACTCCGCGCGGTATCGTCGCGTCGAGGCGGTCCATCACCGCCCGGATCCGTGGCTGCAGCCGGTCGCGGTCCAGCTCCGGGCTCACCAGCAGACGGACCCCGCAGGAAATGTCGAATCCGACGCCGCCGGGGGAGACGACGCCGCCGTCGTCAATATCCGTTGCGGCCACGCCGCCGATCGGGAAACCGTATCCCCAGTGCACGTCGGGCATCGCAAAAGAGGCCCGGACGATGCCCTGCAGGGTCGCCACATTGGCCACCTGAGCCAGCGCCATGTCACCGCTCGCGTCTGGCAGCAGCTCGCGGGAGGCGAACACGATCCCCGGCACCCGCATGGCGCCTTCTTGTTCGATCCGCAACCGGTATGGAGTCTCTTCGATCAGCTTCATCAGGCTGCTCCGTCAGACGTCCAGAGTTAGCGAGCATCGCCAGCCATGTTCACCGCGTACCAGGCGAAGCTCGTTGAGCGACACCGCCTTTGGGACCGCTCCCACCTGAGGAACCGCACCGGCATCGACCATCTCCAGCGTCATGTCGACACCGCCGTCCGCCTCGCTGAGTCTAACGTCGACCGGGGCCTGGCCGGTCGTGTCCAACAGGTAGATGACCTCCTCCAGCGCGGCGACCAGCAGGCGGTCGTCGCTATTCGCGGTCACCCGGCGATGCCGAGTCTCTGGCGCCGTGGCCGAGGAGGTGTCCAGAAAACTCTCCACCGCGCCGAGCACCGCTTGCCTGATACACCCGTCGCGGGTGGGCGCCCACGCCTCGATGCGGAGATCCGCCGTGTGGGGGACGCTTCGATGCCCTGCTTTGTTTTGCGCCATGGTCTTTACCACCTACCCGGTGGTGACGACCCGGCTCAGGTGGTCGATGAACCAGTCGCACGCCAAGTTCGCGACCCGTTCTAGGGTGCCCGGTTCTTCGAACAGGTGCGTCGCGCCGGGTACTACCGCGAGCTCACAAGGCCCCGGGATCACCGCTTGCGCCTGTCGGTTCAGCTCGAGGACTACGCGATCGCGTCCACCCACGATCAGTAGGGTCGGGACCGTAACGTTCGCCAGCGAGCCACCCGCGAGATCGGGCCGACCGCCGCGGGACACCACCGCCCGTACCTTTACTCGCGGATCGGTAGCCGCAACCAGCGCCGCGCCCGCTCCGGTGCTCGCGCCGAAGTAGCCGACCGGCAGGGCTGCGGTGTCGGGCTGGGTGGCCAGCCAACCGGTCACGTCAACGAGCCGGGACGCCAAGAGCTCGATGTCGAAGACGTTGGCGCGGTTGCGTTCTTCTGCGGGCGTGAGCAAATCGAACAGCAGCGTGCCAAGTCCGGCGCCGTTCAAGACATCTGCGACGTACCGATTGCGCGGACTGTGCCGGCTGCTTCCACTTCCGTGTGCGAAAACTACTATTCCCCTGGTGTTTTCAGGGATAATCAGGTGTCCGGACACCGACACGGGGCCTGCGAGCACCCGGACTTCCTCGTCACGCAAGGGTGGGTCTACGGCATCGATCGCCGCTGCCGAGGCAAAGTCGTTCCGGGCGCGATCGAGGAGCGCGATCACCTCGTCGTCCGAGGTCTGGGCGAAGTTGCGGTAACCCTGTCCGACGGCGAAGAACAGCGGCGGGGTTTGCAGGCACACCACCTCGTCGGCATATCCGGCGAATCGCGCGACGAGGTCGTCGGGGCCGATGGGAACGGCCAGGATCACTGTTTTGGCCCCGTGCGCGCGGGCGACCTGGCAGCCTGCCTTAGCCGTCGCGCCGGTCGCGATACCGTCATCGACAATCACCGCGATCCGCCCGGTGAGTGGGATCCGTTCACGTCCGCCACGGAAGCGTTCCGCGCGACGTCGCAGTTCGATCCGCTGGGCGCGTTCGACGGCTTCCATGTCTTCATCTTCGAGGTTTGCCGCGTGTACCACGCTGTCGTTCAGCACCCGCACGCCATCTTCCCCGATGGCTCCAAAGGCCAATTCTGGTTGGAACGGCACGCCGAGCTTGCGCACCACGAGCACGTCCAGTGGTGCCTGCAGCGCCTTGGCGACCTCGAAGGCCACCGGCACCCCACCGCGCGGCAGGCCGAGGACGACGACGCCTCGGCCGTACAGATGCTTGAGACGCTGCGCTAACTGCCGTCCCGCGTCGCTGCGATCCTCAAATGGCCTCATCTGCCGAGTGTGTCGCGATCTAACGCCCAGCGGAATGGAATTAGGTCCCTTGGGTGACTGACCACGGTCCCTTCGAGACCGGCGGCGTCGCGCAGCCGGCAGGGACGAACGACTGCTGAGATCGGTGACATGTTGTCGTCCCACTGGCTTTTTGCGGCGTTAGTGGTGACTTTCGGCCCCTGGCGGGTGGAATGGCAGCCGGTGTGTGCTGGAGACAGACGCGAGGAGGTAGTCATGCCCGCCAATACGAAGGTTTCGGCGCTGGACCATGCGATACATGTTGCGCATACGTGGGTTAACGAAGTGGCCAATGAATTCGACACCGATGATCGCGAGTTCGCCTATGGAGTGCTGCGGGCATGGCTGCATACACTTCGGGATCGGCTTCCAGTGGAGGCGGCCGCGCACTTTGCGGCCCAACTGCCGGACTTGATCAGGGGTGTCTTCTACGCGGGCTGGGATCCCGGCGGCGTCCCGGTGAAGTACAACGCTGAGGCCTACATTGCCCGGTTTGCCCGTGAGGCGAACATCTCCCTCAGGGACGTCGACAAGGCGGCTGGTGCGGTTACCGCCGCTCTACTGCATTTCCTGCCACCCCCCCAGGTGGCCAAGGCTCTGGATCAGCTCCCGAACGAAATCCGGGTGCTGCTGCAGCCGCAGGCGTAGTCGCGGCAGAACTTCGGATGCGTATAAAGTTCTGGGTCGGAAGTATTTCACCGCCGACCTTCCAAACAGGGTCGATCTACGCGCCGATCAACGTTCGGCAGATGACTTAGCCGTATGCCTTCCGTCGGTGAGCCGCACGACATATGTGCGGTCGGCACGGTGATACTCAACCGTGCCGCCCTCGACGATCATCCCAACCAGCGCATTGCCGTCCTCGAAGAAGTACGCGTCGCCTTCTTGGCGCATGGAATCGATGTGGCAACCGGGCACAATCACGACGCTCCTGCGGGGATCATCGGTAAGGACCAGAATCCTCGCACCGCGTTCCACTGCTGTCTTCGCCGTTGCGTTCTGCCCCGCCTTCCTGGCTACGGGGTGCTTTACGGCCTTCTTTGCTTTGGCGGTCGTCTTCTTGGCGCTGGTCTTCTTCTGCGGCTTCTGTTGTTCCGTGGCGTGCTCAGCCATTGGTGTTGCCCTCTCTATGAATCACCGATTGCTGTAATGACGCAATGTCGCCACGGCCACGCCCGCTGTTCATTCCTCCTCCAGAAGCGTTGTCGGACAACACATTAGCATCGCCTGTGCCTGCCTTAAGCCCCTTCGGCGCACCTGTTCAGCGACTCGGGCGACTGGCTAGCTTGGCGGAACGTGTTCCCCGGGCCGTGGACATTCGCCGGGCACATGGATGAGAACTGCGCTGTCTTCGGACGTTGCGGCTTGGCCGCGGCGATGTACGGCGATGTAGAGCCATCCGGCTTCAATCGGCTGTCTGCAGCGTGCGCATTGCGGGTGGGCAACCATATGCTCCTCACTTCCCAGGCCTCGCTGTGTCCATCATTCGGTTCACGGGCGGGCGACTTCTCGTCTTCGATGAACACTCATAGCTTGCCATCTGCTACCGAGGGGTCAGCGGCTGGTGATTGCGTGCTGCGCGCAGATCGCTTTGACGAATTGGGCTATTGCGTGCTCCGGTAAGTGCCGGGCGATGTCGGCTTCGGAGACGATGCCCACCAGCCGGTGATCCTCGATGACCGGCAGCCGTCGCACCTGATGCTCTTCCATCACGTTGAGCATCGCTTCGATGCTGGCGTCGGCTTCGACGTGATAGGTGCTGCCCTGGGCCAGTTCGCCGGCGGTCATCGTGTTCGGGTCGTGGCCGGCGGCAATGCATTTGATGACGATGTCGCGGTCGGTGATCATGCCGTGCAGGCGGTCGTCGTCCCCGCAGATCGGCAGGGCGCCCACACCCAGATCACGCATGTGCCGGGCCGCAGCGGCGAGGGTCTCATGTTCGCCGACGCAGGTCGCTCCGGTGTGCATGATGTCTTTGGCGGTGCTCATGGCATTCCTCCTTCAACTTCGGTAACGCCAGGTTTTCGACGTTGCGGCAGCCTGAAATCTAGGGATGACGATCGCGCCGTTCTAGGGCCATTGGGCCTTCGCGGCGACGACGTTGGGCCCGGAACAGTGCCGCGCCGATGGGTGAGTCGGTTCCTGAGGCACCGCCGTCATCCGCTCGATGTCTCCGGGGAGGGATCCAGCTCCCGCAGCGAGGACAGTCGCACCGCCACCGCGCCGATCGATGATCATCGGGATGGCCAGCACGAAAAAGGTCCGACGCATTCCGGTGGTTTCGATGAGTGGGCCAGCCAGCAGGTACCCGGCCGGGCCGGCCGCATACGATAGCGAGGTCATGACACCGACGACGCGGCCCCGCGGCGGCGGTTTGATCTGCGCCACGTAGTTGTAGATCGGCGCGACCCGCCCGTAGACCAACCCGATGAGCCCGCACAGCAGCAAGAGCACGGCCAGCGGCGGCAAGAACGAGAACAATCCGGTACACGCACCGAGCATCAGCGAGTCGACGAGCGGCTCTCCCGCACGGTTGAACGAGGTGTTGATGAGGACCGGCACGCTGGTGAGTTCGCCAAACGCCTCAAGCAGGTCCCTAAGCCGGGGATTATCGGCGCGCGCAACGGTCTTCAGGCGTGCGCTTCCGTTGACGTGCGTCACGCCTCCGAGGGCCGCGCGCCGGTCGGGCCGCACCTCGACGACCACATTCATATGCGCCAGATTTGTGCGCCTGGCGGGCAGCTCGAACCATTCCGCGGCGCGCTCGATCTGCACTACCGGCGCGAGCGGGCGAAACTGCTCACGCCCCTTGAGTACGCGGTTGATGCGGTCACGCACGGCAGCACCATGGTCTCGAGCGCGCGCTGCAGTGCGGCGGCGAAGTCCGCGCACCAACGTTTCATCGGGGTGTTGCGGCGGCGGGCGCGCGCGATCAGTCCCGCACTGGACAGCCGTTCGAATTGTGCTGCGGGCGTGGTGAGCCGGTAGTCCCCGCCGGGCAGAAGCTCGAACGTCGAGGCAAACAGATCCCAATAGACCCCGGCGTCACCGTCGGCGGCGAGCGCCATTACCTTGCACTCTTCGAAAACCCCGAATCCGACGACACCGATCATCCGATGGTAGAAAAATCCGAGCGACTGTTCCAGCGTGAAGGTGCGCCGGATCACCGGACCGTGGTGGCCCCCGTCGGCGACCAATCCGGAGGCGTGCCCACCCCGTGCCGTCCTCCCCGATCCCGTCGAGCACCAGAATCAGCGACTCGTCAAAGGGCGCACACCGCAACGCGCTCCACGCGTGCGCCTCGTGGTGTGCGCAGAAGCGCAACTTGGGGGCGATCTCCCACCCGAGGTGGCGACGGAACAGGCCCGCGATCCAGGACACGCCGTCACGCTCGGTGGCGCGGGTATCTTCCAGTGTCATCCGTCGCGCGTATCCGTCGGCGAATGCTCGTGAGAAGCTGACGGCCACCGCGTCGACGTCCCTTTTGTGGCCGAAACCGGATCAGCTCGGCTGCAACCCCCGCATTGCCGTGCCGGAGTGCCGTATCCGCTCGAGCTCGCTCACCACCGCGTCGCTGACGACCACCGGATACGCGTCGCCGGCGTCCTCGAGTGAGCGAAGCCCCGACGGGAGCGCGTCGATCTGCTGGCGGGCCCGGTTGCGCGCGGCCCCCAAGTCGGACAGGTGCCGCGCGATGCGCCGGCCGTTGCTCATCACGGGTACCAGCAACGGCTCGCCGGGCAGCTTTTCGTCGTGCCGGCCGAGCAGATCGCCGGTGAAGACCCCATGCTCGAGGCTGCGGAATACCTGCTTGCGTCCCGGATAGATCACCTTGCCGCTGGACAACTTGGTGCGGCCGATGCCGTCGTATTCCACCAGCTTGTAGGCCATGTCGAGGGCGGGCGCGTCGGCCGCGACGACCAAGTTGGTGCCCACGCCGAAGCCGTCGATCGGGCAGCCTGCAGCCACCAGCGCGGCGATGCGGTGCTCGTCGAGGCCCGACGAGGCGAAGATCTCGACCCGGTTGAGACCCGCGGCGTCCAGCCGTGCGCGCGCTGCCGTCGACAGTGCGCCGAGGTCTCCCGAATCCAGCCGGACCGCCCGCACGTCGAAGCGATCGCCGAGTCGTCGCGCCAGCTCGATGACCCGATCGACGCCGCGCAGCGTGTCATAGGTGTCGACGAGCAGCGTGGTGCCGCGGTAGAGACGGGCGAACGTGTCGAAGGCGTCGATCTCGTTGTCGAAGGCTTGCACATAGCTGTGGGCCATCGTGCCGAACGCGGGAATCCCGTAGTGGCGGGCCGCCAGAAGATTCGACGTGCCGGCCGCACCGGCAAGGTAGCTGGTGCGCGCGACCTTCAGGGCCGCATCGGCGCCGTGAGCGCGCCGGGCGCCGAAGTCCACCACCGGCCGTCCGCGCGCGGCGCCGACCACCCGCGCGGCCTTGCTCGCGAGGACACTTTGCAGGTGAATCTGGTTCAGCACAAAGGTTTCGACGAGCTGCGCTTCGATGATCGGCGCGATCACCGCGACAATCGGCTCGTTCGGAAAGACCACGGTTCCTTCCGGCACCGCCCAGACCTCTCCGGTGAAGCGCACGCCGCCGAGCCACCGCAGGAAATCGTCGGAGAACTGGCCCAGGCCGCGCAGGTAGTCCAGATCCTGTTCGTCGAATCGAAACGATTCGAGGAAGTCGATCACGTCGGCCAAGCCGGCGGCGACGATGTACGACCGGCTCGGTGGGAGCTTGCGGAAGAACGTCTCGAAAACCGCTGTGCCCGACATTGCTTGGGTCCAGTAGGCCTGCGCCATCGCCACCTGATACAGGTCGGTGAACAGCGCCCCGATGTCCTGACGGATCGCCATGGCTGTCCGGTTACCCTCTGCCTCTCGACTCGTAACGTCCACGCCTGCGGACGAGAACCTCGAACATCATTGGTGTCCAGTTAATTTGGCAGGCCAGTGGCGCCACCGGCATCGGCTAGTGCGATTGCGGCGCGGGTTCGCCGTACCGATCCTTCCCGGACCTGGCCAACAGGTCGCCCCAGGCGCGGCTCACGGCGGCCATGACCGCGTCGTCAACGTCGTACGTCACGTCGTTCTCGGCGATCGCCACCAACCCGTGGGCCAATTCCATCGGGGCCACATTGTGCTGCTTGGCCGTTTGCACGATGTCGGTGAAGGCCTCGTCGAGGCTGCAATGCCGCAGCGCAACCAGCACACCCTCGGCGGCGCCGAGCCTTCGCTGGCCACCGCGGCGAGCATCGCGCGCGCGGTCGGTCTGTCGTAGTTCCACCGTGTGCTCCCTTGTTGGCGATGCTCTCGATAGTGGCCAGCGGTGTCGTGGTGTGGGCAGAGTCATAAGGCCCATCAACGTGGGGCCTAAGGGCACCCGGTGCCGGCCCGACCGGCCGAAGCCGCCCGACCGGTCAGCTCAACAGCTGCGCCGGATCGGTGAACGGCACCCCCAGGTCGGTGCCCACTTCGTCGCTGAGCAGCAAACCCTCGTGGGTGGACAGGCCGTTAGCCAGCGCGACATCGGACCGGCATGCGGCCTGCCAGCCCTGGTCCGCCAGCTTGAGCACATAGGGCAGCGTCGCGTTGGTCAGCGCGAACGTGGAGGTCCGCGGCACCGCGCCGGGCATGTTGGCCACGCAGTAGAACACCGTGTCGTGCACACGAAACGTGGGCTCGTCGTGGGTGGTGGGCTGGGAGTCCTCGAAGCAACCGCCTTGGTCGATCGAGACATCGAGCAGCACTGCCCCCGGTTTCATCTGCGCCACAAGCGGATTCGACACGAGGCTGGGGGCTTTGCGCCCGGGCACCAGCACCGCGCCGATCACCAGGTCGGCCCGCATGACCGCACCCTCGAGTTCGAGTCCGGTGGAATACCGGGTGCGGATCCGGCCGCCGAACTCGGCGTCGAGTTGGCGCAGCCGTTCGATATTCACGTCGAGGACGGTGACGTGTGCGCCCATTCCGCTGGCGATTCGCGCCGCGTTGTAGCCCACGGTGCCGGCGCCGATCACGACGACATCCGCCGGCCCGGTACCGGGCACCCCGCCCATCACGATGCCGCGTCCGCCGGCCGGCTTCATCAGCTGGTAGGCCCCTACCTGGGCGGCCAGCCGACCGGCGACCTCGCTCATCGGGGCCAGCAACGGCAGCTCGCCGTCGACCGTCTGCACCGTCTCGTAGGCGATCGACGTCACCCCCGAACGCAGCAGCGCTTCGGTGCACGGCAACGACGCGGCAAGGTGCAGGTAGGTGAACAGGATCTGCCCGCGGCGCAGCAGCCCGTACTCGATCTCGATGGGCTCCTTGACTTTCAGCAGCAGCTCTGCGTCGGCCCACACTCCTTCGGCGGCGTCGGCGATCTGGGCGCCGACCGCGACGTAGTCGGCGTCGGGAATCGACGATCCCTCACCGGCGCCGGCCTGGATGGTGACCTGATGGCCCCGACGGGTCAGTTCCCTGACGCCGGCCGGGGTGATGGCGACGCGGAACTCGTTGTTCTTGGTCTCGGTCGGGACGCCGACTCGCATGGCAACTCCTGAGGTTGGTCAATGACGCCGACGACCCTATCCGGCAGGTGCTGCCGCCTCGGCAGTGGTGCGGCCTCAGCCCCGCACCGCTACCGGGGAATGGGTGTCCCCGGCTGAGGACACCTCGAGCAGATCGTCGGGCCCGGCGGTGACCCGAATCCCGAACCTGCGGCTGACGTGTTCGATGGTGCGGCGTAACCACTCGGTGTCGGCCGAGGAGGCTCGGTGCAGGCGCATCTGCTTGACCCGCAGCGGAATCATCTTCAGCGAGAGCAGTTTTCCCGTCGCGGGATCGGTGGAGGCCAAATACAGCAGCCTGAGGTCACCACGGAACGACTCGTGCCCGCCGATGCCCTCGTAGTCGTCGATGACGTCACCGCACCCGTACATGATCGGTTTGCCGCGGTAGATCTCGATCGGCCTGGGATGGTGCGACGAGTGGCCGTGCACGATATCGATGCCGGCGTCGATCAGTCGGTGTGCGAATGCGATTTCACCCGGCGCTACCGCGTAGCCCCAATTGGATCCCCAGTGCACCGAGACGACGGTGACACCATCGCCTTTGCCGTCGCCTTTGCCGGCCAGCACCTGCGCCGCGACGTCGTCGGCGGCCTCGCGTTGCGACGGATCACGAACCAGCCAGACACCGGGCCGGTTGTGTTGCGCGGCCCAGGATTCGGGGACACCGCTGGATGTGGTGGCGACCGAGCCGATGATGATGCGGTGCCGGTCGCTGACCGTGACCACCGCCGGGCGGCGAGCGGCGGGCAGGTCGGGGCCCGCCCCGGCGCCCCGGATGCCGGCGGCGGCGAGGGCCGCGACGGTGTCGGTCAGCCCCTGGTAGCCGAAGTCGAGAATGTGGTTGTTGGCCAGTGCGCACGCGTCCGGTCGCACCGCCGTCAGCGCCGCCACGTTATCCGGATGCATCCGGTAACACACCGGCTTGCGATCTGCGAATTCATTGCCGGTGGTGATCGTCGTCTCCAGATTGACCACGCGGACGTCGGTGCCGACGTCGTCGAGGACATCGAGCACCTCACCCCACGGCCACCGCCAATCGACGGGACGCGGAATCGGCCCGTTCACCCGCTCGGCCAGGCGGACATACCCCGTCGCATCCCGCAGGTACCGTTCACGCAATTCCGGGTGGCCGGGGTGCGCCAGGATCTGATCGACGCCACGGCCGAGCATGACGTCGCCGCCCAGCAGCGTGGTCACCACATCAGAGACCATGCTGGACCACCGCCGCCCACAGCCAATCGGAACACCCGCACTTCGGTCTACAGACCGACACGGTGCTCCGCAAGCGGTAGAACATCAGGAGTGGTCGGTTATGTGGATGTGCGGGCCTACGCCGAACTCAACGACTTCGTCGACCCGGAGTCGCGCGGTCTGACCGTGCGCCGCCCGTTCCGCAGCCATCAGACGGTCAAGGATGTCCTGGAGGCGATGGGCATTCCGCATACCGAGGTCGATCTCATCCTGGTGAACGGTCACCCTGCTGATTTCAGCCACCGGCCGGCTACCGGTGATCGCATTGCCGCCTACCCGACGTTCGAGGCCCTCGACATCGAGTCGACGAGTCGACTGCGTCCGGTGCCGTTGCGTAATCCGCGCTTTGTCGTCGACGTGAATCTCGGCCGGCTGGCGCGGCTGCTTCGACTGCTCGGATTGGACGTGTGGTGGTCAAGCGCCGCCGATGATCCGGCGCTGGTTGACGTCAGCGTGGCGCAGCAGCGAATCCTGTTGACCCGCGACCGCGGGCTGTTGAAGCGCCGCGCCGTCACCCATGGGTTGTTCGTCCACTCCCAGAATCCGGAAGAGCAGACGCTCGAGGTGATCCGGCGACTGGACTTGCGACAACGGCTGGCGCCGTTCACCCGGTGCGTGCGATGCAACGGCAGGCTGGCCGCGGTCTCCAAGGACGAGGTGATAGACCGTCTCGAGCCGCTGACCCGCCGCTACTACCAGGAATTCAACCGCTGCCTGGACTGCGGCCGGATCTATTGGGCCGGTTCACATCATGCGCGACTGGTCCGCCAGGTCGAAAGGCTCCTCGACCGGCTGGCTACCGATGCGGCTCCGGGAGACTGAAGGTGGGCACGGTGGTTTGCTGGATGCAGGATTGATCGACGTCGCGGTTCGGCTCGGTAAGGAACGCCGTCATGATCGATTGGGCGCAGGCGGAAGTGGGCAGCACGCCGTGGCCCACGCCGGGGACCCGCATGACCACGGATTTGCTGAGCCCGGGGGTGATGTCGTTCGTCCACTTGGGTGCGGTGCTCGAGTCGAAGGTGCCCGACAGGATGAGGGTGGGGACCGCGCTCGCCACCGGAAGACGATCGGCAGCATCGGACCTGCCGAGCCCCCACGCGCCACACTCGCGGAAGATCCAGCTTCCGGTCGGCGCGATCCGCAGCACCGAATCGGGCAGCCCAGGCATCGCTGAGCGCGCCTGGGAAAGGGCCTGCCCCGGCGTGGTCCAGTTCGCCATCTCCTGGCAGTAGGTCCCCAGTGCCAGCCCGGCGCCGAGCAGCCCCCGCTGCGCGGGTGGCGGGGCGGTCGCGGCGATACCGGCGGCTGCCAGGGTGCCGTCGCCGTTCGCGAGGCCGAATATCATCCGCGGGATGTCGGTGACTTTAGCCCGGTCGGCGCTCCAATCGAGCACCAGGGGAATCACTTTGAACCCGTCGATGATGACCTGAACCGGATCGCCGTTGGGACCGGTGCTGCCGACCGTCAGCGGTGCCTGACTCAACTTGTTGACGACGTTGATGAGAACCGTGGCCAGGTCCGGATAGGCCGCAGCGCACCCGGGTTGATCGGCGCACGCCTGGAAGATCGCGGCCAGGCCACTGGCGGGGGCTTCCCACCAGCGGTCGACGATGTTGATAGCCGACGGCACCACCGAGTCCAAGACCATCGACCGGATGCCGTCGGGATGTGTCCGCAGGAGTTGCTGGGCCAGGTCGGTGCCGTAGGAGACGCCGTAGACGTTCCATTTGTCGATGCCCAATTCAACCCGCAGGTCGGCGACGTCGGCCGCGTTCTCCCGGGAGCTGTAGGCCGCTAAGTCAAAACCCTTGGACGCCAGCCGGTTCCGGCAGTTGGCGACGGCAGCCGCGTCCAGGTCTGCGGTCTGCGGAGCCTCGAAGGCCAAGTCCACGGCCCGGGCGGTGAAGTCGTCCATTTCCGGACAGCTCAGGTGCGGATCACTGTGGACGGTGCCGCGCTGGTTGACGAAGATGATGTCTCGGTCGGCGTTCATTCCGCGGGCGACCACCCCGGGTGCGCTCAGCGTGCCGGCGCCGCCGGGACCCCCGGCCAGAAAGACGATGGGGTCGGGTTTGGGCTTGTCACTGACCGCTTTGACCCGGGCGACGAGCAACCGGATCGTCCGGCTCTTCGGATCGAGGCGGTTCTCCGGCACTGTGAGATATCCGCAGCTGTAGTTCGCCCCGAGGTCGGCCTGCGGCACCCCGGGAAAGTTCGGCACCGGACACGGCGCTGCCTCGTAGAAGCTCTTTCCGGGTTTTCCGCCGCACGCTGCGAGCAGGCTTGCGGCCAGCGCCACCGATAGCATCGACCTTGTTGCGGCCGAGCCGTCAGAGATGCTGGCACGCAGCCGGTTTCGCACTATGACGCGACGGTTAGCGGGCCGGGGTCAATTTGACCGCGGCGAGCTTCAACCGGTCGACCGCCTCGGCGAACTCGTCGTGTGTTGGGATCCGCGGGTTGCGGAATTTCAGCCCCATCATCCGTTGGGCCCGCTTGGGGCCATAGGACTGGGCGCAGCGCAGGAAAAGATCGGTTACCACCTCGCGGTCCCGGATGAGCTCGCCCCGCATGGCGGTCGTCTTACCGTCGTAGACGACCTGCGCGGGCGCGCCGCCGCGGAAATTCTGCTTCCACCCGGCGCCGGTCAGCGCGTACAGCTCGTTGTCGATCACATGGGCGCTCAACGGAAGTGAAAACTGCCGTCCCGTCTTTCGCCCCGTGAAGTTCAGCACCATCAGTTGTTTGCGTATCGGGCCCGCCAGCGGAGTGCCCAGGAGGAAGCCAAGAACCGGGTTGACGGCCCGAAGCAGGGCCGAAGGCGGGTGCCCGACGTCCACCGCGTACGACTGTTCTGTCATGCCAATACCGTAGGGCAATGCGGGCCGGTAGCGGGGGGTTTGGCCGCACTCTCCTTGCCCGGTCCGCTGGTGAGGGACTTAGGGACCCAGGGTCGTCACGAGCAGTTCTGGGTTTGGCGGGGCCCGGCTATTTCGTTGCCGGTCGGTGCGGGGGGCAAGGCGTGCTGTCGACTGCCGCCGATGGTGTTGTGCCACAGTGGAAGCCATGCGATTCCGGCGTGGGTACGCCGCCGCAGGCCGGTCGTCTCGCGCCACACGTGACGCACCAGCGCCTGGCTCACCGGCTCCCGCCGGCGGGCCAGGCGCTGGCCAGCTACTGCGTTACTGCGTGATCGTGGTCTGCTCGTCGATCACGTTGGTCGCATCCATCAACGGGCCTTGCTCGCTTTCCAGTGAGTCGGCGTTGAGCTGAAGCACGTAAACCGCGTCCTGACCGGGGATCACCACCGTCTTCTGGGCGACGGCGCGCGTCTTGCCGTCCCGCACGTAGCTGCCGCCCAGCTGCCAGGCATTGAAACCGCTGAGTGTGGACGCGGATCCATTGCCCGAACCCTGGTATCCCGGCAGGTTCTGCAGTTCGCCGGGGGCATACTCGATGATCTTCGCCGGGTCCACGTTGCCGGTGAGTTTGGAGACCAGTGCGGAGATGGTGGGCGGGTCCTTGGGGTCGGCCGGCTGACTGTAGACGATGGCGCCGTATGAGGCGCTGCTGTCGTTGGCTGTCTGCCAGCCGTTGGGCATCGGCAAATTGATGGTCGGCGAGCCGGGATCGCCCAGGTGGACCGGGGTTTCGGTGATGCGGTTCTCGGTGACATAGTCGGCGATGGTCTTCTTGGCTTGCGCTCCCGGTGTCGCGCTGGTCGAGGACGCGGATGTTGTCGACGTGGAGCTCGACGTCGTCGACGACGTGGACGTGGAGACCTTGGTTTCGGTCTTTGAGCCGCAACCGGCCAGTGCCAGGCTCACCGCTGCGACTGCGACTACCGCGGTCAGGTGCTTCATATATTGCATCTCCCGAATCTGGGTCCCGGTACCTGCACCGGCGACGTCGGCACTGAGACTAGCCGAACCCGCACGAAACGCAGCCGGTATCAGTGCACGACTTTGACGCATTCCGGTTGCACCAGCGGAAATCTCCGGCCGGTTGTCGGTGTCAATCGCCTCGAAACTGCCACGGGAGGGCATTGTGTGCAGTAAGAGACAGCTATGCGGTCACGGAGGTCGCTGCGGGCCCTGGTGGCACTCGTCGCGGTGCTGGGTCTTTTCGTGCCGTTGATTGCGGCTTCGCCCACGGCCTACGACGGTGAACCGACCTTCGTCGCCAATCCGGTCGACCACGTCGACACGCTCGTCGGCACCGGTTCCGGCGGCGAGATCGTCGGTGAGATCAACAATTTCCCCGGCGCGTCGGTGCCGTTCGGCATGGTGCAGTACTCACCGGACACCACCCACACCTACGCCGGCTACCAGTACCAGAATTCGCGTTCCACCGGGTTCAGCATGACCCACGCCTCGGTGGGTTGCGCTGCCTTCGGCGACATTTCGATGTTGCCGACCACGACCGCACTCGGCGCGCAACCCTGGCGCGCCGCGGAGCGGATCACCCACGACGACACCGAGGTGGGGGTGCCCGGCTATTACACGGTGCGGTTCCCCGCGACCGGGGTGACCGCCGAACTCACCGCCACCACCCGCACCGGCTTCGGCCGGTTCAGCTACCCGCGCGACGGCCGTCCGGCGTCGTTCCGGGTGCGCTCGGGCGCTTCACTCGCCGGAAACTCCCGCGCGGCCATCGAGATCGCCACGGACAACACCACCATCACCGGTTGGGCCACCAGCGGAGGGTTCTGCGGCAAGAAAAACACCTACACGGTGTACTTCGCCATGCAGTTCAGCAGGCCGTTCACCTCCTATGGCACCTGGGACGGCTATGCGGTGTACGCCGGTGCCCGCCGGGCGCAGTCCCGGTACAGCGGGGGGTACGTGGAGTTTCCGGCCGGCTCGGTGCTCGAAGTGCGGACCGCGATCTCCTACGTGAGCATCGACGGAGCCCGGGCAAACCTCGCCGCCGAGGGTGGCGCAAGCTTCGACGACGTTCGCGCGGCCGCCGCGACAGAATGGAACAACGCCTTGTCGCGCATCGGGGTGGCCGGGCGGGATCCCGTTGAGGTGACGACCTTTTACACCTGCCTCTACCGGTCACTGTTGCACCCCAACACATTCAACGACGCGGACGGTCGCTACCTCGGGTTCGATGGTCTCATCCACACTGTTGCCCAAGGACATACCCAATACGCCAACTTCTCCGACTGGGACACCTACCGCAGTCTGGCTCCCCTGCAGGGCCTGCTCTTCCCCGAGCAAGCCGGCGACATGGCGCAATCGCTCGTCAACGATGCCGAGCAGAGCGGGTCGTATCCGCGCTGGGCCCTGGCGAATTCGGCGACCGGCATGATGACGGGGGACAATGTGGTACCGCTCATCGTGAACTTATATATGTTTGGCGGCAAGGACTTTGACGTCGACACGGCGCTGCGCTACATGGTGCGGGGCGCGACTGAGGGCGGTGTCGGGCTGGGCGGCTACGTGGAGCGCCCGGGAATCGCCACCTACCTGCAGTTGGGTTACGGGCCCCAGACGGCGGAGTTTCGCACCGACGGCCGGATCGCCGGGGCTTCGATCACGCTGGAATGGTCGGTCGACGACTTCACCATCTCCCGGTTCGCCGCGGCGCTCGGCGACACCGCCACCGCCGCCGAATTCCAGAACCGGGCCCAATACTGGCAGAACCTCTTCAACCCCAGCACCCGCTATATCTCGCCGCGCAGCGCGACCGGGTTCTTCCGCTACGGACCGGGGTTTGTGGAAACACCGGATGGCTTCGGCCAGGACGGATTCGACGAGGGCAACGCCGAGCAATACCTCTGGTGGGTGCCGCACAACGTCGCCGGCCTGGTGACCGCACTGGGTGGCCGCAAGGCGGTGGTCGACCGGCTCGATCGCTTCACCAAGAAGCTCAACGTGGGCCCCAACCAGCCCTACCTGTGGGCCGGCAACGAGCCGGGTTTCGGGGTGCCGTGGCTGTACAACTACCTCGGACAACCGTGGAAGACCCAGCACACCGTCGACCGGGTGCGCGGGCTGTTCTCGGCCACGCCCGACGGGGCGCCGGGCAACGACGATCTCGGTGCGATGTCCAGTTGGTACGTCTGGGCGGCACTCGGACTGTATCCGAGCACTCCCGGCACCTCGATCCTCACCGTGAACACACCGTTGTTCGATCGTGCCGTAATCGCGCTTCCGGCAGGCAAATCCATCCGGATCTCCGCGCCAGGCGCATCCGCGCCCGGCCGGATGAAGTACATCAGCGGCCTGACCATCGACGGGCGGCCCACCGACAAGACGTTTCTGCCGGAGTCGATCATCCGCACCGGCGGTGACGTCGCATTCTCGCTCGCGGCCAACCCCGACAAGGTATGGGGCACCGCCCCGTCCGCCGCGCCGCCGTCGTTCGGCGCCGGCAGTTCGGCGGTGACGGTAAATATCCCGCGGCCTATCGTCACGATCGCGCCGGGAGCCACGGGGACCGTCACACTCGACGCGCAGCGGATGATCGACGGCGCCGGCGACTACGCGATCACCGGCATCTCCACGGTCGGCGGGATCACCGTGGCCCCGACATCCGGGCGATTCGCCAACGATGGCTCGGCATCGGTGAACGTGGCGATCACGGTGTCGCAGGCGGTGCCCGAGGAGTACTACTTGGTGTATCTGACCACCACGGTGGGTGAAAGCAACCGGAGTTCGGTGGTGCTCGTCGTGGTCATGGATACGGAGTCGAACGGATAGGCAAGCCGGGTTACCCGTTGGGAAGGCGTGCGACCATCACCCGGACAACGCCATCTCATCGTGATCTGGCTCGTCGTCTGCCTGGCGGGCCTGGTGCTGGGCTGGGTGCGGGTCGCTCAGATCATCTCGTTCTTGGTGAGCCAGCGCATGATCGGCCAGCCGAGAAACACCGGGAGCCAGCAGGTGAGCACCCGATAGAGCAGCACCGAGGGGACTCCGATGGCCGCCGGCACCCCGAAGGCGGCCAGCCCACCGATCAGAGCCGCCTCGACGGCGCCGACGCCGCCGGGGGTGGGGGCGGCCGAGGCGAGCGTACCGCCGACCATGGTCACCACGGTGACGGTGACGAATGTGGTCCCGCCGCCGAAGGCTTCGACGCTGGCCCACAAGGCCAACGCCGCGCCGAGAGTCGTTCCGGCACAACCCAAGAGGATGATCGCTAGGCGTCGCGGTTCGCGGGCGAGCGCGGCCAGGTCGCTCGACACCTCCTTGAGCTTGGGCCGCACTTCCGTCGAGAGCCACCGCCGCAGATTGGGCACGAACAGAAACGTGCCGATAATGCCCAGCGCCACGCCGCCGATCAGATACAGCACGGTGGCGGTCGGGACGAAGTGGGAGAGGTCGGCCGACGTGCCAGCGACGGCGCTGAACAAGATCAGCAACGCCAGGTGGACGATCACCTGGACCGATTGCTGCAGCGCCACGGCCGCGGTGGCGCGCAGTGCGGTCAGGCCGCTCTTCTGCAGGAAACGGGTGCTGAGGGCGAGCCCGCCCACGCCAGCCGGGGTGGTGGTTGCGGCAAAGGTGTTGGCCACCTGGACAATCGACAGCTTCACGAAGCTCACCTGGCCGTCGGCGCAGGTCCACAATGCCGCCGCCGCGCCCACATAGGTCAGCGCCGACACCGCCAGACCCAGCAGCGCCCACGACCAGTTCGCGTGTTTGAGCTGAGAGAAGAAGGTCGGCACGGTGCTGATGAACGGGTACGCGACATACACCAGCGCGCCGATCAGCACCAGTTGGATGATCTGGCTGCGGCTGAACCGGGTGATGGTCTGGGTTTCGATCTGATCGGCGCCGGTTTGGCGCATCACCTCCGAGCGGGCGTTGGAGATGACGGTCTTGGTGTTGGCTACCGATTCGCGGATGCGTTTGGGCACTGCGGATTTGGTAAGCCGGCGCGATGCCGTCAGGATGGTGTCGGCGCCGAAGGCGTCGATCGCCGCCGTCACCGTGGACTGCGCGTCGTACAGCGCCGTCGTCGTCACCAGGAGCTGGGCGATGTCGGATTGCAGTTGGGCGTCGGTGGCCCCGTATTCGGCGGCGCCGAACCCGCCGAACAGCACGGTGCCGTCGTCGACTGTGATCGCGTTGCAGCGCAGGTCTCCGTGGGAGATCTGGTGGTCGTGCAGGATGCGCAGCGATTTCCACACCTGGGCAACCGGAGTCTGGCTTGTCCACTCGTCGAGGGGGATCCCGCGAACGGGCTGGTGCGCATACAGTGTCCAGCCGCGTTCGAGGTCGGACAACGCGATCGTCGACGTATTGGCGACGCCGGCTTGTCCGATGGCGATGGCCATGAGGGCGCGATGCTCGACGGCGCGGCGCATGGAGGTCTGCAGCGGCGCGGTCTCGGAGCCGCGCAGCCGCAGCTTCCACCAGAGTTGCCGCAGCGCGCCGCCGCTGCGCTGATGCGGGCCGTACAACTCGACCGCTGCCCGGGACTCGGGATCGGTCGAGGTCGCCGACAGAACCAGTGGACCGGGTCCGCCCGGGCGCACGACCGTGAGCATGGAGGCGACGAATCCGCGTCTGGCCAGCGCGCGGACCGCGCCGTCCAGCGGCACCTCGAGGGCGGGGGTGCCGACGACCAGGACCACCAGCGCGCCGACGAACCATCCCACCGCCAGCCCCAGCAACGACCGGGCCGGGACGATGGCGCTGATGACGAGGTGGATCGGCACGAAGGCCAGGAGCAGCGCCCACCACCAATGCCGCCAGCGGGCCGGCAGCCACGGGCCCGAGACGGTGAGCACCGCCGCGAGCATCGCGATCCAGCGTGGGTCGTCGAGGAACTGGGCGGGCAGCGTGGTGAGCTTGTCGGACAGGTCGAAATGCCAACGCGGTGCCGCGATGCGGTTGCTGTTGATCGACAACGGCAGAAAGGCCATGAGGGCGGCGGCCGCATACGCACCGAGCAGCTTCCATTGGCGGGATACGATCAGGCCGATCAAGATCATGAACGGCAACGCCAGAATCGCGATGCCGTAGACCAGGTACACCAGATCGGACTGGGCGGGCGACAGGACGCCGACGATCTCGGAGATGGATTTCTCCAGCGCGATCCACTGGGGGCGGGTGAACAGTGAACTCGCGATCACCGCGGGCAGGAAGACCGCCGCCAGGGTGAGCCGGATGATGTCGTTGGTGCGCCGGATTACCGGGGGCAGCAAGCTACCGGAAACGGTGATGTCGCGCCCGTCAACTCGCATATTTGTTTCCGATGATCCTTCGGATCTGGTTTCGCGCCGCGCTGTCCGCCGTGCTTGTCGTGCTGGTCGTGCCTGTCCTGTCGACAACTTAACCATTGCGGATGCGCCGGCCGATGTCGGCTCGTGCCGGTGACGAACGGCCCGGCGGGTTACTGCCCACGGCGGTGCGCCGCAGCCGTGGTGCCGCCGTAGTGGTGCTTGCTGAGCCGACCTGGCGTCGCGTCACGCTCGTCCCGCCAGGCAGCTAGCCCCCGGAAAGTGGACGTGACATCACGGTCATTTTGAGTCCGTATCGGCGTACGACGCCGGCGCGTCCCGTTGCGGCTGAGGACATTCCGGGTAGTCCGGGCATCGCCGCGGGTGCGGCATCGCTGGTCGGCAGGGTGGTCAAGGGGGCTGCCAGCTGTTGCGGGTTGAGTGGTCGGTAGTTGTCAGTGGTGTGCGGTAGGAACAAAGGTATGAATCTGGCGGCGTGGGCTGAGCGCAATGGTGTTGCGCGGGTGACTGCGTATCGCTGGTTTCGCGCTGGTCT
>NZ_UPHQ01000261.1 GCF_900566055.1 Mycobacterium innocens
GTCGCAGGCAGTGCCGGCGGCACGGGCGGCGCCGGGTTCCTCGGGGCCGGTGGGACGGGCGGCGCCGGCGGGACCAATTTGCCCGGAATCTACAAGGGCGGCCTCGCAGGTGCCGGCGGTGCTGGCGGTGCTGGCGGTGCCGCCAAGCTGGTCGGCAACGGCGGCAACGGCGGCAACGGTGGCAACGGCGGCGCCGGAGGTAACGGCGGCGACGGCGCTACCGGCACGCGGGCTGGCGGTGCCGGGGGCAACGGCGCCAACGGTGGGTTGCTCGTCGGCAACGCCGGGTTCATCGGTAACGGCGGCAACGGCGGGAACGGCACATTCGGTGGCCATGGCGGCCTTGCGGGCCTGGCCGGGCTGTTCGGCCACGCCGGGATGAACGGGTCGCCGCAAGCTTCACTCCCTCACTAGCCCTGGGCTGCGCATTCCCTGTCTGCTAGATGGAGCCGCCTGGGGGAATCGAACCCCCGACCTATTCATTACGAGTGAATCGCTCTACCGACTGAGCTAAGGCGGCTGTACCTGCTGGCGCCATCGCGCCGGGCGGCACGAGTCTACGGCAGGCGGGCAAAATCACCCAAGCTCCTGGCCGATGGTGGCCACCATGGCGTCGACCGCGAACTTCGGTTTGACGTTGATCGCCAGCGCTTCGCGGCAGGCCAACACGGCCTCGATGCAACGCAACAGCCGATCGGGTGTGGCATGCGCGGCCAGCGCCGCGGCCCGGTCGGCCATGTCCGGGTGATTTGCAGCTACCGTGGCCGCGTTCGCCGACACCAGCAACGCATCCCTGAAATAGCCCGCCAGGTCGATCAGTGCCCGGTCCAGCGCATCCCGCGAGGCGCGGGTGTGACGGGATTTCTGGCGTCGTTCCAGCTCTTTAATAGCGCCCGTGGCGCCGCGCATCGCCCCGGCGGTCCCCTTACCCGTGCCGCCGGCCCCCAGCGCCGTGCGCAGCTCCTCGGTCTCGGCCTCGGCCCGGTCCGCGGTCAGCACCAGCGCCTCGGCCTCGGCGGCGGCTACCAGCTCCTCGGCAGCGGCGTAGGCGCGCGACGGCGTCACGGCGTCGCGCGCCAGCCCCAGCGCCCGCTCCCGTCGCCGCCGGGCCTCCGGGTCGGTGGCCAGCCGCCGGGCCCGTCCCACATGACCGCCGCTGACCGACGCCGCCCAGGCCGCGGTTTCGGTGTCCAGACCGTCGCTGTCGGCCAGCACCTGGGCGATCGCCGCGGTCGAGGGCGTCGCCAGCGCGACATGCCGACATCGGGATCGCAGCGTCACCGCGATGTCTTCGGGGTCCACCGAGGGCGCGCACAGCAGGAACACCGTCGATGCCGGCGGCTCCTCCACCACCTTGAGCAGCGCGTTGGCGGCGCCTTCGGTCAGTCGATCGGCGTCCTCGATCAGCACGATCTGGCGGTGTCCGGTGGTCGGCTTCCGGGACGCGATCTGCACGATGGCCCGCATCTCGGCGACGCCGATGGACAGGCCCTCGGGAATGACGCGTCGGACGTCGGCGTGGGTGCCGGCCATCGTCGTCATGCAGGCCCGGCAGCGTCCGCATCCGGGACCCCCGTCCTCGGGATCGCCGGTGCACTGCAGCGCCGCCGCGAAGCACAATGCCGCCACCGACCGGCCAGAACCCGGTGGACCGGTGATCAGCCACGCGTGTGTCATACTTCCGTCGCCGGCAAGGCTGTGACGGTTGTCACCACGAGCCGACCTGGCGGCGGCGATCAGCTCGTTTTTCACCGCGTCCTGGCCTACCAGCCGCGTAAACACCCCAGACATCATTGGTGCACATTATTAGTCCGCGCCGACAGAGACCGATTGGCCGCCGTTTCGCGACCTTCCCGTAACCTTTCGGCGCTTCGACCGGTCAGCGGCGACGTGCCGGAGCCGCCGTAAGTTTCCGGCCAGTCACCACCGCCGGATACGGTGGGCTCGTGGCTACCGTGGCAGCATTGCCCGGGCGGATCAGCGCGTTCGCCCGGTGGGTGGTGCGCACCCCGTGGCCGGTGTTTTCGCTGAGCATGCTGCAGTCCGACATCATCGGGGCGCTCTTCGTCCTCGGCTTCCTGCGCTACGGCCTGCCACCCGGTGATCGGATCCAGCTGCAGGACCTGCCGCGCCTCAACCTGGTCGTCTTCGTACTTTCGGCGCACGTCGTGTTTTTCGCCGGGGTCGCGGCGAATTTCAAACTGCTGGTACCGGTTTTCCGATGGCAGCGCCGCGACAATCTGCTCGCCGAGGCTGATCCGGCCGCCACCGAGCTGGCCCGCAGGCGGGTATTACGCATGCCCTTCTACCGAACCGTGATCAGCCTTGTGGTGTGGGCCATCGGAAGCGTGGTCTTCATCGTCGCCAGCTGGTCGGTGGCCCGCTACGCCGTGCCCGTCGTCGCGGTCGCCACGGCGCTGGGGGCCGCCGCGACCGCGATCATCGGCTACCTGCAGTCCGAGCGGGTCCTGCGGCCCGTCGCGGTGGCCGCGCTGCGCAGCGGTGTGCCGGAAAACCTGCGGACACCCGGCGTCATCCTGCGCTTGATGCTGGCCTGGGTGCTGTCCACCGCAGTGCCGCTGCTGGCGATCGTGCTGGCGGTGGTGTCCGACAAGATAGCGTTGCTGCACACCGCACCGGAGAAGCTGTTCGATCCCATCCTGTTGCTGGCGCTGGCGGCGCTGGGCATCGGATTCGTCAGCACCCTGCTGGTGGCCATGTCGATCGCCGATCCGCTGCGCCAGCTGCGCTGGGCCCTCTCCGAGGTACAGCGCGGCAACTACAACGCCCACATGCAGATCTATGACGCCAGCGAGCTGGGCTTGCTGCAGGCCGGCTTCAACGACATGGTCCGGGACCTGTCCGAGCGGCAGCGGCTGCGTGACCTGTTCGGTCGCTATGTCGGCGAAGACGTGGCCCGCCGCGCCATCGAGCGCGGCACCGAGTTGGGCGGTCAGGAACGCGACGTGGCGGTGTTGTTCGTGGACCTGGTGGGCTCCACCCAGCTGGCGGCCACGCGACCGCCCGCCGAGGTGGTTCATTTGCTCAACGAGTTCTTCCAGGTGGTGGTCGACACCGTCGGCCGGCACGGCGGGTTCGTCAACAAATTCCAGGGCGACGCCGCGCTGGCGATCTTCGGCGCGCCGATCGAACACCCCGACGGTGCCGGCGCCGCGTTATGCGCCGCGCGGGAACTGCACGACGCACTCATTCCGGTGCTGGGATCGGCCGAGTTCGGAATCGGGGTGTCGGCCGGACGGGCCATCGCCGGCCACATCGGCGCGCAAGCCCGCTTCGAGTACACGGTGATCGGCGACCCGGTCAACGAGGCAGCACGACTCACCGAACTGGCCAAGCTCGAAGCGGGCCACGTGCTGGCGTCGGCCGTCGCGGTCAGCGGCGCGCTCGATGCCGAGGCGTTGTGCTGGGATGTCGCCGAAGTCGTCGAGCTGCGGGGGCGCACCGCACCCACCCAGTTGGCCAGGCCGCTGAATCTTGCTGCGCCCGAAGAGGTTTCCAGCGACGTTCCCGGCTAGCCGGCCGCGACCGGCTTCTTGCCGTATTGCCGCTCCATCTTCGCCGTGTCCCCGTACTCCTGCACCCGTACCGATTTGCCGTCGCGCAGCGTGTAGACCTCGACGTCTTGACTGGTTTCGCCGCCAACGGTGGCGTCGCTGAACACGACCACCGTGTCGCCGTCGGCGATGAACCGGTGGGGCGTGACGGTCGGTGATTTCTCGGCCAATCGCCAGAGGTACTCGCCGAGGTCGCCCTTGCCGTGGTACATGCCGCTGATTGGGCTTTCACCCGGTTGGACCTAGGAGACTCACAGCGATCTTCCTAAACCTAAAGATTCACAGCGAGGAAGTTTCCCGATGCGGGTACAGTGCGGCGAGTCGTGGGCCGGGCAATGGTTACGATTGCCGACTTTTCGCGCCTGGTAGCCGGCGTCTACACGGCATCTACACGGCGGCCGTCAGTCCGCTGCACTGGCAGCCGGCCATCCGCGACATCCACCGCGCGATGGGCGGTACGGGTGGCTCGATGCTTCTGGGCGACGGTTCGGTCTGGTCGTTTCAGGATTCAACTCTTCCCGTGGCGGGCACTCGAGAGCTACGCAAAGCACTACTACCAACTGGATTACGTACCCCCGCTGCGTTCACCGTCAGTGAATTGCGGGTTGCCCGGCTCGCCGCTGGCAATGAGACCAATCGCGAGATCGCACAACGACTCTTCCTGAACCTGCGGACCGTCGAGGTCCATCTCACCAACACCTACCGCAAGCTCGGACTACAGTCCCGCAGTCAGCTGGCACCAGCGCTGGCCGGCGCCGGGATGGTGTGGCAGAGCAGTGCCTACGCGCCGGACAGCGCCGACCTGGTGCCCTGAGCTCGATGGACCTGCCACTTCAGCCACATGAGCCTCCACGGGTCTGCGGTTCCCGGATATTCTGGGCGCCCGCGTTTCAGCGACAAATCCCTTGCACACCTTGGCTTGTCGCTGAAAGACGGGCCGGCTCCGCCTGATTGGCACGGCCCGGGACTCAGCGCGTCAAGTGGCGTACTGAGGTCCGGTCAGATACGGGCGGGCGTCGAGAAGCCAGAGCTGTTGGTTCACTTGCGAACCCGACTAAGACCGCTTGACGGCCTTCCTAGCAGGTGCCTTGCGGGTGGTCTTCTTGGCGGTCCGCTTGACCGGGCCGCGGGCCCGTCGGTCGGCCAGCAGTTCGGCGGCGCGTTCGTCGGTGATCGTCGCGACGTCGTCACCCTTGCGCAGGCTGGCGTTGGTCTCACCGTCGGTGACGTAGGGCCCGAACCGCCCGTCCTTGATCACCATCGGATTGCCCGACGCCGGATCGGTGCCCAGTTCACGTAGCGGTGGAGCCGAAGCACTTTGCCGCCCAGGACGTTTCGGCTGAGCGTAGATCCTGAGCGCTTCCTCGAGGGTGATGGTGAAGATCTGGTCTTCGGTCGCCAACGAACGAGAATCCTTGCCGCGCTTCAAGTACGGACCATAACGTCCGTTCTGCGCGGTGATCTCCTCACCCGACTCGGGATCCAGGCCCACGACCCGGGGCAGCGACAGCAGTTTCAGCGCATCCTCGAGCGTGACCGTCTGAAGGTCCATGCTGCGCAGCAGCGAGCCGGTGCGGGGTTTGGCAGCGGTGGACTTCTTCGCCTTCTTCGCGGACTCACCGGACTCGGCCGCCGGTTCCGGGAGAACCTCGGTCACGTACGGCCCGTAACGCCCGTCCTTGGCGACGATCTCGTGGCCGGTCTGTGGGTCGACACCCAGCACGCGTCCCTCTTGCGGGGTGGCGAAAAGCTGCTCGGCCACCTCGAGGGTCAGCTCGTCGGGCGTGAGCGAGTCGTCGAGGTTGGCGCGCTGCGGTGCCGGCTCACCGTTGTCGCCGGTTACCGTGCGTTCCAGGTACGGCCCGTTCTTGCCCACCCGAACGTAGACGGGACGGCCTTCGGCGTCATCAAAAAGCTTGATGGAGTTGACTTCTCGCGCATCTATGCCCTCGAGGTTGATGCCGACGAGTTTCTTCAAACCCCCGGAGCGGGCCACCGAATCGGCCACGCCGTGCTCGCCGCCGAAGTAGAAGTTGTTGAGCCAGTTGGTGCGTCGCTCGGTGCCGGCGGCGATCGCGTCGAGCTCGTCTTCCATCGCCGCGGTGAAGTCGTAGTCGACCAGGCGACCGAAATGCTGTTCCAGCAAACCGGTTACGGCGAATGCCACCCAGGACGGCACCAGGGCGCTGCCCTTCTTGTGTACGTAGCCGCGGTCCTGGATGGTCTTGATGATCGAGGAGTAGGTCGACGGGCGGCCGATACCCAGCTCCTCGAGCGCTTTGACCAGTGAGGCCTCGGTGTAGCGCGGGGGCGGATTGGTGGCGTGCCCGTCGGGCGTCAGCTCGACGGCGGCCAGCCGCTGGCCCGGACTCAGCTGCGGCAGCCGCCGCTCGGCGTCGTCGGCTTCGCCGCCGACCAATTCGTCCACGGTCTCCACGTAGGCCTTGAGGAAGCCCGGGAAGGTCAGGGTGCGGCCGCTGGCGGCGAACACCACCTGCTGCTCGCCGGCCATGCCCTCGATCCGCAGACTCAGCGTGGTACCGCGCGCGTCGGCCATCTGCGAGGCCACCGTGCGCTGCCAGATCAGCTCGTAGAGCCGGAATTCGTCACCGTCGAGTTCGCGGCGCACCGCGCCCGGGGTGGCGAACGTCTCACCGGCGGGGCGAATCGCCTCGTGCGCCTCTTGGGCGTTCTTCACCTTGCGGGTGTACTGACGCGGTGCCGCGGCCACGTACTCCTCGCCGTAGAGCTGACGCGCCTGGGTGCGCGCGGCGTTGATCGCCGACTCCGACAGCGTCGTCGAGTCGGTACGCATATAGGTGATGTAGCCGTTTTCGTAGAGCCGCTGCGCGATGCTCATGGTCCGCTCGGCGGAGAACCGCAGCTTGCGGCCCGCCTCCTGCTGCAACGTGGAGGTCATGAAGGGCGGATACGGCCGGCGGGTGTAGGGCTTTTCCTCCGCCGACGCCACGGTCAGCTGCGCACCGTCCAGACGCGTGGCCAGCGCGATGGCGCTCGCTTCATCGAGGACGACGACCTCCGGCGAACCGGACGCGCCTTTGCGCAGCTGACCCAGTGAGTCGAAGTCGCGGCCGGTGGCGACCCTTCGGCCGTCCACAGTGGTCAGCCGGGCGGCGAAGGTGGGCGGCTGGGCCTTCGGGTCGGACACGCTGGCGTCCAGCGTGGCAACGATGTCCCAATACGACGCGCTGCGGAACGCCATCCGGTCGCGCTCGCGCTGGACGATGATTCGCGTCGCCACCGACTGCACCCGGCCCGCCGAAAGCTTGGGCGCGACCTTCTTCCACAGCACCGGGCTGACCTCGTAGCCGTAGAGCCGATCCATGATGCGACGGGTTTCCTGCGCATCGACCAGGTCGATGTCCAGCTCGCGGGGGTTGGCGGCGGCCTCGAGGATGGCCGGCTCGGTGATCTCGTGGAAGACCATCCGCTTGACCGGTATACGCGGCTTCAGGGTTTCCAGCAGATGCCAGGCGATCGCTTCACCCTCACGGTCACCATCGGTGGCCAGATAGAGTTCGTCGACGTCTTTGAGAAGGCCTTTCAGTTCGCTGACGGTGCTCTTCTTCTCCGGGCTGATGATGTAGAGCGGTTCGAAGTCGGCGTCGACATTGACCCCGAGCCGGGCCCACGGCTCGGACTTGTACTTGGCGGGCACGTCGGCGGCCGCCCGAGGCAGGTCGCGGATGTGGCCTCGCGACGACTCGACGATGTATCTGGGCCCCAGGTAGCCGGCCAATTTGCGCGCCTTGGTGGGCGACTCGACAATGACAAGTCGCCGGCCGCTCCCGTTGCCGCTGCTACGACGGCTGCCGGAGCTTCCAGGGCCTCTAGTCTTCGGCTCAGCCAACTGCGGTTACGCTCCATCTCTGATCCTGGCTCCCCACGGAACCGCCCCCGGTAGGAAGAGTGCCAGACCGGCACTGAATCTCAGGTGAAATTCTGGTACGCCGCCGTCCCCTCGCCCGTGGGCACCTGACAATTTCGCACCCTTGGGCGCGCCTGCGCAAACTGGCTACCCCAGAGAGCAGCGCCGGCGGCCCTCAGACCCGTGGCCACTGAGCCAACGCATCGGGGCTGTTCGGAGGTTCCCCCACGTTCTCTACCAGGCGCGATAGCCTGCGCCGGCCACTGATCCGCAACGCCGGCCGGGCACCTCGGGTGCCGATCAGGGTGGGCGCGATGCCGACCCGCATCAGCGCCGACGCCAGCGGCGAATAGGTGTCGGGGGCGTGCGGATCGAGGCCCAGCAGATAGCGGTCGGCTTCCGGGCTGCCGGCCGCCAGCGTCCACGCCCGCAGCTCCCGCGGGCCGGGCAGCCATCGCGGGGGCACCGTCTTGACCGCACCGCGGGTCCAGGCGGCGGCGATCGGACGCAGCGTCGGATCCGCGGCGGTGCGCACCAGGGGGGTGTCCTCGTCGGTTCGGGCGATCTCAGCGACCAGGCCGGCGTCGCGCATCATTTCGGCGAGAGCGACGGCTCGCCACAGTTCGCTCACGACCACAGACAGCCGGGCACCCGTGCCGACCATGACGATCTGGCCCGAGGCCGCCAGCAGTCCGGAAAGATCGTCCACCGCGGGCGGCACGGACTCCGCGGCGAAGAAGGAAAGCTGGCTCACGCCACCGACAGTAGGCCAGCGAGTCGATCCACGGCTGCTGCGTATCCGGCGCGGCGGCCAGGTGTGCGCCGGCCAAGCTTGGCGAGCAGACACAGAAGTCCCCAATTTCGGCCGATTCGGGTAGCTTTTGCGTCTGCTCGCGCGACCTGGTGCACCCGAGGAACGAAAACCCCCCGGCCCGACCCGCTGTGCGGGATTGCGCCGGGGGGTTCGTCAGAGTCCGCTCGGGTCAGAGGGAACGGACTCCGGTGGCCTGGGGGCCCTTAGGGCTGTGGCCGATTTCGAACTCGACCTTCTGGTTCTCTTCGAGGGTGCGGAAGCCCGAACCCTGGATCTCCGTGTAGTGGACAAACACATCCGCGGAACCGTCCTCGGGGGCGATGAAGCCGAACCCCTTCTCCGCGTTGAACCACTTCACAGTTCCCTGTGGCATTTCTTGATCTTTCCTTTTCTTCTGGGTGCGGTGCACCGCCTCTCGGTGCCCCGGGCCAAGCTGCGACCGCCATACCTCGCAGAGTCGCCGGAACTTAACCCGACCGATAACCTCGCAGGAACCGCGGCCGCAACGTCGATCCTGCGAAAGTTTGACACGAACACAGAAGCTGCGACCGCAATCAGTCAACCATGTTCGTCGCGTCGGCGACAGACTTCTGTCGTGGACGAGTTGTCGAAGGGTGGGTAAATGGCGAGTTTCGGCAGCGAACTGCTCGCCGCTGCACTCGCCGGTACCCCGCCCGGCGAGTCTCCGCTGCGCCACGTCGCCGAGCTGCCGCCGCGACCTGGCCGACCAACCGGTTGGCCGGACTGGGCCGCCCCCAACGTGGTTCGCGCGTTCGTAGACCGCGGCATCACCGTCCCGTGGTCGCACCAGCTCGAGGCCGCCGAACTGGCGCACGACGGCCGGCACGTGGTGGTGAGCACCGGCACGGCGTCGGGAAAGTCACTGGTCTACCAGCTGCCGGTGCTCAATGCGCTGGCGACGGATCCGCGCGCCCGGGTGCTGTACCTGTCGCCGACGAAGGCGCTGGGCCACGACCAGTTGCGCGCGGCCCATGCGTTGACTGCCGCCGTCCCGCTAAACGACGTCGCCCCCACCGCCTACGACGGCGACAGTCCCGCCGAGGTGCGGCGCTTTGCGCGCGAACGATCGCGCTGGCTGTTCTCCAATCCGGACATGGTCCACCTATCGATACTGCGCAACCATGCCCGCTGGGCGGTGCTGCTGCGCGGGCTTCGTTACCTGATTGTCGACGAATGTCATTACTACCGTGGGGTTTTCGGCTCGAATGTGGCGATGGTGCTGCGCCGGCTATTGCGGCTGTGCGCCCGGTACTCGGCTGAGCCGGGTCGCGGCCCGACGGTGATATTCGCCAGTGCCACAACGGACTCCCCCGGCGAGACCGCCGCGGAACTTATCGGCCAGCCGGTCGCCGAGGTGACCGAGGACGGGTCACCCCAGGGGGCGCGCACGGTGGCGTTGTGGGAGCCCGCCCTGCGGACGGATCTGACCGGGGAGAACGGCGCCCCAGTTCGACGATCCGCGGGCGCCGAGGCGGCGCGGCTGATGGCCGACCTGATGGCCGAGGGAGCACAGACGCTGACGTTCGTTCGGTCGCGGCGTGCCGCGGAGCTAACCGCGTTGGGCGCCCGCGCGCGACTCGATGACGTCGCCCCGGAGTTGTCCGGCCTGGTGGCGTCGTATCGGGCGGGATATCTGGCGGAGGACCGCACCGCTTTGGAGCACGCGCTGGCCGAGGGCCGGTTGCGGGGGGTGGCCACTACCAACGCTTTGGAGTTGGGTGTCGACATCGCCGGGCTGGACGCGGTGGTGCTGGCCGGGTTTCCCGGGACAGTCGCGTCGTTCTGGCAGCAGGCCGGCCGGTCCGGCCGACGCGGTCAGGGCGCGCTGGTGGTGCTGGTCGCCCGCGACGATCCGTTAGACACGTATCTGGTGCACCATCCGGCCGCGTTGTTGGGCAAGTCGGTCGAGCGGGTGGTGATCGACCCGGACAACCCCTATCTTCTGGGTCCGCAATTGCTCTGCGCTGCAGTCGAATTGCCGCTCGATGAGGCCGAGGTCCGGTCGCTGAACGCCGTGGAGGTGGCGCGAGGACTGGTCGACGACGGGCTGCTGCGCCGGCGGGGCGGCAAATACTTCCCGGCCCCGGGGGTGGAACCGCATGCGGCGGTGGACATTCGGGGCTCGATCGGCGGCCAGATCGTCATCGTGGAGTCCGACACCGGGCGGCTATTGGGCAGCGTTGACACGGGCCGGGCACCGACTTGCGTCCATCCGGGAGCGGTGTATCTGCACCAGGGCGAAAGCTACGTCGTCGACTCGCTGGATTTCGAGGAAGGGATCGCCTTCGTCCACACCGAGGATCCGGGGTATGCGACATTCGCGCGCGAAGTCACCGATATCGACGTGACCGGAACCGGTGAGCGGTTGGAATGCGGCGCCGTCACCCTGGGCCTGGTGCCAGTGACCGTTGCCCATCAGGTTGTGGGGTATCTGCGCCGTCGGCTCAACGGAGAGGTGATCGACTTCGTCGAGTTGGATATGCCCGAACAGGTGCTGCCCACGACTGCGGTCATGTATTCGATTGCTCCGGATGCTCTGGCCCGCAATAGGATTGATGCGCCGCGGATTCCCGGGTCGTTGCATGCCGCCGAACACGCGGCCATCGGGTTGCTGCCGTTGGTGGCCAGCTGCGACCGCGGCGACATCGGCGGCCTGTCCACCTCGATCGGACCGGAAGGGCTGCCAACAGTTTTCGTCTACGACGGCTATCCGGGCGGAGCGGGGTTCGCCGAGCGCGGCTTCCGTCGGGCCGGTATCTGGCTGGCGGCCACCGCCGCGGCCATCGAAGCCTGTGAATGCCCGAGCGGATGCCCGTCGTGTGTGCAATCGCCCAAGTGCGGCAACGGCAACGACCCGTTGGACAAGGAAGGCGCGGTGCGGGTGCTGCGGTTGGTCCTCGCGGAGTTGGTCGCTGGGGGTTGCTAAGTACCCGGTGTATCCCCGCCAGAAATTTTGCTGAAACCCCCTACCTCGCGTCCTGTTCCCTGGTACTGAGGAAGTTTGCTCTTGGGCTCCGGCGGCGCCGGCGGGGCCGGCGGGAACTCGCTCACCGGCAGTGGCGGTAACGGCGGCAATGGCGGCACCGGCGGATGGCTATGGGGCCACGGCGGGGCCGGTGGAGCGGGCGGTACCGCCCAGGTACCGGTTCCGGCAACGGCGGCAACGGCGGTGCAGGCGGCGGCGCAAGCCTGTTCGGTGGTGGCGGGCACGGCGGGGCCGGAGGCAGCGGCGTGCTGATCGGACTCAACGGCGGTAGCGGTGACGGCGGTAATGGCGGAGCGGGCGGCAACGCCGGCCTGCTCGTTCGCCCCGGTGGCGCCGGCGGGATAGGCGGATTGGGCTCACTGGGCC
>NZ_UPHQ01000129.1 GCF_900566055.1 Mycobacterium innocens
CGCTACCACCACACCGACATCGAGATCGACAAACTCGCCGAGGCCACCCCCACTCAACGCCGTGCTTTCGACCTCATTGAGGCCACCATCCCCCTGACCATCGCCGCGTAGCCACAAACACAAACCAGCAAACCAGCAAACCCCCAGTTCAGGGCGGAAAACCCTTACCCAGGCAGCCGTAACTTCCGTCTAATGGACCGGTTGCCGACAGCGAGTTCCATCGAGCCACCCGATCGGTGGCCGAGGCCACACGCTGCTTGCCGTGTCAGCCGTGCGCCGGTGCATAGACTGCCGCGTATGAACGACGGTTCCCCGCAGGGCTCCCGGGCTCCAGAAGGCTTGCTGCAGATCGATGACTGCCTGGCCGCCGATGGCAGTATCGCCTTGCCGCCCGGCACCACCCTGATCTCGCTCATCCAACGCAATATCGCCAATGTCGGTGACTCCATCGCGTATCGCTACCTGGACTACACCCGCTCCGCTGAAGGGCAGGCCCTCGAGGTGACCTGGGCGCAGTTGGGGATGCGATTGGCGGCCATCGGTGCGCAGATCCAACAGCTCGCGGGCAACGGCGACCGGGTCGCGGTCCTGGCGCCGCAGGGCATCGACTACGTTGCCGGTTTCTACGCGGCGATCAAGGCCGGAACTATCGCGGTGCCCCTGTTTGCCCCGGAATTGCCCGGCCACGCCGAACGTCTCGATACCGCACTTCGCGACTCGGAGCCCACGGTCGTCCTGACGACGGCGACAGCGAAAGCCGCCGTGGAGGGCTTTCTGGCCAGCCGTCCGCAGCTGCGAAAGCCGGACGTCATCATCATCGATCAGATACCGGATTCGGCAGGGGAGCAGTTCAGTGCGATCGAGCTGGACATGGATGCCGTGTCCCACCTGCAGTACACCTCGGGCTCGACTCGGCCGCCCGTCGGCATCGAGATCACTCACCGTGCCGTCGGCACCAACCTGGTGCAGATGATCCTGTCGATCGACCTGCTCAACCGCAACACTCACGGCGTCAGCTGGTTGCCGCTCTACCACGACATGGGCCTGTCCATGATCGGCTTCCCGGCGGTATACGGCGGGCACTCCACCCTGATGTCGCCGACCGCGTTCGTCCGTCGGCCGCAGCGGTGGATTCATGCGCTGTCCGACGGATCACGGACCGGGCGCGTCGTCACCGCGGCACCGAACTTCGCCTACGAGTGGACCGCCCAGCGCGGCCTGCCCGCGGCGGGCGAGGATATCGACCTGCGCAACGTCGTGCTGATTATCGGATCCGAACCGGTCAGCATCGAGGCGATCACGACATTCAACAAAGCGTTCGCGCCCTACGGACTTCCGCGGACGGCGTTCAAGCCCTCCTATGGCATCGCCGAGGCGACGCTGCTTGTCGCGACCATCGACCACACCGCCGAAACGACGGTGGTCTACCTCGACCGGGAGCAACTGGGTTGCGGGCGTGCGGTCCCCGTCGCGGCGGATCACCCCAACGCCGTCGTGCAGGTGTCTTGCGGTCACGTCGCTCGCAGCCTGTGGGCCGTGATCGTCAACCCCGACACCGGTGCCGAACTGCCGGATGGCGAAGTCGGCGAAATCTGGCTGCAGGGAGACAACGTCGGCCGCGGCTACTGGGGGCGACCGGACGAAACGCGCCACACCTTCGGCGCCAGGCTGCAATCGGCGCTTCACGAGCAAAGCCGCACCAACGGCGCTGCGCTCGAAGGGAATTGGCTGCGGACTTCAGACCTGGGCGTCTACCTAGACGGCGAACTATACGTCACGGGGCGGATCGCCGATCTCATCACCATCGACGGCCACAACCATTATCCGCAGGACATCGAGGCCACCGTCGCGGCGGCGTCGCCCATCGTCCGGCGCGGATATGTCACGGCTTTCGCGGCACCGGCCAACGAGCTGCCGGATGCTGACGATGCGGACGACACCCGTCCCCGGTTGGTGATCATTGCCGAACGTGCGGCCGGCACCAGCCACGCCGACCCGAAACCGGCGATCGAGGCGATCCGGGCCGCGGTTGCCGAACGCCATCGGCTGTCGGCCGCCGACGTGCGTTTCCTCCCCGCCGGGGCCATTCCGCGCACCACCAGCGGCAAGCTGGCTCGCCGAGCCTGTCGTGCCCAATACCTCAGCGGCGTATTGGGAGCGTACTAGCTCCTCGTAGAAACCTCTAACGCGGATTTCCGCGTAGCTGATTCGGGGCAATCTCCCGCGGCGGGCGCAGGCGGCTGACCTGGGGATTTGTGTGATCCAGGCGTGTTTACGCTCGGATCTGTTGCTCTGATATAGCTGCTACTTTGCGATTCGATCAGATCGTTATCGTGTCGTGATCTTCGGATTTCCTG
>NZ_UPHQ01000175.1 GCF_900566055.1 Mycobacterium innocens
CCTGCTCCCCCCGGTGAGAGGGACCTGGGCACCCAAGGGCCACACCCCGCTGCTGCGCCACCGATTCTCCTGGACTCGCCTGTCGATGTCCGGCGCGCTGGCCTACCGGCCCGACGCCAGCCAGGCCGCGCTGGTGTTCCAGATCAAGCAAGGCTCCTACAACACCGACTCACTGATCGAGTTCCTCACCGACCTACACGCCCACTTCAGCGGCGACAAGATCACCCTGATCTGGGACAACCTGCCCTCACACAAGTCCAAGGCCATGACAGCCTGGATCGCCGGCCAGCGACAGTGGCTCACCGTTGAACGGCTACCGGGCTACGCCCACGACCTCAATCCCATCGAGATGGTGTGGGGCAACGTCAAAACGGTTGAGCTGGCAAACCTATGCCCCGACACGATCGACGAGGCCCACGCCGCAACCGAATCCGGGCTCAACCGCGTTGGCTCCAACTACGATCTGTGTTTCGCCTTCCTCGCCCACGCCGGCCTATCTTTACGACCATGAATCATTCAATTACCGAAACATCTTTAAGCAGCCATTAACTCGCGCTTTCCGCCGTGTCACCGATCCGCGGCGTGCCAAGCAGCACCGGTACCTTCCGCGGGCCGCCTTCGTCGAACACCACGGTCGGGTCGGGCTGGTCGAGGGCGTTGACGAAGGACACAAACCGCGAGAGTTTCGCCTCATCGGCGAGCACATCGGCCCATTCATCGGAGTAGCCTGCGACGTGTCGGGCCATCGCGGCCTCCAGTTCTGCGGCGATGCCCAGCGAGTCCTGACACACCACCGCCCGGATATGATCGAGCCCACCCTCGATGGTTTCCTGGCAGACCGCGGTGCGCTGTAGCCGGTCGGCGGTGCGGATGTAGAACATCAGATAGCGGTCGATGTAGCGCACAAGGGTCTCGCTGTCGAGATCGCCGGCAAGCAATTGCGCATGCTTGGGGGTTGCGCCACCGTTGCCGCCGACGTAGAGGTTCCATCCCTTCTCGGTTGCGATGACGCCGACATCCTTGCTGCGCGCTTCGGCGCATTCGCGTTGGCAGCCCGAGACGCCCAGCTTGATTTTGCGCGGAGAGCGCAGCCCGCGGTAGCGCAGCTCCAACTGGACGGCCATACCCACCGAGTCCTGCATGCCGTAGCGACACCACGTCGACCCGACGCAGCTCTTCACGGTCCTCACCGCCTTGCCGTAGGCGTGCCCGGACTCCATGCCGGCGTCGATCAGCCGACGCCAGATCGCGGGTAGCTGTTCGACGCGAGCACCGAACATGTCGATGCGCTGCCCGCCGGTGATCTTGGTGTAGAGCCCGAAGTCTCGGGCCACCTCGGCGATCGCGATCAGCTTCTGCGGGGTGATCTCGCCGCCGGGCAGCCGCGGTACCACCGAGTAGCTGCCGTTGCGCTGCAAGTTAGCCAGGAAGGGGTCGTTGGTGTCCTGCAGCGCCGCGGATTCGCCGTCGAGGATGTGGTCGGACGACGTGGACGCCAGGATCGATGCAACTGCCGGTTTACAAATGTCGCAACCGGTTCCGGTGCCGTGCTGGGCTATCAGGCCGGAGAAGGTACGTATCCCGGCGGCTTGCACGATCTGGAAGAGTTCGGCCCGCGATTGTGTGAAGTGCTCGCACAGTGCCTTGGACAGTTCGACGCCCTGGGCTGTCAACAGCCGCTTCAGCATCGGAACGCAACTGCCGCAGGACGTTCCGGCTGCGGTTGCACCCTTGATCGCGGATACGTCGGACGCGCCGTCGGCGATCGCGATGCAGATGGTGCCCTTGCTGACGCCGTTACAGGAGCAGATCTGCGCCTCGTCGGGCAACGCGCCCAGGCCCACTTCGGCGCCTGCCGGCGCGATCAGCGACGCCGGGTCGGCCGGTAATGGGCGGCCGACTAGGCCGTAGTTCCCCCTGGTTTGGCGATGAATGGGCTGTGAGCTGGGGTTTTGTGTTGTGTGCATGATTACGTGTAGCCCAGGTGGTGGGTGAGGTCGAGTAGTTCAAAGGCACGGTGCTGTAGTGCTGT
>NZ_UPHQ01000259.1 GCF_900566055.1 Mycobacterium innocens
ACCTGGGAGGGGTCGATGCCCAAGGGGATGTCGAGTGCCGTGCTGGCGGGGTTGGGTGGGGTGCCCACGGCGGCGGAATTAGCGGCTGCCGCTGGTGGCAGCGGGCGGGAATGCCGATGATGCCCATGCCGATGGGTGCCGGTGGTGCCGGCGCAGGGATGCCCGCCGCGATGATGGGCCGTGGGGGCGCTAATCCGCATGTGGTGCAGGCGCGCCCGAGTGTGATCCCGCGTACCGGTATCGGATAAGGCAGGGCCTAACCAGCCTCACGAACGCGGGCGCCCGGCCCGCCTAGTATGTGCGAACGTGGCACGCATCGGGTCGGTTGGCCGTTAATGCGGCCACGGTGACCGACGTCGGCGGTACCGCGGGCACGGCCCCTGCCCCTGGGGGGCCGATCACCCGCGGCAGCGTCGCGCGGGTCGGCATAGCCACCGCCGTCACCGGGCTGTGCGGCTACGCGGTGATCTACTTGGCCGCCCGCAATCTCGCCCCGAGCGGCTTCTCGGTCTTCGGGGTGTTCTGGGGCGCTTTCGGGTTGGTCACCGGGGCTGCCTTCGGATTGCTGCAAGAAACCACCCGGGAAGTCCGGTCGATGCAGTACCTGGACGTATTGCCGGACGGCGGTCGGATTCATCCGCTGCGGGCCGCCGCACTGGTCGGCGTCACCGCAGCCGTCGTGATCGCCGGGAGCGCGCCGCTGTGGAGCGGGCGGATGTTCGTCGAGGCGCGGTGGCTGTCGGTGGGACTGCTCAGCGTCGGGCTGGCCGGATTCTGCCTGCACGCCACGCTGATGGGCATGCTGGCCGGGACGAACCGGTGGACCCAGTACGGGGCGTTGATGGTGACCGACGCGGTCATCCGGGTGGCGGTGGCCGCGGGCACCTTCGTCGTCGGATGGGGTCTGGTCGGCTTCCTGTGGGCCACCGTGGCCGGCTCGGTGGCCTGGCTGATCATGCTGGCGGCGTCGCCGACCACGCTGGTTACCGCACGCTTGCTCACACCCGGCAGCACCGCCACGTTCCTGCGGGGCGCGGCTCATTCGATCACCGCGGCAGGTGCCAGCGCGATCCTGGTGATGGGTTTTCCGGTGCTGCTGAAGCTGACCTCCGACGAGCTGGGCGCCCGGGGCGGCGTCGTCATCCTGGCGGTGACGTTGACCCGGGCCCCGCTACTGGTGCCGCTGACGGCCATGCAGGGAAATCTCATCGCCCATTTCGTCGACGAAAGCACTCACCGGGTGCGCGCGTTGCTGTCGCCGGCGGCGGTGATCAGCGGCATCGGCGCGATCGGGGTGCTGGCGGCCGGGGTGGTAGGCCCGTGGCTGCTGCGCGCCCTGTTCGGAGCGCAGTACCAGGCCAGCGGCGCGCTGCTGGCCTGGCTGACGGCCGCCGCGGTGGCGATCGCCATGCTCACGCTCACCGGTGCCGCGGCGGTGGCGGCCGCACTGCACCGGGCGTATTCCCTGGGCTGGGTCGGCGCGACGGTGGCCTCGGGCCTGTTGCTGTTGTTGCCGGCGCCGCTGGAGACCCGCACGGTCGTCGCATTGTTGTGTGGCCCGCTGATGGGCATCGGTGTTCATCTGGCGGCGCTGGCGCGTAGCCGATGATCAGTGCAGACCCAACGTGTACCTTGTGGACTTAAATGACCTCGCATTACTCCGACGTCTGGATCGTCATCCCCGCCTTCAACGAAGCCGCTGTGATCGGCGACGTAATTGCCGATGTGCGGTCCGTCTTCGACCACGTCGTCTGCGTCGACGACGGCAGCACCGACGGCACCGGGGACATCGCCCTGAGGGCCGGGGCCCACCTGGTGCGCCATCCGGTCAACCTGGGCCAGGGCGCGGCCATCCAGACCGGCGTCGAGTACGCCCGCAGCCAGCCCGGCGCACAGGTGTTCGCCACGTTCGACGCCGACGGCCAGCACCGCGTCAAGGACGTGGCCACCATGATCGACCGGCTGTCCGCCGGTGACGTGGACGTGGTGATCGGGACGCGGTTCTGCGGCTCCGTCACCAACCGTCCACCGCTGCTGAAGCGACTCGTGCTGCAGACCGCGGCGCGGTTGAGCCGACGAGGACGGCGGCTCGGCCTGACCGATACCAACAACGGGCTGCGGGTGTTCAACAAGACGGTGGCCGACGGCCTGAACTTCACCATGAGCGGCATGAGCCACGCCACCGAATTCATCATGTTGATCGCCGAAAACCATTGGCGGGTAGCCGAAGAGCCCGTCGAGGTGCTCTACACCGAGTATTCGAGGTCCAAGGGCCAGCCGCTGCTCAACGGCGTCAACATCATTTTCGACGGGTTCTTGCGAGGAAGGATACGGCGTTGAACTGGATCCAGGTGCTGCTGATCGGGTCGATCGTCGTCCTGCTGGTGTATCTGCTGCGGTCGCGCCGCAGCGCGCGCTCGCGGGCGTGGGTCAAAGTGGGGTACGTGTTGTTCGTGCTGGGCGGCGTCTACGCGGTGCTGCGGCCGGACGACACGACGGTGGTCGCACACTGGTTCGGGGTGCGCCGCGGCACCGACCTGATGCTCTACGCGCTGATCATGGCGTTCAGTTTCACCACCCTGAGCACCTATATGCGGTTCAAGGACCTGGAGTTGCGCTACGCACGGTTGGCCCGGGCCGTCGCGCTCGAGGGCGCTCGAGCACCGCAGGCGTGACTGCAACGCAGCACCGGCGGATTCAGCAGTTCGGCGGGTTCAGCCTCACCTAACGGCGTCGTCAATTCGTCGGCTTCACCGCCCTGCTGGGTGTACATTGCGGCTCAAGTCCAGGTGTTTCGCGGGCGCTTCGACTTCGTCTTGAAGTCACCGGGAGTTGCCGGCGTTCGCCTCTGATGTTGCCCGGCGCGGGTACGCCGCGGGCACGGGGAGAAGGTGCACTGAATGTCAGTCGAGTTCTGTTTGCTCGGCGACGTCGCGGTGCACGTCGACGGGCAGCGGCTCGACATCGGTCACGCGCGGCAGCGCTGCGTACTGGTCGCGTTGCTGGTCGACGTCAACCACCCGATTGCGGTGGACCATTTGGTTGATCACGTGTGGTCGGATCATCCGCCGCACCACGCTCGAAACTCGTTGGCCGGGTACGTGTCTCGACTGCGGAATTTGTTTTCGGATACCCCGGGCGTGGCGCTTGCCCGCGAGCCGGGCGGATATGTGCTGAGCACCGACGCACTGTCGGTGGACCTGCATCGGTTCCGGCATGTGGTGCGTCAAGCTCGGGGCTGCCAGGAGCCGCTGCAAGCCGCGGACCTGTTCGAACGCGCCCTGAGCAGCTGGCGTGGCGAGCCGTTTCCCGCGCTGGACACACCATGGATCAACAACCTGCGCAGCATGCTGTTGGGCGAGCGGCTGTCGGTGGTGTTGGACCGCAACGACGTCGCACTCCACGTGGGACGCCACAGCGAGGTGCTGGTGGAACTCACCGCGGCCCATGCCGCTCACCCGCTCGACGAACGCCTGGCCGGACAGCTGATGCTGGCCCAGTACCGCAGTGGCCGACAGGCGGATGCGCTGGACACCTACCGGCAGATGCGGCAACGACTTGCCGACGAGCTCGGCGTCGATCCGGGCGCGTCGCTGGACCAGGTGCATCAGCAAATTCTTTCCGGCGACGAGCAACCGCCGGGCCGCGCGCCGACGCCCCACCTGGTGGTGCCGGATCGGCCGCATTCGGCGCTGCTGCGGCGAGCGACCAGCTTCGTCGGCCACAAACACGAAGTGGCGCGCGTGATCGAGTCGATGGCCGAAGGTCCGCTGGTGACGTTGACCGGAGTCGGCGGCGTCGGCAAGACCCGGCTTGCGTTGGAGGTCGCGCGGCGCGAGCAAGACCGTTTCAGTGAGGGTGCAGCCATCTGTGAACTGGCGCCGCTACAGCATGGCGCAGCGGTCAGCCACACCATTGCGACAGCCTTGCATCTGCAGCAACAGCAGGGGTTGGGCATCGAAGAATCGGTGATCGAATACCTGCGGGCCCGCGAAGTACTTCTGGTCGTCGACAACTGCGAGCATGTCGTGGAAGCGGTCGCCAAACTGCTGGCGCGGATCATCCAGCACTGCCCGAAAGTGGGGGTGCTGGCGACCAGTCGCCAACCACTTGCGATCGATGGCGAGCGGATTGTGGTCGTTCCACCGCTGACCGTCGACGATGCCACCCACTTGTTTGCTGACAGAGCCCGAGCGGGCCGGCCGGATTTTCAGCTGCAAGATCAGCCGGAAGGCGCGGTCGCGGAGATCTGCCGGCTGGTGGATTGCCTACCGCTGGCAGTGGAGCTGGCGGCGGCCCGCATGCGGATGATGAGCAGTACCGACGTAATACGGCGTCTGGACACTCTTGGTGTGTTGCGTGGCGGTGCGCGGGATAGCCTGCCGCGCCAGCAAAGCATGTCCGCCGCGATCGACTGGTCGTATCAGCTACTCACCCAGGCTGAACAAGCGCTGTTTGTGCGGCTCTCCGTCTTCGCCGGGAGCTTCGACCTGGATGCCGCGCACGGCGTGTGCGGCTCCGACGGCGACGTCGCAGAGGACACGCTAGACCTGCTCGCCGGTCTGGTCGACAAGTCGATGGTGGTGGTGCGCAGCGTCACCGACCGGACTCGCTACGGCGTCCTGGAAACCCTTCGGGCCTTCGGCCGCGAGCACCTGCGCGAGGCCGGACTCACCGATACATATGCCGCTCGGCATGCGGCTTACTACACCGAACTGGCCGAGCGCGCCGCAACCGGACTGCACGATAGCCAGGAGCAGGACTGGGTCGAGCGGATGATCCCGGATTACGACAACCTTCGCGCCGCGTTCGAGCGCGCGATGGCCGACACCGACACCGACCTTGCCCTTCGTCTGGTCGCGGCACTACCCGAGCTTCTCGGACTACGCATCGGCTACGAAATGGCCGAGTGGGCCGAACGCCTGATCACGGTCACCCAACCCGAGCATCCGTTGTTCGCCACGGCCGTCGGGGTGGCGGCACGCGGCGCCTGAGCCCACGGCGACTATGCCCATGCGCGGTCGCTGGCGGAACTCGCCCAGGGGCGGGTGCCCGGCCCCGGTACCGCACGGGTGGCATATCCGGCAGATGTGCTGGCCGACGTCATCTTCTTTGAGGGCGATTCGCAGTGGGCTCTGGATTACTGGGAAGGCGAGGTAATGCGCGCCCGCGCTGATGTCGACCCGATCCGGCTGGTGTGGACGCTGTATGAGGTTGCGATCTGTTCGGGCGCGCTGGGCAAACCGGACTACGGCCTGCCCGCCGCGGAGGAGGCGGTGACGCTCGCCGACAGCACCGGCAACCCGACAGCACGGTCGATGGCCTACTTTGCCCTTGGCTACCTGCTCAAGAGATCGGAGCCGGTGCGCGCGACGGCCCTGTTCGACCAGGCGGCGCAGCTGGCTGCGGCGGTGCAGAACTTCTGGCACAGCGGCACCGCATTGATGTCGGCCGCAGCGACCCGCGCCGTGCACGGGGATCCCATCGAGGCGGCGCGGATGTTCATCGAGGTGCTCGACCACTGGGACCGGGTCGGTGACTGGTTCGAGCAAGGGGCGGCGCTGCGGTACATCACCCGATTGTTGGTCCGATTGGGCGCTGACGACGATGCCGCCTTCCTTCACTGCGCGTTTATCAAGGCGGGCATGCCGTCGCGATTGCGCGACGAACAATTGGAGATCCTGGTCGACCGTTTGGGCGCGAATCGATTCGAGGCACACCGCGTCTCAGTCAGCGACAGCGCCGCCATGGTAGCTCGGGCTCGGTCGAGCCTGCACCGGTTCGTCAATTCCCCCCGCATGACGCGCTGACCAGGCCAAACGGTCCGCACATGCGCATTTCATGTTTCGTCAAGACCTGCCGCACACCGTCCCGGCACCCTAGGGCCAGCGGCCGACGCCCGCGCGCGGCGAACGCCGGCATCGCCTAGATGAGTAATTCCCAACTGCGCGCGGAGTGTGCATCGGCTGCGCCGAGTGTGTACTGGCGGCGGCGACACGCCGAGCGGCGCCGCAGTGGTTGCACTCTCGGCGTGTCGGCTTGTGAAGGATGTGGTTGGAGGGCACCGATGGACAGTTATGAAGACAGACCTCGATGCCCTCCTGACCGAACTGTAT
>NZ_UPHQ01000042.1 GCF_900566055.1 Mycobacterium innocens
CGGCTTCCCGCAGCGGCGGTAGTTCGCGCTGACTGAGCCGCGCCGGAAGTCGCCCGTCGCGGCCAGCTGCTCATACAGCCGCGCCCGCTGCTGTTCCAGATCCTCCAGCGGGGCGTCGTCCACCTTCGGCCTCCTGTCTGGTTGTTTATACCACAACCCGACTACCTCGTAACCAGCCTCAAACCCCGCTACCTACAAATCTGACGCGCACCCATCCCCGCACGCAACGCAACAGCTCAACCCGCCGCGACCACTGCCAATCCTGATTCGCGAGCCAAGACAAGAACCCCGGAGCCGGTCACCTACTCGTGGTACCTGACCAGCATCCAAGCCGGCTTCGAGCCCTGGAGCGGCAGGGTCGCCGCGGGGTTAGATTCGTTCTCCGTCCTCGTCAACGGCGTACAACGACTGTGCCCAACGGCATACCCCGACCGGGCCATCGCGGTCGCCCGCCGCAAAGGTAGTCACCCGCTGTGCCGATCTGCCGAAGCGGGGGTATTCGAAGAGAACGGCTGCAAGTCGGGTGCACGTCGGGCGAGGTACCCTCTAACGCGTGCTCGACGATGAGCTGTTGGAAGCTGCTGCGGGACAAGGCAAACGACGAAGCGACCGGAGCGTATCCGCCGTCCTCGCGGTTGCGGGTACCGGTCCGGCACTGGTTGACGACCGCCCCGCGCTGCGCACCGACCACCCGGCTGGGCGACCCCGAGCCGGTCGGCCCGAACTGACCGAGGAATCGTCTTGACGGACTTCGAATTCGACGCGCCGACGGTAATCCGGACCAAGCGCGACGGTGGTCGGTTATCCGATGCCGCCATCGACTGGGTCATTAGGGCCTTCACCGACGGCCGGGTCGCCCCGGAACAGATGTCGGCTTTGTTGATGGCGATTTTCTGGCGCGGCATGGACTCCGGCGAGACCGCCAGATGGACGTCGGCGATGCTGGTATCGGGTGCCCGGATGGATTTCGCCGATCTGCGGCTGCCGACCGTGGACAAGCACTCCACCGGCGGGGTAGGCGACAAAATCACCCTGCCGTTGGTGCCCGTCGTCGTCGCCTGCGGTGCGGCGGTGCCGCAGGCGGCGGGCCGGGGACTCGGCCATACCGGCGGCACTCTGGACAAGCTGGAATCAATCTCCGGGTTCACCGCGACGCTGTCCAATCAACGTGTGCGCCAACAACTTTGCGACGTCGGTGCGGCCATCTTCGCGGCCGGCGAGTTGGCCCCCGCCGACGCCAAGCTCTATGCGCTGCGCGACATCACCGGCACCGTCGAATCCCTGCCGCTGATCGCCAGTTCGATCATGAGCAAGAAGCTGGCCGAGGGAGCGGGCGCGCTGGTACTCGACGTGAAGGTCGGTGCCGGGGCCTTCCTGAAATCCGAGGCGCAGTCCCGCGAACTGGCGCACACCATGGTTGACCTCGGCGCCGCGCATGGCGTGCCCACGCGCGCCCTGCTGACGGACATGAATTCGCCGCTGGGTCGCACCGTCGGCAACTCGCTCGAGGTGGCCGAGGCCCTGGAAGTGCTGGCCGGCGGCGGACCGCCCGACGTCGTGGAGCTGACCGTGCGGCTGGCCGGCGAGATGCTGCAGCTCGCCGGGATCGACGGCCGCGACCCGGCACAGACGCTGCGTGACGGCACCGCGATGGACCGGTTCCGCCGGCTGGTCGCCGCTCAGGGCGGCGATTTGTCGAAACCGTTGCCGATTGGTCGGTGTTCGGAAACCGTCACGGCCGGCCGGAGCGGCACAATGGGCGACATCGACGCGATGGCAGTGGGTTTGGCGGCCTGGCGGCTCGGCGCGGGCAGATCCCGGCCGGGGGCCCGGGTGCAGCACGGGGCGGGGGTGAGGGTTCATCGTCGTCCCGGGGAGCCTGTGGTGGCCGGCGAGC
>NZ_UPHQ01000056.1 GCF_900566055.1 Mycobacterium innocens
CCGGCCACATCCAGCCGGGCCAGCATCGACCACACCGCAGCCAGATCCCCGAACTGCTTGTGCTGGCTACGGATCGGCTGCCCGGCCGGCGTCTCGGACAGCTTCGCCATCACCTCCTCCGCGCTGCCCAAATACTGCTGAGACACGATGCGCGGCTTGCCCTGCACTCGGGCCGATTCCACCAGGTAGTAATAGGTCTGCTTGCCGCGTCGCTTACCCACGATCGACGCCATATATGGGTAATACACTCCAAACCCACAAACCTCAAGCACCACAACACAAGACACGCCGCTCAACCACGAAGGCCGGAAACTCCCGCTAGGTCGCGGTGAACTGGCTCAAGTCGTAGATGCCAAGGCTCTTTTCGATATCGGCGACTTTGTCGACCACCCCTTGAAAGCCGGCCCGGCCGAAGCGCCGGTGCTCTTCGGCTTCGAATGTCTCAGCCAGGTCGCGAAGCTCCTTGGCGGGCAAGACGTCGCGAAACTCAGGGAAGACGACGGTGTCTTCGCGTGCCTCATGCGGCTCATACATCCGGATGAACGCCGACATGCCCTGCACCAGGGCATCTCGCGCCGGCTGGTCGGGCGCGGCAGCTGCGGTGGTGGCGGCGAGCACCCGGTCGGTGAGCGCGCGACCGCGTTGGTGCTGGGTGCGCAACACGGCGGTGATGTCGGTGAGCTTGCCCGTCTGCTCCAACGTGGGGAAGACATACTGTTCTTCCAGGTGCTCGTGATAGTCCTCGATGAAGCTTCGAATAATCTGCGCGCCCGCGTTGAGGGCTTGCGTGGGAGCCTGATCGCTGGCCTGCAGGCGGTGGATCCCTTCTCGGTAGATCAGCAAGACCCGCTTGAGTACTCCGTGCTCACGCATCAAGTCTTCAGGTGGCGTGACCGGCGCTTCGTCGCCTGCGGGTGCGTCGGGCTGGCGTGTCTTGGGTTGCGAGTTGCCGCATGCCGATCCGGCGAGCACGCCGGCTGCCGATAGCGAGATCCCGAGAAGGTGACGCCGGCCCAGGGCCGGAGGCGGCTGCTCTATCACGGTCAGACCTTTCTTCGCCGGGCCGATCACTTGATCGGTGGATCGCCAATACCGACCCCAAGCAGAACCAACTGCTATCGTAACCCGATATCTGTTTACGATATTGTGTCGGCCGCTTGGCCCGATGCAGCCTGTCGGTCTCCCTTCGACTGGTGGTGGGACGGACGCGCTGCAGTCAGGCGTGCTCAGGGCGGCACCGGCGCGGGATCTCGCGGGATCTGAGGCACCGGAGCGTCCTGAAGTTATCCGCGATCTTGGCGAGATGAAGATGGACCCATGAGCCAATGCGCTTCATCCAACGCGGTCCGCAATCAACCGCGCGATAGCGTCAGTGAGCGCCGCCAGGCTCAGCGGCTGGCCGGTGATCAGCGAATGCAGCGTGGCGCCGTCGAGGAAGACGGTGACCGCTTCGGCGGCTCGTCGGCCGATGCGCGGTTCGAGCAAAGTGACCAGGCCCTCCGGCCACAGCCGGGCCAGGGACTGCAACTCGGGCTGGTGACTTGCCGCGACGTACAACTCGTTGAGTGTGCGGTGCCTGTCCAGGTCGGTTAGGTAGTCGGCGGTGAGCCGGGCCAGGGTAGCGGGAAGGTCGGCGGATTCGTCGAGATCGCTTCGCCATTGCTCTAACCAGTCGGCCGCGCTGGTCGCGACGTGCGTGAGCGCGGCTTCGCGCAGCGCGGCGAGGTCGCTGAAGTAGTAGGTGGTCGACCCGACCGGTACATCTGCCTCCGCGGCGACCCGGCGGTGCGTGAGGTCGCCAAGGCCGTGGCGGGCGATCACTCGCCCGGCCGCTTCGATGATCGCCTGCCGCCGACCGGCGGGGTCGCGGGGGCGGCGCTGGGATTCCGCGGTCAATGCGCGCCGGCCAGTTGCAACGTGACCACCCCGCCGACGATCAGCCCCACGCCGACGACTTTCGCCACCGACATCGGTGAGCCGAGGAACAACACGGCGATCAGCACGATGGCGGCCGTGCCGATCGCCGACCACAGTGCGTAGGCGACGTCCGTCTGCATACCGCGTGAAATCGACGCCGCCAGCAGGGCGAACGCGATTGTGTAACCGCCCAGGCAGACCACGGTCGGCCACAGCCGGGTGAAGCCTTCCGTGCTTTTCAGCAGGCTGGTGGCTACCACCTCGGCGAAGATCGCGAAGAACAGCAACAGGTACGGCAAGACTCCTCCTTATGTACAAACGTACATGTACGATCGTACACTATTGAGGCGGCGCGTCGACCACATCGTGCTGGGCAGCATCGGCATCCTTGCTGCGCGCCGAAACGTGCGTCGGCCCAAGCACATCGAGAAGCGACCGACCTGGCGCGGGGAGCGCCACCCAGTCCGTTACGCCCGGGTGACGTCGCGGTCGGCAACCCATGGTCGCGCCGTAGCGTTGTGGCATGGCACCGAATCTCAACCACCGTCTTGTCGGTTACACGCCGGCGGTGCTGAGCCTGTTCCGGTTCGTCAACGGCTTGCTGTTCGCCGGCTACGGCTCGATGATCCTCTTCGGCTGGCCCGTCCGGACGACGCACGCCGTCGAATTCGGCGCCTGGCCGGGATGGTATGCCGGGGTGATCGAATTAGTCACCGGACTGCTGATCGCGGCCGGGTTGTTCACCCGCGCCGCGGCGTTCCTTGCCTCAGGCACAATGGCGGTCGCCTACTTGTGGATTCATCAACCACGTTCGCTGTGGCCGATCGGTGATGCACCCGGGGGTAACAGCGGCACCCCAGCGATACTGTTCTGTTTCGGATTCTTCCTGCTGGTCTTTGCCGGTGCCGGACGCTACTCGATCGACGCTCTCCGCGGCAAAGGCTGAATCGCTCGCCGGCTCCGCTATCTTCTGGGCTCTCGGTGCTGCGCTGACTATCGTTGTGGGTTCTGCTGCGAGTCAAGGGACTTCGGTAACTATCCGTACGGCATCTCGTCATCGGCTTCGGCAAGACCTGAGTCGATCCGGCTGTGCCGCCAGCGCCAGCTGTCCCTCAGCTTTGCGATGCCCCCCGGTCTTCGCGGCCGGGTGACTGCCCAACGCCGCCGTCACCGTAGTAGCCCAGCCGAAGCAATGTGGTGATCTCGCTGACCAACGGCATCCGCGGGTTGGTGCGGTTGCTCAGATCCTCGAAGGCCGTCATCGCCAACGCCGGCAGCGCCACGAGAAACGGCTCCTCCTCGACGCCGAACTCCCGCAGCGACCGCGGCATCTTCAGCAGGTCCAGCAGGTCGTCGACCCCCTGGAACAATCGGCGGCGGCACTCGTCGGGCTCGTGGCCACCGAAGATCAGCTGGCCGAGCTGCGCGTACTTGGCCGGCGCGACGTAGGCCGAGTACCCTGGCGCGGGCATGAATTTGCTTGGCAGACTTGCGTTGTAGCGCAACACATGGGGCAGGAAAATCCCGTTCGCCCGGCCGTGCGAGATGCCGAATTTCGCGCCAACGGCATGGGCGAGTGCGTGATTCGTGCCGACAAACGCGTTCGAAAACGCAAGTCCGGCAAGGGTTGCCGCATTGGACATGGCGGTGCGCGCGGACAGGTCGTCGGGATGCTCATACGCTCGCGGCAGCGCGTCGAAGATCAGCCGCGCCGCCTGGGCGCACAACGCATCGGTGTAGGGCGAGGCGAAGATCGAAACACCCGCCTCCAGCGCGTGGGTCAGCGCGTCGATGCCGGTGTCGGCGGTCAGTTGCTGCGGCATCGACGAGGTCAGCACCGGGTCGACGATCGCCAGGTCGGGCACCAGGCTGTAGTCGACCAGCGTCTCCTTCTTGCCGCGCACCGTCAACACCGCCGCCGGCGACACTTCCGACCCGGTGCCCGATGTCGTTGGGACGGCGACCAATTGGATGCGATGACGGTCGACCGGATAGTCGGCTACCCGCTTGCGGGGGTCGAGGAACGGCATCGTCAGCTCGTCGAGGCTCTTCTCCGGGTGTTCGTAGAACAGCCGGATCGCCTTGCCGGCGTCCAGCACCGAGCCGCCGCCGACGGCGATCAACAGATCGGGTTGCACCCGCTGCAGCAGCGCGACGCCGCGGCGGATGGTCGACTCGTCGGGCTCCGGGGTGACCTCGGCGAACACCTGCACGTGATTGGTGCGCAACTTGGAGCGCAGCGTGTCGACCACGCCGCGCTCCTCGGTCAGGGCATCGGTCACCAAAACGACGGTTTCGCAGTCCAGTTCGCGCAGGTTGTCCAACGCGCCTTCGTTGAAGTAGGTGTTGGACGGGACGCGGAACCACTGCGGCGGGGTGCGGCGGCGCGAGACGGTCTTGATGTTGAGCAGTTGCCGGTAGTTGACGTTCTCGGTGGTGCTCGACCCGCCCCAGGTGCCGCAGCCCAACGAGAACGTGGGCGTCAGGTTGTTGTAGACGCCGCCGAGTGCGCCGACCGACGTGGGCGCGTTGACCAGGATGCGGCCGGTGCGAACCGCCAAACCGTATGCCTCGATCACCTTTTCGTCGTTGGCGTAGACCGCCGAGGTGTGGCCCAGGCCGCCATGCTCGGTGACCAGGACGGCGACGTCGATGGCGTGCGCGACGCTGCGCGCGCGCACCACCCCGAGCACCGGCATCAGCTTTTCTTGCACCAACGGGTGCGCGGCGAGTTCGTCCAGGTCGGCCGGCAGCGCCGCCAGCAGCACCTTCACCGTCGGTGACACGCTGAACCCGGCCCGTGCGGCCAATTCCGACGCCTTCTGTCCGACCGCCGCCAGCGAGATCTTGTCACCGCAGCCGAACGCGAACTCGGCCACCGCCTTGGCCTGCTCGGGGGTGAGCAGCTGGGCGCCCATCCGCTCGAACTCGGCGATCACCTCGTCGTAGATCCCGTCGTCGATGACGCAGGTCTGCTCGGCCGGGCAAATGACCGAGGAGTCAAAGGTTTTCGAGATCAGGATGTCGACGACGGCGCCCTTGAGGTCCGCCGTCTTGTGGATGTAGATGGGCGCGTTGCCGGGCCCGACGGACAGGCCCGGCTTTCCGGCCGCATTCGCCAGCGCGACGATCTTCGGGCCACCGGTCACCCAGATGAAATCGACCTGCGGGTGTTTGAACAGGTAGTGCGTCACCTCGTGGGCGGCGTCGGGAATGACCTGCAGCGCCCCCGGCGGCATCCCCGCCGCCTCGGCCGCCGTGCGCAGGACTGCCAGGCTGCGTTCACACGAGCGCACCGCATGCGGCGACGGCCGGAACAGGATGGCGTTGCGGGTCTTGGCGGCTACGATCGCCTTGAACAGCACCGTCGAGGTCGGGTTGGTCACCGGCGTGATGGCCAGCACCACCCCGATCGGCTCGGCCATGTAGGCGATGTTGTGCTCGACGTCCTCGTCGATGACCCCCACCGATTTCTTGTCGCGCAGATAGTCGTGGAGGAACTCGGTGGCCACGTAGTTCTTGACCACCTTGTCCTCGAAGACGCCGAACCCGGTCTCCTCGATCGCCACACCGGCCAGTTCCCCCGCCGCGCGAACTCCGGCGCGCACCATCGCCTCGACGATCGCATCGACCTGCTGCTGGTCGAGCGTGCGGAATGCCCGGGCCGCCTGCGCTGCCGCGTCGACGATGGCGTCGACCTCGCGTCTGCGGTGCTCGCCGACCACGGGTGTGTCGACTGGGGCGGCATTTTCGGTGTGCGTAGTGGTCATGGTCGGATCCTTGACTCGGTGAAGGGGACTGTGGGTCTCCCGAATGAGCCGATGCTAGAGGTCTGCGGTGGGACGTAACGAGGGTCGGAAGGCCCCAGGTTGTTGTACGTTGACGCGGTGTCAGTAGAGCCGGACAACACAGACGTCGAGTCGTTGGGGCTGCTCGATCACCTCGACGGCCGGGCGCGTCAGGAGCGTGCCGAGCTCATTACCTGGCTGCTGGATCGTGGGTTCGACGTCGACCAGATCCGCAGCGCGTTCATTCCGATGCTGTTGCCCGCCAACCGCGCGATCGGCGACGACGGAACCACGGTTTCGGCCCGCGAGATTTCGGAGTCCAGTGGTGTCAGCCTCGACCTGCTGCAACGCCTGCACCGTGCGGCCGGGCTGGTTCGGGTCTACGACCCCGATTCGCCGCTGCGGTCACGCGCCGACGCGGAGGCGGTGCTCAACGCCGCGCGGTTGGTCGACCTGGGCTTGGATCCGGCACGGGTCGGATTGGTCGTGAGACTTCTGGTCGAGGGCCTCACCGGCCCGGCGGTGGCGCTGCGCCGGGCGGCCCTGCAGGCGTCGCTGCGCCCGGGCGCCACCGAGCTCGACCTGGCGAAGGCCTTCGAACACCTGGCGCAACAGGCCGAGCCGCTGCTTGGCCCGATGGTCGACGATTTGTTGCGGCTGGTGCTGCGACATTCGTTCGAGACCGAGGCGATCAACGTGGCCGAGCGCGCCGCCGGCACCTTGCCGGGTGCGCGGGACGTTGCGGTCGCCTTTGCCGATCTCGTCGGATTCACGCGGCTGGGCGAGCAGCTGCCGCCGGACGACCTGGGACTGATCGCCTTTCGGCTCAGCGATCTGGCTCACGATGTCACGGCGAGTCCGGTGCAGTTCGTCAAGACGATCGGCGACGCGGTGATGCTGGTTTGCGCCGAACCGCCGCAACTGCTGACCACGGTGCTGGACCTGGTCGAGGCGGCGGCCGCCGAGAAAATCCTGCGGCTGCGGGTGGGATTCGCGTTCGGACGCGCCATCAGCCGTTCCGGAGACTGGTACGGCAGCCCGGTCAACCTGGCCAGCCGGGTCACCCACGCGGCGCCTTCGGGCGCGGTGTGGCTGACCGAGGCCGCACGCGCGGCGATGGGCGACGCGCCGGGCCTCGAGTGGTCGTTCGTCGGCGCACGCCATCTCAGGGGGATTCACGGCGAGGTTCGGTTGTATGCGGTCCGGCGGACCACGTCGGGGTGATCCGCTTTCGCTGCCGGTATCAGGAGTCGAGATCGGTGCCGGCGCTGAGCTGTTCCCAGGTGGCGATCTCGTTGGCACGGGTGTCGGCGATGTAGCGGTAGGCCATCAGCGCGTCGGGCCCGAGCAGCAAGAACCCTGGCGGCTTGGGTGATTCGACGGCCGTGATGATTGCCGCCGCAGCCTTGGCAGGGTCGCCCTGTTGGGTGCCGTGCATCGTGTCGTTTTCGATGCGGCGCAGCCCGGCGGTGGCGGCGTAGTCGTCGATAACTGTGGCCGACTGGGTCAGCGAGCGGCCGGCGAAGTCGGTGCGAAATGCCCCGGGTTCGACGACGATGACCGAAATGCCAAGGGGCGCAAGCTCACCGCGCAGCGCCCCGCTCATGCCCTCGACGGCGGCCTTCGCGGCGGAGTAGTAGCCGGAGGCCACCGGGGTCAGCTGAACGGTGATCGAGGAGATGTTCACGATCGAGCCGGAGCGGCGAGCCCGCATGCCAGGTAGTACGGCCTTGATCATCGCGACGCTGCCGAAGAAATGCGTCTCGAACAGGGCGCGGATGTCGGCGTCGTCGCCCTCTTCGACCGCGGAGCGGTATCCGTAGCCGGCGTTGTTGACCAGCACGTCGACGCCGCCGAACCGCTTTTCGGCCGCGCGCGCCGCGGAGGTGACCTGGTCGGGTTTGGTGACGTCGAGAGCCACGGCCAGCACCCGGTCGGGCGTTGCGTCGGCCAGCTCGGCGACCGTGGTGAGGTCACGTGCGGTGACGACGACGTTGTGGCCGGTGTCGATCGCGGCTTCGGCGAGCGCACGCCCGAGCCCGCTCGAGCAGCCGGTGATAAGCCATGTGGACATTGAGAATGTCTCCTTTCGGTCCAGACAACCTTGGCACCACGCGGCCAGGCCGCCGGCGGCGGGCGTGTCTTCCGCCGCTGCCGCGCCCTGCGAGCCGCGCGCTAGCGGGCTCGCGCAAGATCGTCAATGACCGTCTCGGCCGCCTTCTTACCGGTCGCCAGCGCGCCCTCGGTGCACGCGATCGGAAACAGATACTCGCCCGCCAGGTACAAACCGCTGACATCGTGCAGGTGATTGTCGAGCAGGTCCTGAATTGCCACGAACTGCCCGGGGGATTGCAGGTTGATGGCGCGATCCCAGCGGAAAACCTTGGTGATTTTCGGCTCGTCGGGGAAGGCGGGGCATATTTTCTGCACCTCGGAGATCACCAGCCGGCGGCGTTCTTCCTCGCTCAGTTCGGCGAGCTTTTCATCTTCCCAGCCACGAGTGGGGACAATGACCACCGGCTTATCCCTCGAGTTGCTGCCCAGGGAGGCAAAATCCAGGACCGTCTGTTCGTCGGCAGGGATCATGACGACGTAGAAAGGCGTGTCTTGCTGCTCGACGAGCGGTTTGTCCAGACCGAACTGATAATAGTAAGTGGAGCTGTATTTACACGTGGCAAGGGCGCGGTGCATCGCTTCGGGAAGATCGGGGATCAACTGCCGTGCGACCACGGCGTCGACGGCGCAGACCACCCGCTCCGCCTCGACAAAGCCGTCCTTCGTTTCCACGCCCAGCACCCTGTTGTTCTCGATAACCACCTTGGTCACCGGGATATTGAGACGGACACAGTCGCGCACCCGCTCGTACAACCCGGCGGTGATGCTTCCCAGGCCGCCCTCCATCGATCGCATCCCCTTCATCAAGGAGAAGAGCAGGATCGGATGGACGACCGAAATATCCTTCGGGCGCGCCAGGATCATGGTCGACAAGAATGGGTGAAACACCCATTCCAGGGCCTCTCGCCCGCCGTGTGCCAACACGAAATCTTCGGCGCTGGTATTGGAGATCTCGGCCAAGGCGCCGAAGTCTTGATTTTTGGTGTCCACCAATTTCATGTACCGGCGCAGTGCGACAAACGCCTTCACCGTCTGGGGATACGTTTTCCAGGGAATCCCGGTGAAGAAAAACTTCACGTTCTCCGGCAGTGTTTTGATGGTTTCTCGGAAATTGCCGCCGACGAACAACGTGCGCACTTTGCCGTTGCGGACAAACCCGTAACGCTGCTTTTGGATGGAATATATCCGGTCCAACAGACCGAGTTCCGCCAGGTACTCGAAAGTGGTGGCCCATTGCGGTTCGGTGCTGCCCGCGCCGGCCACAAATTCGTACCCGTCCTCGACGACGGTCCGGCAACGCCCGCCCACCACATCGCCCGCCTCGAAGGTGATGACCTCGACACCGTGTTTACGCAGCGTGTACGCGGCGGAAAGACCGGCACAGCCGGCCCCGATCACGACAATGCTGTTGGTGGGCATGTCTTCTCCTTCGAGTCCCGCTAACGCCACGGAACGCGGTATGCACACCGAGCTTTCCAGGGAAATCCGGCCCGGTCGCGCCCGGCCCGGGGTTAGCTTGGTGCCATGAGTGCACGGCCCTGGAACCTGGCCGACATCATCGAGCAGATGGCCGACTCGGTCGCCGACCGAACCGCCGTCATCACCGAGGACCGCGAGTACTTCTACGGCGAAATCGACCAGCGCGCAACGCGGTTGGCCAACCACCTGGTGTCCGCGGGCGTCCGACCCGGTGACCGCGTCGCGGTGCACGCGATGAACTGCATCGAGTGGGTCGACGCGTTCTATGGGGCCTTCAAGGCGCGCGCGGTCCCGATCAACGTCAACTACCGCTACCGGCAGAACGAGCTGATGCACATCTACGGAAACTCCGGATCCGTGCTGGCGGTCGTCGCCCCCGACTATGTCGATCTGGTCAATGAGATCCGGCCCGCGCTGCCGCATCTGGGGCGGTTGCTGGTGCTGGGTGAGGACTACGACGCGGCGTTGGACAGCGCGTCACCGCAGCGCCGTGTCACCGGCCGCAGCGGCGATGACCTCTACATCCTGTACACCGGCGGCACCACCGGTCTGCCCAAGGGTGTGGTGTGGCGCCAGGAAGACCTGATCCGCGGCGCGCTGAACGCCCAGCGCTGGAATGCCCCGCTGGGCAGCGTCGAGCAGCTCGGCGCGGAGGCGGCCGCCAACGAGTTCCCGGTGCGGGTGCTCACCGTCGGACCCCTGATGCACGGCGGCACCCAGTGGATCCTGGGCAACTGCCACGTGGCCGGCGGCACTTTCGTGGTGACCACCCAGCGCAGTTTCGACCCGGCCAAGACGCTCGACCTGGCCTCCAGGGCCAAGGTCACCGCGATCGCCGTCCTAGGCGATGCCACCGCCCGCCCGCTCGCCGAAGCGCTGCTGGCCGAACCGGACCGGTGGGATCTGGGAAGCGTGCTGGCGGTGGCCAACGGGGCGGCGCCGTTGTCGGCGGGCGTACGCGCACAGCTGCGCGAGGCGCTGCCCAACCGCATCATCAGGGACACTCTGGGCGCTTCGGAGTCCGGCGTTACGCTGAACCGCTTCGACGACGGAAAGCCCAGGACCACGCCGATATTCGACGCGGACGCCGACGTGATGGTGGTCGACGAGCAGCTGCGGCCCTGCCCGGTCGGCCAGGTCGGCATGCTGGCGCGCGGCGGCGCCATTCCGCTCGGCTACTTCAACGACCCGGAAAAGACGGCGGCCGCCTTCAAAGACATCGACGGCAAACGCTGGGTGCTGCCCGGCGATCTCGCCCGCCGCGAGCCGGACGGCACCATCTCGCTGCTGGGCCGCGGCGCGGTCACCATCAACTCCGGCGGCGAGAAGATCCACCCCGAGGAGGTCGAGGGCGTGCTGCTGCAACACCCCGACGTGTTCGACGCCGCGGTGGTCGGCACCCCGCACGAACGGTGGGGCGAACAGGTCACCGCGCTGGTGCAATTGCGCGCCGGTGCGACATTGAGCCTGGAGCAGCTGCAAGACCACAGCCGCAAGCTCATCGCCGGGTTCAAGGCGCCCAAGGTGGTGCTCATGGTCGACCAGGTGCCGCGCACCGTGCTCGGCAAGGTCGATTACCGTGCGCTGAAGTCGCTGGCGCTCGAACTCTTGGGACTCGACAAACCCGACCCCGACCGCGGTCAAACCAATCTTGGCGGATAGGGGTGTTTTCGAGGTTGCCTGGCCCGCGACGTTCTACGCTGTCGTCGTGAGGCGGTTGTCCGCTCTGGACGCGGCGTTCTGGTTCGCCGAGACCCATACCTGCCCAATGCACATCGGCGGTCTGGCGATCTGTGATCCCTCCGAGGCGCCGAGTTTCAGTTTCGATGTGGTCAAAGACCTCATGGCTGCCCGTCTTCCGGAGCTGCCGTTGCTGCGGTGCCGGGTCGCCGGCGCGCCCCTTGGCCTGGACCGTCCATGGTGGGTCGAGGACACCAAGCTCGACATCGACTATCACATCCGGCGCGTCGCGGTGCCCTCACCGGGCGGACGCCGCGAGCTGGAGGAGCTTGTCGGCCGCCTGATGTCCTATCCGCTGGAGCGCAGCAGACCCCTCTGGGAAATGTGGTTCATCGAGGGTCTCGAGGGCGGTCGTGCCGCGACCCTGACCAAAATCCATCACGCCCTGATCGACGGGGTGTCGGGCGCCGGCCTGAGTGAGATCATGCTGGACGTCACGCCGGAACCGCGGCCACCGGCCGTCGGAGTCCAGGAGTCGTCGGCGGCCGGCATGCCGCGTTTCGAGCGGCGCGCGCTGGGCGCCATGTTCAACGTCACCGTTGCGACCCCCTACCGGTTGGCGCGGATCCTGCAGCAGACGCTGGTTCAGCAGCTGGCCGTGCGGCGACTGGCCAACAAACCGCCGCACTTCTTCCAGGCGCCGACCACCCGGTTCAACGCCGACCTCACGCCCGAGCGGCGGGTCGCTTTCACCCGGGTGCCGCTGCAGCGGGTCAGGGCCGTCAAGCAGGCCTTCGGCGTGAAGCTGAATGACGTGGTGATGGCGATGGTTTCGGGTGCTCTGCGCGGCTACCTCGAGGATCGTGGGGAGCTGCCGGAGCGGCCGCTGATCGCCCAGATCCCGGTCTCGACCCACCGCGATGACTCGCAGTCCGCCAACCAGATCGCGTCGATGACGATGAGTCTGGCCACCAACGTCGTCGATGTCGCGGAGCGGCTGAACACCATCTACCGAAATTCCCGGGGCGCCAAGGAGATGGCCAAAGCGCTCACCGCCCACCAGATCATGGGCCTGACCGATACGACGCCGCCGGGCCTGCTGGCCCTGGCCGTCCGGGCCTACACCGCCAGCCATATCGGCGGCCGCGTCGCCCCGATAAACCTCGTCGTCTCCAACGTTCCCGGGCCCGACTTCCCGATCTACCTGGCCGGCGCGGTGGTGGAAAGCCTGATACCCATCGGCCCCCTGACGATGGAGGTGGGCCTGAACGTCACCTGCTTCAGCTACCGCGGGTCCATCGATTTCGGTTTCGTCACCACCCCGGAGGTCGCTGACGATATCGACGACCTCGCCGATGCGATCGAGCCCACGCTGACGCAACTGGAGGAAGCCGCCGGGCTTGTGGCCTGAATGGGCACCAACGAAAGGAATTCACAGTGCGGACCCTGGAAGGCGTGCTGGCCGGGCATCGGTTCTTCAGCGGGATGGACCCTCGTTATCTGCAGTTGGCGGTCGGGTGTGCGGCGAACGTGCGCTTCAACGCCGGCGAGCTGATCTGCCGCGAAGGTGAGCACGCGGATCACTTCTACCTGATTCGCGTCGGCAAGATCGCGCTCGAAACGTCTTCTCCCGGCCACGGCAGCCTGGTCGTGCAGACACTCGGCGACGGCGACATCCTCGGATGGTCGTGGCTGGTGCCGCCCTACCACTGGCGCTTCGATGCGCGCGCGGCTGAGATGACACGGGCGATCGTCTTCGACGGCAAGTGCCTGCGCCAGAAATGCGAAGAGGACCACGAACTCGGGTACGAACTGCAAAAGCGTGTCATCGCCGTACTCGGAGAGTATCTCGATGCCACCAGGTTTCGGCTGTTGGACATCTATCGCGACGCCATCGACTGAGGCAGCTGCCCAGACCGGCTTAGCCGTCGAATGCCGGGCCGCCGAAACGCTCCCGGGTGATGAACTCGGCAACCGGCCGGCGGCGCAGCTTCGTCAGCTGGCGGGTGGGCCTGCCGAGCGGCACGATCGCGGCGACCGCGTGATGGCCCGGAATGCCCAGCAATGCGCGGACGTGCTCCTCCCCGGCGATCGCCATGGTGGTGATGGTGCCGCCGTAGCCCTCGTTTCGAGCGGCCAGCAGGATGTTCCACACCAACGGATACACCGACGCGCCGGCGGCGATGCCGACCCGGTCCAGGTCCCGATCCAGCGCCGCGACCACCTCCAGGTCAACGGAAACCACCAGTACCACAGGAGCTTTCGTAACCGAAGCAACGAATGCGTCCGGAACTGCGGTGCTGTCGACAACCTCCTGCGGCACACCGCTGGGATGAATGGAGTTCCAAGGATTTTCACCGGCCGTCAACTGCGCGAGGTAGCGACGAGCGGCCGGGATGCCCAGCTCGGCCAGGCGACGACGGACGTCGGCGTCGCGCACCACGGTGATGTGGGCGCCTTGCCGGTTGCCGCCGCTGGGGGCGAACCGGGCGTTGCCGAAGATGCGCGATAACACCTCGTCGGGCAGCGGGTCGTCGGTGAACTCGCGCGCCGCGAACGTCGTTCGCATGACGTCGTACAGCTCCATGGCCGTGCTCAGCTCGCAGCGGGGGCGCGTCGTTCCAGCCGGAAGGTGCGCTTGAAGCCGGTGGGCTGGGTCGTCAGGGTCACTTCCACCGCGCCGCCGGGGCCGACGACGTAGCGTTCCTCGACATCGGGCCCGTCGTTGCACCGGCCGACGGGTTGCCGCCCGAGGTCGTGGCGGTCATACAGGGCAGGGTCGAAGGGGAAGTAGACGGGATCGTAGGGGGTCACGTCCCCGTCGGGACGGCCGTCGACCAGGCGGCTGCACTCCACGAACCGGAAATGTCCGATGTTGTGGGCCGCCCGATAGGTTCGCCTGATGATCAGCGGCGAATGCCCGTCGGCGGGAAGCGAGGCGTCCTTGGGCACGATCGGGTCGAACACCACGTCGGCGCCGGCCCGCGCCTCGCGGAAAACTCCGAAATGTCGCGAAAAGTGTTCGGATAACTGGAAATTCGCTTTCGTGTCGAGAAAGACCGCCAGCCCGATGGCCGTCGCGGCAAACGGGTGCGGCGAGCGTTTCACCCGTTTCTCCCCGAAGGTGGCGCGCAGCATCCGGGAAATCAGCGGAAAGCTGCCGGCCCCGCCCACCAGGTAGATGCCTGCTACCTCGGACCAGGCGACGCCGCTTCCGGTTGCCACCGGGTCACGCAGCACGCGCGAGAGCACGTCCATGGTCTTGTCGACGAGCGGCGTGCAGGCCGCGTACACGTCGTCGATGCCGCAGGCGAACGGCGGCCGGTCGATCCCGTCGACCACCGTCAGGTCCACCAGGAAGCGGCGGGTCTGCGGCCCGATGGCCTCCTTGCGTGCGGCGCATTCCTCGCGCAGCAGGTCGGATGCTTCGGCAGCTTCCGGTAGCCTCGCGCCGGACACGACGAGCTGCAGTATCGCCTGGTCGAAATCGTCGCCACCCAGACGCTGGATGCCCTCGCTGACGACGACCTCGTTGACCTGGCCCGTCATTTTCAGCAGCGAGGCGTCGAAGGTGCCGCCGCCGAGGTCGTAGATCAGGACGTATTCGCGTTTGGCGGTGATGGTGGAGCGGTACCGGTGGGCATATTCGAGGCTGGCCGCAGACGGTTCGTTCAGCATGGCAACGACGCGAAAGCCCGCCGCGAGAAAGGCGTCCAGCGTCATCAAGCGTTGCGCGCTGGACGCATTGGCCGGCACACTGATCGCCGCCTCGATCGGTTCGCCGGGCTCGAGTCCGGCGTTGGAGCGATGCCGAAGATCGTCTTTGAACCGCGCCAGGTAGCCGGTGAGCAACTCGGCCAGCGGGTAATCGCGGCCGGCCAGGTTCACCTCGGTGTGCGGTCCGGCGTCGTTGAGCAGACGTTTGAACGAGCGCAGCACCGACCATCCCGGCTCGCGGCGCACGGCGGCGGCGTCCAGCCCGAACCTGATCTCTCCGGCCGCGTTCGCCGCGATGAGCGATGGCCAAGCCTCTACCCCGTCGAAGGAAACGACGGGGTAGTTGCCTCTGTCGACGACCGCGGCGACGGTGTGGGTGGTGCCGAAGTCGATACCGACTCTCATCGCACCCAACTTTAGGCCCGATGCCGGGCAGTCCGGCACTACCCGCGTTGTCCGGCGTGCCGTCGGTGGTGGCGCCGGGGTGCTTGGTGTTTCGGTGACTTTGGCCTCTACGCCACGGCGCCCGGCGAGGAGACGATGACCAGACCGGCATCGCATCGGATGGGCGGACACGAGGAGGCATGGTGATCGAGCGCCTGCAGGGCTTTCCCGACGACGTCGCCGCGTTCGCCTTCCATGGGCACGTCACGAAAACCGACTACGACACCGTACTGGTGCCCGACTTCGAAGACCGGCTGGCCCGCCATCAGTAAGGTGCGGATCTATTGTGAAATACCGCCTGATTTCCAGAAATTCGATCCCGGTGCGGTCTGGGAGGATTCGAAGTTCGGTTTCGGCCACTTCTTCGACTGGGAACGCGCCGCCTCGGTCACCGACGTGGAATGGATGGCGCATGTGGCGAAATTCAGCCAGTTCTTCGGCTTTCTGTGGCCCGGCGAGTACCGTGCATTCTCGAACGCCGATGTCGACGAAGCGCGCAAGTGGATCGCCGAATCGCACGAGTGACTGCGGTTCGCCCGATCTTGTCCGCTGCGCTCGCGGCCGCAGCGCTCGCCGCTACGCCGCCCGCGAACGCGGACAACAAGCGGCTCAACGACGGTGTCGTCGCGAACGTCTACACCGTGCAGCACAACGCCGGCTGCACCAACGATGTGCGGATCAACCTGCAGCTGCAACTCGCAGCGCAATGGCACACCGTCGACGTGCTCAACAACCGCGCCCTCGACGGTGACCTCGGCTCTGATGGCTCGACCGTGCAGGACCGCGCGACCGCCGCGGGCTATCGCGGCAGCGTCGCCGAGACGGTGGCTATCAACCCGGCCCTGGCGATCAGCGGCATCGAGGTGATCAACCAGTGGTACTACAACCCCGCATACCTGGCGATCATGCAGAACTGCGCCTATACGCAGATGGGCGTGTGGTCGGAGAACAGCTTGGACCGCAGCGTGGTCGTCGCCGTGTACGGCGCACCGGCCGATCACTCGGCGTCAAAGGGCTCGGCCTGACAATGGCCGCCGTCGGGTCGGTCGTCGTGGTGTCCACCGGCTCGCCCGCGGCCCACGCCGACGCGGTGGCCTACCTGGTCAACGCGACAGTGCGTCCGGGCTATAACTTTCCCGACGCCGCGGCCGCGCTCGCGTATGGGAACGGCATCTGTGAGAAGGTGCGGTCCGGCGAGCGCTACCCACAGATCATGAGTGAGGTCAAAAGCGACTTCGACACCTCCGACGAGCATCAGGCCTCCTATCTGATCAGCCAGGCGGTCGGCGAATTGTGCCCGGCCCAGATCTGGCAGTTGCGGCAATCGGCCGGCGGATACATTCCACCGGCAGGTTCGTGAGGATGTCCGGTGCTCAAGCTGCAGAGGACCTTCGTCTACGCAGTCCTGACAAACGACTCTTCCTAGAAGTGCGAGGTTGCGACCATAGTCCCTTCAAGAACGCAGCAACACACTCGAGCGCAATAGAGCGCAACAGGAAAGGGAAGCCGCGCCGATGGTTTCATCCGACACCGTCACCAAGCCGCTGCGTTCCGTCGGCGAATTCTTCGCCATGTCGCTGGACACCTTCGTTGCGATGTTCAAACTGCCCTTCCCGTGGCGGGAGTTTCTGCTGCAAAGCTGGTTCGTGGCACGGGTTTCCATCGTTCCGACGGTGTTGCTGGCGATTCCGTTCACCGTTCTGGTGGTATTCACCCTCAACATCCTGTTGGTGGAGTTCGGCGCCGCCGATTTCTCCGGCACCGGCGCAGCCACCGCCTCGGTCACCCAGATCGGGCCGATCGTGACGGTGCTCGTCGTCGCCGGCACCGGAGCCACCGCCATGTGCGCCGATTTGGGCGCCCGGACCATCCACGAGGAACTCGACGCGTTGCGGGTGATGGGCGTCGACCCGATTCGCCGGCTGGCAGCGCCCCGCGTGCTGGCGGCCACCGTCGTCGCGGTGTCGTTGGTGTCCCTGGTGACCCTGGTCGGCCTCGCCGGCTCGTTCGTGTTTTCGGTGTTCGTCCAGCACGTCACGCCGGGTGCGTTCGCCGCGGGCCTGACGCTGATCACCCACCTTCCTGAATTGATCCTGGGCCTGGTCAAGGGCGCGCTGTTCGGCATGGCCGCAGCCCTGATCGCCTGCTACAAAGGCATTTCCGTCGGCGGCGGCCCGCAGGGTGTCGGCAATGCCGTCAACGAGACGGTTGTCTACTCCTTCATCGCGTTGTTCGTGATCAACATCGTCGCGACGGCCATCTTCTACGTAGGCCCGCAATGAGCGCCAACCCCCCGGTCGAGCGGCTCGCCTGGATCGGTCACCGGGCGAGTGGCTTGGTGGCCGGCTGGAATCGCATCGGCTCCCAGGTGGCCTTCTACGGCCGGACGATCGCCGAAATGCGAACGGCGTTCGGCCATTACGGCCGCGAGATCATCCGACTGATCGCCCAGATGAGCCTGGGCACCGGCGCGCTGGCAGTGATCGGCGGCACGGTGGTCATCGTCGGCTTCCTGACCTTGTCGACCGGTGCCGTCATCGCCGTGCAGGGCTACAACCAGCTGTCCGGCATCGGGGTGGAGGCCATGACCGGCTTTATCTCCGCCTACGTCAACGTGCGCATCATCTCGCCGGCGGTCGCCGGTGTCGGATTGGCGGCCACCATCGGCGCCGGTGCCACTGCGCAGCTGGGCGCAATGCGCATCGCCGAGGAGATCGACGCGCTCGAGGTGATGGCCGTCCGGTCGGTGGCCTACCTGGTCTCCACCCGGGTGGTAGCCGGTGTGGTCGTGGTCATCCCGCTGTATTGCATAGCGGTGGTATGTGCTTTCCAGGCAGCCCGGTTCGGCACGACCGGGGTTTACGGTCAGTCCACCGGCGTCTACGACCATTACTTCCGTACCTTTCTCAATTCGACGGACCTGCTCTGGTCGTTCCTCACGGTGATCACCGCGGCCATCGCCATCATGCTGGTACACACCTATTACGGCTACACCGCTCAGGGCGGGCCCGCCGGAGTGGGCGCGGCGGTCGGCCACTCGGTGCGCACCTCGCTCATCGTGTTGACGCTGGTCGTGCTGGCGATCTCGCTATCCGTGCACGGGCAGTCCGGCCATTTCAATCTGTCGGGATAGCCGGGTAGCCAGGGGAGCCGGGGCCATGTCGGAATCACGTTCGCAGCGAACGCATCCCGGGTGGTGGACGCTCGTGCTGGTGATCGCCGTCATCGGCGCCGTCGCGCTGACCGCTGCGCTGTTCTCCGGTTCGTTCAAGTCATCGGTTGTGGTGACGGTGCTATCCGACCGGGCCGGCCTGGTGATGGATCGCGGCGGCAAGGTCAAGCTGCGCGGAGTGCAGGTGGGCCGCGTCAGCGAGATCACCGCCGGCAAAGACTACGTGATCTTGACGTTGGCCATCCAACCGGATCAGATCAGATACATCCCGGCCAACGTGCAGGCCCGGATCCGGGCCACCACCTTGTTCAGCGCCAAGTACGTCGACCTGGTGTACCCGCGCTACCCCAGCCCGCAGCGTCTGGCCGCCGGGACGGTGCTTCGGGCCGAGAATGTCGGCACCGAGGTCAACACGATGTTCGCCAACCTGGTCAAGGTGCTCAACCAGATCGACCCGGCGAAGCTGCAGGGGGTGCTGTCCGCGCTGGCCGAAGGTCTGCGCGGGCACGGTGCGACGGTAGGTCAGAGCATCACCGACGCCAACCAGGTGCTGCTCGCGATCAATCCGCGCGCCGAAACGGTCCGGGCGGACACGCAGGCGGTCACCCGTCTCAGCGACACCTATGGTGCTGCGGCACAAGACATCCTGAAGGTCCTCGACGCGGCCGGCGTCACCAGCGCCACCATTGCCGGGGAGGCGCCGGCGCTGGATTCGCTGCTCGCGGAGATGATCGGCCTGTCGCGCAGCGGTATTGCGCTGCTGGGTGCGAACAAGGACAGGCTGATCACCGCCGTGAACCTGCTCGACCCGACGACCAGCCTGCTGACGAAGTACCACGGGGTTCTGACGTGCATGCTGGTCGGCGCCAAGATCGCCCTCGACACCGGCTATCTGGATGCCACCGGCGGCGCCAATGGCTATTCACTGATCATCGACAGCACTCCGTTGTTCGGCGCCGACCAATACCGCTTTCCGCAGAACCTTCCGATCGTCGGCGCCAAAGGCGGGCCCGGCGGTAAGCCGGGCTGCGGATCGCTGCCCGACGTCGCCGCCAACTGGCCGCTGCGCCAACTGATTACCAACACCGGCTGGGGAACGGGGCTCGATATCCGGCCCAACCCCGGAATCGCTTTCCCGGGATACGCCGACTACCTCCCGGTCACCCGGGGACAGCCTGAACCACCCAGCGTCCGCTATCCGGGCGGGCCGGCCCCCGGCCCCATCCCGTACCCGGGTGCGCCGCCCTACGGCGCTCCGCAGTACGCACCGGACGGAACCCCGCTGTACCCGGGCCTGCCGCCGGCGCCGCCGCCCGGCGCTCCGCGCGAACCAGGGCCGCCGCCACCGGGATCCGAGCCGTTCGTCGTCCCGGCGCCGGCGCAGCTGCAGCCGACACCGGCCCCGCCGCTCCCTCGAGAAGCGACACCGTCGCCGTGACGCCGGAGGAGAAGCCAACGCGATGAGAGAGAACCTGGGCAGTGCCATCTGGCGGCTGGCGATCTTCATGGTCGTGTGCACGCTGGGGCTGATCGCGATGTTGGCGATCTTCGCCGACCTGCGCTTCGGGGACGAAAAGCCGTACCGGGCGCACTTCAGCAACGTGTCGGGACTGGAGAGCGGCAACTTCGTCCGCATCGCCGGCGTGGAAGTCGGCCAGGTCAAACGCATCTCGATCCAGGACGACGGAACCGCGATCGTCGAGTTCGGCACAGACAACTCCGTGGTCCTGACCGAGGGCACCAAAGCGGTCATCCGCTACCAGAACCTGATCGGCGGCCGCTATCTGGCGCTCGAGGAAGGGAGCGGCGGCAGCAGACAACTGCGGCCCAGTGACATGATTCCGCTGGCGCAGACATCGCCGGCGTTGGACTTGGACGCGCTGATCGGCGGCTTCCGGCCGTTGTTCCACGCGCTGGATCCCGATCAGATCAACGCCTTGTCGACCGAGCTGATCAAGGCATTCCAGGGTGAGGGCGCGACGATCAGTTCGTTCCTGGCGCGAACGGCGGCGCTGACCAACACGCTGGCGGACCGCGGTCAGCTGATCGGGCAGGTCATCGTCAACCTGAACACCGTGCTGGGCTCACTGGGTGACCAAAGTTCCCAATTCGCCAAGGCGGTCGATTCAATGTCCCAGTTGCTGTCCACCCTGGCCGACAACAAGCAGGAGATCAGCACCGGTATCGGCTACGCCAACGCGGCCGCCGGATCGATCGCCGATCTGCTCGCGCAAGGCCGCGCGCCGCTGGCCGACATCATTCACCAGTCGGAGCGGATCGCGGACGTCATACTGGCCGACCGCGACTATTTCGACGATCTGCTCAACACGCTGCCGGACGCCTACCAGATGCTGAATCGGCAAGGCCTCTACGGCGACTTCTTCAGCTTCTACATGTGCGACCTGCTCTTGAAGCTGAACGGCAAAGGCGGCCAACCGATTTACGTCAAGGTGATCGGCCAGCCCTCGGGAAGGTGCACGCCGCGATGAAATCGTTCTCCGAACGCAATCCCCTCGTCGTCGGCGTGGTCGGCCTGGTGGTGGTGGCCGCGGCGGTGCTGGCCGCGCTGACCTACAGCAGGTTGCCGTTCGTCAAGGCCGGCAGGGACTACTCGGCCTACTTCGCCGAGGCGGGCAGCCTGCAGACCGGCACCACGGTGCAGGTTTCGGGACTCAAGGCGGGCAAGGTCAACAGCATCGCGCTGGACGGACCCAAAGTGCTGGTCCGCTTCGAGGTCGACAAGCATATCCGGCTCGGCGACCGCACCGAGGCCGCAATCAAGACGAAAAGCGTGCTCGGCGCCAGGATCCTGGAAATCACACCCCGCGGAGAGGGCAGGCTAAGCGGGCCGATTCCGCTCGAGCGCACGACGTCGCCCTATCAGCTGCCCGACGCGCTCGGCGATCTCGGCGCCACCATCAGCGGGCTGGACACCGACAAGCTGTCGGAATCACTGGCCGTGCTGGCGGACACCTTCTCCGGTACCGCACCCGACCTGAGAATTGCGCTGGCCGGTGTGGCGCGGTTCTCCCAGACGCTCAACGAGCGCGACGCTCAACTGCGAAATCTGTTGGCCAACGCCAACAAAGCCGCGACGGTGTTGTCGGAGCGCAGCGAGCAGATCGCCCGGCTGGTCGCCGACAGCAACGCCATGCTTGCCCAGCTGGAAAGCCAAAGCCGCGCGCTGGATGCGATCTCCGGCAACATCTCGGCGATCAGCCGGCAAATCAAGGGCTTTATCGCCGATCACCGGCAGACCCTCAACCCGATCCTGGACAAGCTCGACCGGGTCCTGACGATCGTCGACAACCGCAAGCAGCGAATCCAGCTGGCAATCAAGAAGTTCAACGATTACGCGCTGTCACTGGGTGAGTCGATGTCCACCGGTCCGTGGTTCAACTTCTACATCACCAACCTGATTCCCGGTCAGTTCATCCAGCCGTTCGTCGACGCCGCGTTCTCCGATCTCGGTCTGGATCCCAATGTGCTGCTGCCGTCGCAGCTCACCGATCCGCAGCTCGGTCAGCCGGGCACACCCGCGCTGCCGGTGCCGTTCCCGCGCACCGGTCAGGGCGGGGAGCCGCGGCTGAACCTTCCGGACGCGATCACCGGTAATCCCGGCGATCCCCGCTATCCGTACCGCGAGCCGCCGCCGGGGCCGCCGCCGGGCGGGCCACCGCCGGGACCGCCGGCGCTGGCCCCCGGAGAGACGGCCCCGCCGCCGCCGCCGACGCGGCCGCCGGTGTACGTTCCCGCGCCCGGCGAACCGTCCCGGCCCGCGAAACCCGGTCAGCAAGCGGGCCAATGATGAACCGCGCCGTGAACCGCCGCAATGCCCGCATCGGCGTGGCCGCCCTGCTCGTGCTCACCTCCATCGCCGGGGTTGTGGTGGCATGGCAGGCCGCGGCCGCGACCCGCAAAACGACGGTTGTCGGCTACTTCAAGAACAGCAACGGCATTTTCGTCGGCGACGAAGTGCGCATCCTCGGGGTGCCTGTCGGCGCGATCGACAAGATCGAGCCGCAACCCGAGCGGGTCAAGATCACCTTCTCCTACGACGCCAAATACCAAGTTCCCGCCAATGTCAAGGCGGTGATCCTGTCCCCGTCGCTGGTAACCGCGCGCGTTATTCAGCTGACACCGGCTTACACCGACGGGCCGCGGCTGCCCGACCACGCGGTGATCCCGCTGGAGCGCACCGCTGTCCCGGTGGAGTGGGACGACCTACGTCAGGACCTGGCGAAGCTCACCCAGATGCTGCAACCGAGCCAACCCGGCGGGGTGAGCGCGATGGGAGCGTTGCTGAACACCGCCGCCGACAACCTGCGGGGCCAGGGAGCGACCATCAGGGACACCATTGTCAAACTGTCCCAGGCGGTTTCGGCACTCGGCGACCACAGCAACGATATCTTCAGCACGGTGAAGAACCTGTCGATTCTGGTGTCGGCGCTGCAAAGCAGCACCGACCTGATGCGTCAGCTGAACCAGAACCTGGCCACAGTGACCGGGCTGCTGACCAACGACCCCGATGAGGTTGCCAACGCGGTCGCGGCGCTGGCCGACATCGTCGGCGACGTCCGCGGCTTCGTGGCCGAAAACCGGGAGGCGCTGGGCGAAACGTCGGACAAGCTGGCGTCGGTGTCCACGGCGCTGAACGACAGCCTCGACGACATCAAGCAGGCACTGCACATCGCCCCGACCGAGTTGCAGAACTTCATGAACATCTACCAGCCGGCGCAGGGCACCCTCAGCGGTGCGCCGGCCTTCAACAACTTCGCGAACCCGATTGCCTTCTTGTGCGGGGCGATCCAAGCAGCGTCGCGGCTGGGTTACGAACAGTCGGCGAAGCTGTGCGTCCAATATCTGGCGCCGATCATCAAGAGCCGGCAATACAACTTCCCCCCGTTGGGGGAGAACTTGATCGTCGGTGCGGTGGCGCGGCCCAACGAGGTCACCTACAGCGAGGACTGGATGCGGCCGGACTATGTTCCCCCGCCTTCCAATTCGGCTGCGGCCGTTGATAGTCCATCGTTACCGGCCGAGGTTCATCCGACCGATCCCGCCGCCGGGCTGCGCGGCTTGCTGCTGCCCTTCGAAGGAGGCTCCTGATGGGTGCGGTGCGGCGTTTCGGCGCGGTGTGCGCGCTGGCGGTGCTGGCTGTGACCGGCCTGGCCGGCTGTGGTTGGCGAGGCCTCAACTCGATCCCGTTGCCGGGCACCGCGGGCCGCGGCCCCGGCTCGTTCACCATTCAGGCGCAATTGCCGGACGTGGGCACCCTGGAGCAGAACTCCCGCGTGCAGGTCGGCGACGTCACGGTGGGCAACGTCGCCAAGATCGAGCGGCAGGGCTGGCATGCGCTGCTGACCATCCGGCTCGACGGCGACGTCGACCTGCCGGCCAACGCGACCGCCACCCTCGGCCAAACCAGCCTGCTCGGTTCACTGCACATCGAACTGGCCCCGCCCACCGACGTCGCGCCCCAGGGCAAGTTGACGCAGGGATCACTGATCCCGCTGTCGTCGGCCGGCAGCTACCCGTCGACCGAGCAGACCCTGGCCGCGGTCTCGCTGCTGCTCAATGGTGGTGGTATCGGCCAGATTCAGGACATCACCGAAGCATTGAGCGTCGCGCTGGCCGGACGGGCCGCCGACCTGCGTAGCCTGATCCAACAGGTGGACCGGTATGTCGGCCTGGTCGGTGACCAGACCGGCGACATCATCGCCGCGGCCGAAAGTCTGAACAACGTGGTCGGCCAGTTGGCGAAGGAACAGCCGGTGGTGGATCGCGCGCTGCGGACCATCCCGGACGCGCTTCGGACGCTGGCGGACGAACGGCAGCAGCTGGTCGATGCGCTCGATCAATTCGCCAAGTTCAGTGCGCTGGCCGCGGACTCCGCCAACCAGACCAAGGACGCTTTGGTCAAGCAGCTGAAAGATCTTGGGCCGGTGGTGGAATCGCTGGCCAATGCCGGTCCGGCACTGACCCGGTCGTTGAGCTTGCTCACCACCTATCCGTTTCCCAAGGACACGATCAGCAACTGGGCCCGCGGGGACTACGCCAACCTGACGGCCATCATCGACCTGACGCTGAGCCGGCTCGACGCCTCGTTTCTCACCGGCACCCGGTGGGAGGGCAACCTGACCGAGCTGGAGCTGCAGTGGGGCCGCACCATCGGCCAGATGCCGAGTCCTTACACCGCCGGAAATCCGCTTGTCGCTCCGTACCATTGGGATCAGGGGCGTTGACATGCCGCCGTTGTCGAGACGAATCCTCGTCCAGCTGGCCATCTTCGTGATCGTCGCGCTCGTCGGCGGAGGGGTGATGATCTTCGACTACATCCAGCTGCCGGCGATGTTCGGTATCGGGCGCTACCGGGTCACCGTGCAGCTGCCGCAAGCCGCCGGCCTGTACCCCAGCGGTAACGTCACCTATCGCGGAACCGAAGTCGGCAGGGTCGAAAGCGTGCGGCTCACTGATACCGGTGTCGCGGCGGTGCTTTCACTCAAGTCGGGTGTCGACATCCCCTCCGATGTCGACGCCCAGGTGCACAGCCAGTCGGCGGTGGGTGAGCAGTACGTCACGCTGCTGCCGCGCCGGGAGTCCCCACCGCTCAAGGACGGGGATGTGATTCCGGCCGAACGCGTTTCGGTGCCGCCGGATCTGGACACGCTGCTGGATACGGTGAACCGGGGCATGGAGTCGATCCCGCGCGACAGCCTGAAGACGACGGTCGACGAGGCCTATACCGCGGTGGGCGGCCTCGGGCCGGATATCGCCCGGCTGGTCACCGGAGCCGGTTCGCTGTCCATCGAAGCGCGCCGGAACCTGGGTCCGTTGCTCACCCTGATCGACCAGTCCAAGCCGGTGCTGGATGCGCAGGCCGACTCGCCGGATGCGGTACAACGGTGGGCCGCGCATCTGGCCGACCTCAGCCGGGGGCTGCAGCGCAACGACACCGCCGTCCGGACCGTGCTGCAACAAGCGGGCCCGGCCGCCGCGGAAGTCCGGCAGTTGTTCGACCGGGTCAACCCGACCCTACCGGTGCTGCTGTCCAACCTGATCGGCGTCGGTCAGGTGGCGGTCACCTATCACCCTGGCATCGAGCAGTTGCTGGTGCTGCTGCCCCAGGCGGTGGCCACCATCCAGGCGATCGGCGTGCCCAACCGCAACACCAAGCAGGGTTACAAGGGCGTCTTCCTCAGCTTCAACATGCGACTTAACCTGCCGCCGTCGTGCACCACCGGCTACCTGCCGGCCCAGCAGCGCCGCGTGCCGTCCTGGGAGGACTACCCCGACCGCCCGGCCGGGGACCTGTATTGCCGGGTGCCGCAGGACTCGCCGAACAACGTTCGCGGCGTTCGCAATACGCCGTGCGTCGGCCAGCCCGGCAAACGTGCGCCGACGGTCGCGATGTGTGAGAGCGGCGAAAGCTATGTTCCGCTCAACGACGGCTACAACTGGAAGGGCGACCCGAACGCCACGCTGTCGGGCCAGCCCGTTCCGCAGCTGCCCCCCGGCACACCGCCCGCACCGGGCGCCGCGGCGCCGGGAACGCCGCCCGCACCACCGTTTCCGATAGCTGCCGCCGAATACGACCCGGCGACCGGTACCTACCTCGGCCCGGACGGGCAGGTCTACACCCAATCCGATCTGGCTGCGGCCGGCGGGAAGGAGCGCACATGGCAGTCGATGTTGCTGCCCCCGAATTGAGCGAGTCGGCCGAGGCGCCGCCCAGCGGTCGGGGCACCGCTCGACCGGCGGTGCTGGCCATGGTGGTGGTGGTGCTTGGGTTGGCCGCGCTGGTTGCTTTCCTTGGATTCCGGGTCCATCAGTCGCAGCAGACCGAGCAGCAGAGCAGGCTCTTTCTGCAGGCCGGTCGCCAAGGGGCGCTGAACCTCACCACCATCGACTTCCACCAGGCCAACGCCGACGTGCAACGCATCCTGGATGGGGCAACGGGCCAGCTCTACGACAACTTCGCCAAGCGATCGCAGCCGTACATCGACGTCGTGGTGCGGACCCAGTCGAAATCGGTCGGCACGGTGACGGAAGCTGCGCTGGAATCGCAGTCCGGGGACCAGGCGCAGGTGCTGGTTGCCGTGACCGTGAAAACGTCGAACATCTATGCGGACCAAGAGGAATCGCGAGCATGGCGGATGCGGCTGGGGGTGCGCCGGGTGGGCGCGCAGGCCAAGGTCTCCAACGTGGAGTTCGTGCCGTGAGTACGCCACCGCCGGTAACCGCCGAATCCGATACCGCGACCACCACCGACGCCGCCGCCGATGCTCACCGCCGAATCCGGTGGCCGCGGCTGCTGGCCTACGGTGTGCTGCCGGGCCTGGCGTTAGCGCTCGCGCTGGCGGCCGGTTTCCTGAAGTGGCACTGCTCGTCGGCGCCGGACGGCACCGGCCGCATCGAGGTGATCCAGGCGGCGCGGGCGGCGACGGTCGAGTTGCTGTCCTACCGGCCCGACACGGCCGAGCGCGACCTGGGTGCCGCACGTGACCGGCTGACCGGCCACTTCAAAGACGAATACACGTCGCTGACCCGTGACGTGGTCATCCCCGGCGCCAAGCGGAAACAGATTTCGGCGGTTGCCACCGTACCGGCCGCGGCGGCGGTGTCGGCCCAGCCGAACCACGGGGTGGTGCTGCTGTTCGTCAACCAGACCACGATTGTGGGCACCGAAGCGCCCACCTACACCGCGTCCAGCGTCCGGGTGACCTTGGACAAGGTCGACGGGCGCTGGCTGATCTCCGGGTTCGATCCGGTCTGAGGTCAATGCTTCCGAGCGCCAAGGGGTTTCGTGGCAGACCCGGGCAGCTCGTTCCATCTTCGTTGCAGCTCGCGTTCCGCGGCCGTCGGAATGAGGCCGGCGGGCGCGAACAGCTTCGACGGCACCGGCTCATCCTCGGCCAACGGCCGGCCCGCCCCACGAATTGTCTTGAGCGCCACGATAACCCCGGTGACAAACACCACGACTACGACTGTCGCGAAGACGATCGACAGGGTGCCCTGGACAAAGGTGTTTCTGATGACGTCGTCGAGCTGGTCGGCATTGGCCGCCGAACCGAACGCCGTCTTGCCGGCGTTTCTGGCCGCCAGATACTGGTAGTGCTGAGTCCAGTAGCCGACCGCCGGGTCGGCGGAAAACACCTTCTGCCACGACGCCGTCAGCGTGACCGCCAGATCCCACAGCAACGGCACCCCGGGTATCCAGGCCCACTTCAGGTGGCCCTTCTTGATGACCACGACGGTGATCACCGTCAGCGAGATCGCCGCCAGCAGCTGGTTGGCAATGCCGTAGAGCGGGAACAGCGTGTTGATGCCACCGAGCGGATCGGTGACGCCGAGCAGCAGGATGCTGCCCCAGGCGGCGACCATTGCCAGGCTGCACGCCCAGACGCCCGGGCGCCAGCTGGGATTCTGCAGTTTGCGCAGCGGCCCGCCGAGGTTGCTCAGCGCGTCGGAGACCAGGAAACGCGCGGCGCGGGTGCCGGCGTCGAGGGTGGTCAGGATGAACAGCGCCTCGAACATGATCGCAAAGTGGTACCAGAAGGCCTTGAGGTCCATGCCGCCGAACACCCGGTGCAACATTTCGGACATGCCGAAGGCCAGCGTCGGCGCCCCGCCGGTGCGTGAGACGATCGAGCGCTCGCCCACGCTGGCGGCGGCCTGACTGATCTGGTCCGCGGTAGCCGGGTTCCCTCGCAAGCCCAGCCCGTTGACGTACTCGGCGGCGCTGGCCGCGGTGCCGCCGGTCTGGGCCGCCGGGGCGTTGAGCGCGAAGTACAGATGCTGGTCCAGGATCGACGCGGTGAGCAGCGCGATGACCGCCACGAACGACTCGGTGATCATGCCGCCATAGCCGATCAGTCGCATCTGACCTTCCTTCTCCAGCATTTTCGGCGTCGTTCCCGACGAGATCAGCGCGTGGAATCCGGACAGTGCGCCGCAAGCGATGGTGACGAACAAGAAGGGGAACACCGAACCCGTGAACACCGGCCCGTTGCCGGCGCCGGCGAACCGCGACACGGCCGGAGCCATCATGACCGGCCGAACCACCAGCACCCCGATGGCGAGCAGTGCGATGGTGCCCACCTTCATGAACGTCGACAGGTAATCGCGCGGCGCGAGCAGCAACCACACCGGCAACACCGACGCCGCGAAGCCGTAGCCGATCAGCAACCATGACAGCGTGACCGGCGATAGGCTGAACCACTTTGCACCCCAGGATGTTTCGGCTACCCAATTGCCGCTGACCACGGCGAGCAGCAATAACACCACCCCGATCACCGACACTTCCGTCACCCGCCCCGGCCGCAGGAACCGCAGGTAGCAGCCCATGAACAGGGCGATGGGGATGGTCATGGCAATCGAGAACACACCCCACGGGCTTTGCGCGAGAGCGCGCACCACCACCAGCGCCAGCACCGCGATGACCATGACGATGATGGCCGGAACCCCGATCAGGGCGGCTGCACCGGCGGTCGGGCCGAGTTCGTCGCGAACCATCTGCCCGAGGGAACGGCCGCGGCGCCGAGTGGAGATCCACAACACCAGATAGTCGTGCACGCAGCCGGCGAATACCGCGCCGAGCACGATCCACAGCGTGCTCGGTAAGTAGCCCATCTGGGCGGCCAGCACCGGACCGACCAGCGGCCCGGCCCCGGCGATGGCGGCGAAATGGTGGCCGAACAGTACCCGCCGATCCGTCGGTACGTAGTCCATACCGTCGTGCAGGAGCTCGGCGGGGGTGGCATGATCATCTCGCGGCGCGACGATCTTCGCCTCGATCAACCGGGCATAGAACCGGAACGCGATGACGTAGGTGCAGCCCGCGGCGACCACCAGCCATACGGCGTTGACCGTTTCGCCGCGGACCAACGCGAGGATCGCCCAGGCGACCGCACCGATCACGGCGACGGCGGCGATGAAGATCTTGTGCTTCAGGGTGATCGGGGTGTGGTCGACGACGGCGACGGGAGGCAGGTCGGCGTCGGTGCGGATGTAGCTGACGTCGCCGGCCACCGGCCCTCCCTCAATGGTGCACGCTCGGGTGTTCCCGGTGATCCTTGCATTACCACGGTGCTGTGCGCAGCCCGGCAATAGGCATACCGTTGGTTGATGCCGTTATGGCGATTGCGTGACTACGACGACGACGACCTGGACCAGGCAATCCAGGTGTGGGACCAAAGCCGTACTCCGGGATCGCCGGAACCGGTTTTCACTGTCGCCGAGGTGATGGCGGCCGCTCGGGCGGGCCAGCCCGCGGTCGTCGCCGAGGTCGGTGACGAGGTGGTCGGTATGGCCGTCGCCCGGACCGATGGTGAGCGGGCCTGGATCCTGCTGATCGCGCTGGCGTCACGCTGGCGGCAGCGCGGTATCGGCAGCGCGCTGCTGGCCGATCTGGAGCGCCGGCTGCGGTCGGCCGGGGTGCGCAAGATCTGCACGGTGCTGCCCGCCGGCGCGACGGGATCGGCGGCGCTGGACAACTCCGGCTATACCCGTCGCGACGGTTTGGTGTACTACGAGACGGTCGAACTGCTGCGGCCGGACCAGGCCAATGTGCTCGCCGAGCTGGGCGGGCGGCTGCTGCCGCCGGGGTTGTGGCAGGACCTGGCCGGGATGGAACAGGAGAAACAAATCATCGAGCAGCGGATCATCGCCCCGCTGGCTCACCCCGAGATCGCCGACCGCTACGGCGTGCGCCCACCCAAGGCGGTGATCCTCTTCGGGCCACCGGGGACGGGGAAAACCAGTTTCGCCAAAGGGATTTCGTCGAGGCTGGGCTGGCCCTTCGTCGAGCTGTTCCCGTCGCGGCTGGCCGCCGCGGCGCCGGGCGGTCTGGCGGCATCCCTTCGGGAAGTGTTCGCAGAACTCGACGAACTCGACGAACTGGTGCTGTTCATCGACGAGGTCGAGGAGATCGCGGTGGCGCGCGCCGGTGCCAGCACCGTCGAAACCGGTGTCACCAACGAACTGCTGAAACTCATCCCGTCGTTTCGCGAGCACGACGGGCGGCTGCTGGTCTGCGCCACCAATTCCGTGCACTCGCTGGACTCGGCGCTCCTGCGGCCCGGACGGTTCGACTACGTCATACCGGTCGGCCCGCCGGATCAGCCGGCGCGCCTGGCGGTATGGAAACGCTATCTGGGCCGAGCAAACTCGGGCATCGACATCGACCGGCTGGTCGCGGCCACCGAGCTGTTCACCCCGGCCGACATCGAGTTCGCCGCCCGCAAGGGAGCGCAGGTGGCCTTCGATCGTGAGATGGCGCATGGCCGCGGGGAGCCGGCGACCACCGAGGACTATCTCACCGCGATCGGCGAGGTCCGGCCGACGTTGACGCCGGGGATGCTGGACGAATTCACCGACGACAGGGCGCAATTCGCCAGGCTATAGCCGGGTGAGTGTGAATCTGGCGATGCGTCACCGGCGTGTCGCGTCGCCAGATTCACTGTCGCGCAACCTGGATCAGTACAGCGCGCGCACGGTGTCGATGGTGTCGGCGTCGTCGGGGCCCTTGTCGTCTCGATACCGCAGCACGCGGGCAAAACGCAACGCGACTCCGCCTGGATAACGCGACGACCCCTGCACCCCGTCCACCGCCACCTCGACCACCTGCTCGGGGCGCAGCTGGACGACATAGCCGTCCGTGCCACCGATGGCTAGCTCGGTGAACCGGGCGGTCTGCCAGTCCAGCATGGCGTCGGTCATCCCCTTGAAGGTCTTGCCCACCATGACGTATTTGCCACTGGCCGGATCCCGCGCGCCCAGGTGAATGTTGGACAGCTTTCCGCGACGGCGGCCCGAACCCCACTCCACGGCCAGCACCACCAGATCCAGCGTGTGCACCGGCTTGACCTTGAGCCATCCCGCGCCGCGACGCCCGGCCTGGTACGGCGCTCCCGGCGCCTTGGCCATCACGCCTTCATGACCGGCGGCCAAAGTCGCGTCCAGAAAGGCGGCCGCGGCAGCCGCATCGGAGGTGATCAGCCGGTCCACCCGGTGTCTGACGGGCACGACGGCGTCCAGGACGGCCAGCCGTTCGGTGGTCGGCGCGTCGAGCAGGTCGTCGCCGTCATGATGCAAGATGTCGAAGAAAAACACCGAAAGCGGCTGTGTTGCACGGGCGGCCGCTACATCGACCGATCGGCCGAACCGGGACGCGGTGACCTGGAAGCGATGCGGACGGTGGTCGGGTCGCAACGCGATCGTCTCACCGTCGGCGACCAGCTCGCGCACCGGCAGCGCCAGCGTTGCCTCCACGACCTCCGGCAGCCGGGCGGTGACGTCGTCGAGGCTTCGGGTGTAGACGGTGACGTCGTCGCCGGCGCGGTGAATCTGTACTCGGGCGCCGTCCAGCTTTGCCTCGAATATCGTTGTGCCGTCATGACGTTCGAGCGCGTCGGTCACACCGGTCGCGGTCTGCGCCAGCATCGGGCCCACCGGCCGGCCCACCCGTAGGGTGAAGGCGTCCAGCGCCGCCGCCCCGCCGGTCAGGCCCGCGGCGGCGACCGCCGGCAGATCACCGCCCAGCATGGCGGCGCGCTGCACTGCGCTGGCGGGGATTGCGGCCGCTTTGGCGACGGCGTCGGTCATGATCCCGGTCAGCGCACCCTGGCGCAGCTCACCGCTGAGCAGCCGCAGCAGCAAGGTCTGCTCGGATTCGGTTGCCGCCGAGAACAACTCGGAGACCAGCTGTGCGCGGCGCGCCTGCGAGCCGCTGCCCGAGGTGGCGCCGATCTCGGAGAAAGCCGCGTCGACGCCCGCGACGGTCAGCGTCGCATGCCCAGCCGGCGGCGGAAGCGCCCGCAACGACGCCCAGCCGACGCCGATGTGGCGCTGTGGCAGTTCCCCGGAGAGCCACGCCACGATGGTCGCCACCAGCTCGGGGTCGGGTGCGGCGCGGCGAAGCAGGTCGGCGATGCGTTCGATCTTGCTCAGCCGCGACGAGGTGGCGCCCACGTCAAGTGAGGTAGTGGCCACGTCGAGAAGGAGCACGCTTCAGCTTGGCATGACTCGCCGACAACCGTTCCGGGCCGACACGCTAGCGTGCCTAGATAACGTTACAGATTGCCAGAATTCTGACAAGCCAATACAGGGAGGTCCGGATGGAGATCAGCGGCAAGAAGGTCGTGGTCATCGGCGGTGCGTCGGGTATGGGTCGGGCCACCGCCGAGTTGCTGGCCGAACGTGGCGCGCACGTCGCGGTGCTCGACCGCGAGAACTCCGACGGCAAGGCCGTCGCCGAGGGGCTCGGCGGCGCGTTCTACCCGGTCGACGTCACCGACTTCACCGGAACCGAAGAGACCCTGCAAACGGCGGTCGACGACCTCGGCGGCCTGCATGTCGCGGTGACGACCGCGGGCGGCGGCATCGCCAAGCGGACCCTGACCAAATCCGGCCCACACGACCTCGAATCCTTCCAGTCGGTCATCGATCTCAACCTCATCGCCACCTTCAACATCAGCCGGCTGGCGGCCGCGCACATGGCCAAGAACGACCCGGAAGACCCCGAATCAACGGGGGAGCGCGGCGTCATCATCAACACCGCATCCATCGCGGCCTTCGAGGGCCAGATCGGGCAGGTCGCCTATACCGCCGCCAAGGCCGCGATCGCCGGCATGTGCCTGACCATGGCCCGTGATCTGGGATCGATGGGAATCCGGGTGCTGGCCATCGCGCCGAGCCTGTTCCTGACCGGGCTGACCGCCATGGTTCCCGACGAGATGGCGGCCCAGCTGGTCAAAGACGCGGCCTTCCCGAAGCGGATGGGCCGGCCCATCGAGTACGCAAAGCTGGCGGCGGCCATCGTGGACAACCCGATGCTCAACGGCCAGTGCATCCGCCTGGACGCCGGCCAGCGGTTCGCGCCCAAGTAACCGACGAGCCGGCCGGGCCCACGCCGGGCATTGAGTACACTCTTTAGAAAATCAGCAGGACCCGCGACGGCGCGGGCCGCGCAGTGCCGCGAGGAGGGCCCTGATGGGTATCGCACTCACCGACGACCACCGCGAACTCGCCGAGGTAGCCCGCGGGTTTCTGACGGCCCAAAAGGCCCGCTGGGCAGCGCGGTCACTGCTCGACGCGGCCGAGGAACAGCGACCGCCCTTCTGGCCTCAGGTGGTCGAACTCGGCTGGCTGGGTCTGCACATCGGCGAAGAGCACGGCGGGTCCGGCTACGGGCTGCCCGAACTCGTGGTGGTGATCGAAGAACTCGGCCGCGCGGTGGCGCCGGGACCGTTTGTGCCCACCGTCATCGCTTCGGCGGTGATCGCCAAGGAGGGCATTGCCGAGCAGAAAGCCCGGCTGCTGCCGGGCCTGATCAACGGAAGCGTCACCGCGGGCGTGGGTCTCGACGGCCGGGTGCAGGTCACCGATGGCGTCGCCGACGGCGACGCGGGTGTCGTCCTGGGTGCCGGGCTGGCCGATCTGCTGCTGGTCACGGCCGGGGACGACGTGCTGGTGCTCGACCGCGGCCGGGCAGGTGTGTCGATAGACGTGCCGGAAAACCTCGATCCCACCCGGCGTTCCGGGCGCGTTCGGCTGACCAAGGTGAGCGTCAGCGCCGACGACATCCTGGCGGGGGCACGCGAATCGGCGCTGGCGCGGGCACGGACGTTGCTTGCCGCCGAGGCGGTCGGCGGCGCGGCCGACTGTGTCGACGCCGCCGTCGCCTACGCCAAGGTGCGGCAGCAATTCGGCCGCACCATCGCGACTTTCCAAGCGGTAAAACATCATTGCGCCAACATGCTGGTGGCGGTGGAGTCCGGCATTGCCGCGGTGTGGGATGCCGCCCGTGCGGCATCCGAAGATGAAGAACAGTTCCGCCTGATCGCGGCGGTGGCCGCGGCGCTGGCGTTTCCGGCCTATGCGCGCAACGCCGAGCTCAATATCCAGGTGCACGGCGGCATCGGCTTCACCTGGGAGCACGATGCCCATCTGCACCTGCGCCGGGCGCTGGTGACCGCTGGATTGCTGGGCGGAGATGCGCCGGCCCGCAATGTCTTCGACCGCACCGCGGCCGGGGCCACCCGCGCCAACAGCCTCGACCTGCCGCCCGAGGCGGAAGAGTTGCGCACCCGGATCCGCGCCGACGCCGCCGAGATCGCGGCTCTGGACAAGAAGGCGCAACTGGACAAGCTGATCGAGACCGGGTACGTGATGCCGCACTGGCCCAAACCGTGGGGCCGCGCCGCGGATGCGGTAGAGCAGTTGGTGATCGAGGAGGAGTTCGGTAAGGCCGGCATCAAACGCCCGGACTACTCGATCACCGGCTGGGTGATCCTGACCCTGATCCAGCATGGAACAGCTTGGCAAATCGAAAGATTCGTGGAGAAGGCACTGCGTCAGGAAGAAATCTGGTGCCAGTTGTTCTCCGAGCCCGACGCCGGCTCGGACGCGGCGTCGGTCAAGACCCGTGCCACCCGGGTGGATGGCGGCTGGAAGATCAACGGGCAGAAGGTGTGGACCAGCGGGGCACAGTATTGCGCCCGCGGCCTGGCCACCGTGCGCACCGACCCGGACGTCCCCAAGCACGCCGGCATCACCACGGTGATCATCGACATGAAATCGCCCGGCGTCGAGGTGCGCCCGCTGCGACAGATCACCGGGGGCTCGGAATTCAACGAGGTGTTCTTCAACGACGTGTTCGTTCCCGACGAGGACGTCGTCGGAGCGCCCAACTCCGGGTGGACGGTCGCACGGGCGACGCTGGGCAACGAGCGAGTCAGTATCGGCGGCAGTGGGTCGTTCTACGAAGGACTGGCAGCCAAACTGGTGCAGCTGGCCCAACGGAGAGCAGATCGGTTGGCGGGAGCCGAGGTTCGGGTCGGGTACTTCCTGGCCGAAGATCACGCGCTACGGCTGCTGAACCTGCGTCGTGCGGCGCGCAGCGTCGAAGGTGCAGGCCCGGGACCGGAAGGCAATGTCACCAAATTGAAGCTGGCCGAGCACATGATCGAAGGCGCTGCCCTCTCGGCGGCATTGCTGGGGCCCGAGATCGCGCTGCTCGACGGTCCCGGTGCGGTGGTCGGCCGGATGGTGATGGGCGCGCGCGGCATGGCGATCGCGGGGGGCACCTCCGAGGTGACCCGCAACCAGATCGCCGAGCGGATTCTCGGCATGCCGCGTGACCCGTTGATCAACTAGGGCTCGGCGAGCAGGGGCCTGCGCTCGCGAGCAGACGCAAAATCGCCTCAAAATCGCGGATTTTGGGCGATTTTGCGTCTGCTCGCGCCACTAGGCGCGGGGCTCGAACAGCGGCGCGCCGCCGGAACCCTGCTCCGGCCGGATCACCACCGGCATTCCGCATGTCACCGAATCCGGTTCACACCCAACGATATTGGCCGCAACACGGAGCCCGCTCTGTTCGCTGAGTTCCACCAGGGCAATCACATAGGGGGTCGGGATGTCCGGGTTGTACGGGTGGTAGTTGACCGTATAGGTGAACACCGTGCCGTGCCCGGACACCGGCCGTGCCACCAGAGGCCCGCCGCAGCCGCGGCATTCACCGGTCGCCGGATGCACCCAGCATCCGCAACTGTCACAATGCTCGATGAGCAGAGGCTGGGCGGACACGCTCAATACAGTACACTCTATTGATTCATGTCTATTGATTCATGGACGGATGGCCTGGCGGACGGTGCACGTGAACTATTTCGAGAAGGACGCGATCCTGTCCGGCCTGGGCATCTCCCGCATCGGGCGGCGCACCGGCATCCCGGGGCTCGAGTTGACCATGGAAGCGGTGCGGACCGCCATCGACGACGCCGGTCTGGTCGCCGCCGACATCGACGGCATCGCGACCCTGGGCGACACCCCCGCCGCCGAGGTCAACGCCGAGCTGCGGATCGACGCGGGGGATTGCGGATCCGGCTTCGGCACGGGCGGTTTGCTGAGTCCGGTGATGTCGGCGTGCCGGGCGGTGGCCGAGCGGCGCGCCCGGCATGTGGTGGTCTACCGGACCATCCAGATGCTGGGCGGCACCGTCCCGGTGAAACCGCAAGACGATGCGCCGGCCCCGCCGCTGGCGCGGATGCTGGACCTCCCGGAAGGCACCCCGCGGCCCGCCGTCGGGCCGATGGACGACATCACCGATCTGATTGCCGCACACGCCTATTCGGCGGCGAACTGGCTGGCGCTGAATTGCCGCCGGCACATGGAGCTCTACGGAACCACCAAGGAGCAGTTGGGCTGGATTGCCCTCAACGGCCGGCGCAACGCGGCGTTGAATCCGCTGGCGGTCTACCGCGAACCGATGACGATGGCCGACTATCTGGGCGCGCGGCCGGTGTCGACGCCATTCGGGCTGCTGGATTGCGATGTGCCCATTGACGGTTCCATCGCGGTGGTGGTCTCGAGCGCCGGGTATGCCCGCGATTGCCCGCACCGGGCCGTGGCGGTCGAGGCGATTGGTGGATCCGACGGCGCCGGCGGGTGGTTTCATCGCGACGACTATCCCAAGATGGCGATGTCGGACGCGGCGGCGCAGATGTGGTCGCGGACCGAACTGACACCGGCCGACCTGGACGTCGCCCAGCTGTACGACGGCTTTACGTTCCTGACCATCGCCTGGCTGGAGGCGCTGGGTATCTGCACAGACGGCGACGCCGGCCCGTTCGTCGAGGGCGGGGCGCGGATCGCCCGTGACGGCGAGCTGCCGTTGAACACCTACGGAGGCCAACTTTCGGCGGGGCGCATGCACGGCTACTGGGCGTTGCACGAAGGGTGTCTGCAGTTGCGCGGCGAGGCGGGGGAGCGGCAGGTGGCTCAGCGCCCGGAGGTCGGCGTGGTGTCCGTGGGCGGGGGCCCGGTGGCGGGATGCATGCTGCTGACATGCTGAAACGCGTTGTGGGGCAGTTCCATTGAGTGTAGAGCCACCGGCGGCCCGGACCGACAAGCGCGCCGCGCAGATCGCCCGCTGCATCGAGGCCGAGGTCGTCCGCCGCGGCTGGCCCGTCGGGGCATCGTTGGGCTCGGAAAGCGCTCTGCAAGAGCGATATGGCGCCAGCCGGTCGGTGCTGCGCGAAGCCGTTCGGCTCGTCGAGCACCATCAGGTGGCGCGGATGCGTCGCGGACCCAACGGCGGCCTGCTCATCTGTGCACCCGATGCCGGACCGGCGACCCGCGCGGTGGTCATCTATCTCGAATACCGGGGCACCACCCTGGACGACCTACTCGACGCGCGTCTGGTGCTCGAGCCGCTGGCCGCCGCTCTTGCCGCCGAACAGATCGACGAAGCCGGAATCGAGCGGCTGCGAGCGGTGTTGGGTGCGGAGCAGCAGCAGCCGGGGTTGCCCGCCGCGCGCGACGAGTTCCATGTGGCGCTTGCACAGCAATCGAAAAGCCCCGTCCTACAGCTGTTTATCGAAGTCTCGATGCGACTGACCAGGCGCTACGTGCTGTCCTCGCGGACCGACTCGGCGACCGAGGCGCTGGAGGCGCTGGACCGGCTGCACCACGACCATTCGGGAATCGCCGCGGCAGTCACCGCCGGTGATTCCGCGCGCGCCAAGGCGCTCAGCGAGCGGCACGTGCAAGCGGTGACCGCCTGGCTGCGGCAGCATCGGCGCGCCGATCGGTCCGGGCGGGCAAGGCCCCGACAGGTACGGCGGCTGGACCCCGAGGCGCCCCGCGGCAAGCTGGCCGAAGTGCTGGCCGCCGCGATCGCCGACGATATCGCCGCCAGCGGTTGGCAGGTCGACTCGGTTTTCGGAACCGAGGCTGCGTTGCTGGAGCGTTATCGCGTGAGCCGCGCGGTGCTGCGGGAAGCGGTGCGGCTGCTGGAATTCCACACGATCGCCCACATGCGCCGGGGGCCCGGCGGTGGGCTGGTCGTCACCCGGCCCCAGGCGCAGGCCAGCATCGACACCATCGCGCTGTACCTGCAGTACCGCAAGCCGAGTCGCGAAGACCTACGCTGCGTGGGGGATGCGATCGAGATCGCCAACGTGGCGAAAGTCGTGCAGCTTCGCAACGAGCCCGACGTGGCGGCCATGCTCGACACGCTGGACCCGTCCACGGATTTCGCCGCCGACGCGGCGGCAGGCGAAATGCGTAAGGCCGCGGCCGAGGAATTCCGGTTCCATATCGGCCTGGCTCAGCTGGCCGGCAATGCGCTGTTGGAGCTGTTTCTGCGGATAATCGCCGAACTTTTTCGCCGGCACTGGTCCAGCACCGGAGGGCAGCCACCGACCGCAGCCGACGTCGTCGCCGTCGAACACGCCCACCTGCGAATTCTGCAGGCAATCCGCGCCGGCGACGACAGCCTGGCCCGCTACCGCATCCGTCGCCATCTGGACGCGGCGACGTCATGGTGGCTCTAGAAACTCGGTCGAGCCAAACTCGCGCATAATCAACGCCCCCGGCGGGTACCTGCTTACCTGAACGAAAAGCCGGTCCAGCACGGGTGCCGGCGCAGGGGCGGGAGCGCTGACATGACGATTGGCACGGAAACCGAGCGACAAGGCTTCGTCCATTCCGCGCTGCTGTACCACTCCCAGCGGGAGTATCTGGATTTCGTCGGACGCTTCGTGGCCGACGGGTTGGCGCTCGGGGAGCCGGTTCTGGTCGCGCTACCAGCGGACCGGCTGGCATTGCTGCGCGGCGAACTGGGTGCCCGCGGTCGCGCTGCGGCGGAGCTGCGCATGATCGACATTTCCCGTGCCGCACGCAATCCGAGCCGATTCCTGGCCACAGCGAGTTCCTTCGCGGCGAAGTACCCCGATCGGCGGGTCCGGATCGTCAGCCAACTCGTCTGGCCCGGCCGCAGCGCCGACGAGTGTCTGGCCTGCGTGCAGCAGGAGGCGTTGGTCAACCGGGCATTGGCAGATCACAGCGTGATGGCGCTGTGTCTCTTCGACGCCGAGCGGCTCGATGACGAATTGCTGGCGGATGCCCGTGCCACCCATCCGTTGTTGTGGAAATGCGGGTCGGCTGATCACAGTGCCGATTACGCCCCGGATGAGACGTTGGCGCGCTGCAATCAGCCGCTACCGCGTAACCCGGGCGCCGTGACCTATCTGGTGCGCGACAGCACAGACCTGCGGCGTGCGCGTTCGTTTGCCGTGGACTACGCCGGATGGGTCGGACTGTCGCAAGACGGCCTGGAGGATTTGCGATTGATCACCACCGAGCTGGCCACCAACAGCCTGCAATACGCCGACGGAGCATGCCAGCTTGCCTTCTGGCGTCATGATGAGCACCTGGTCTGCGAGGCGCGCGACAGCGGACGGTTCGATCAGCCGCTCGTTGGACGTCAACTCCCGGGCACCAGCGCAACCGCAAGCCGCGGGCTGTTCTTGGTCAACGCTATGGCGGATTTGGTGCGTACCCACACCACGGGAAACGGCACCACCATTCAGGCATACCTTCGGCTCAAGCCGTCGGCGGCTTCCGTGGGCTAGCGAGTCCGTCCGTGGGGGTAGGTCCACAGCGGACGGGCGTCGAACCTATCCCACCGACCCGCTCGGTGCCGGCACCTCCGGAATCGTACACGTGGTGGTTTTGCAGTTATCGGTGCTGTTGCAGCTCACCGCCGCGGTGGCTGCAAACGCCGCGATCAGCGCCGCGACAACTATCCGAACTGCCCGGGACCCTTTGCTTTTTGCATTCATCGGTGGTGCCTTTCGATTGCCATTGCGCAGATGTGTGAATTCCGACGATGACTGTCTGCAGATGTTATGCCGTCGCTTCCCGCGGCGGGCCGTTTTGTCTTAATGGCTCTGGCCTGCCGCAAAATCAAACCCGCGCGGAGCGATCCTGAGGGATATGGGCCGGGGGGAAACTGTCCGGCGGCTTATCTTCGCCCAGATGCGGCGAGCCGGCGATGCAGCTGGTCCGAACGCGAAATGCGCTAGCCGGCGTACGTCGCAAACTGTCGCCGAGGTCATGATTTCACGGCTGGTCGAAATCTGTAATTGCCGGTGCGCGTGGCGGCGTGGTCGAAACCCCGGCGCGGGCCAACCCCTACTGTGGCACCACGCTCGTAATCGGGTTGGCAGGCTCGCGTTCAGCGGCGCACCCGGCCGCTAGCACCGCGGACGCCGCGGCCAGTACTACGACCACCGTCTTGACCGCCTGCACCGTCCTGCTGGTCTCTTTTGCGCTCATCGACCGTGCCTTTCGTTTGCTGGACCGCACCCATAGTTGGCGATTCCGCCGCATCAGATGCTATCGCCAAAGCACCGAACGGCGTGGTGTTTTGGGACGTTGAGCAGTGGAATCCGGTCGCGGGGATGCACCCTTGGCCGCAGCGGAACCTGGCGGGTGCGCGTGGTGCGCAGGGCGCCCGGCAAGGCCGTGACTCAGCTCGGTCGGCCCGCAACGGTCGACACGCCGGAGTTGCCGGGGCCGGGCACAGGTCGGCATGGCCGCGTCGACGCTGAGAATCGCCTTGCGCGCGTCGCCGCGGGACGTCTAGTGTCACCCTTCGTGCGTCTTCTCGAGCGTGCCGTAGTAGCCAGCACCCGCAGCGGGGTCTGATCCGGACCGACCCCCCGCTGTGGGTCGCAAGCTACTACCGTCGGTCGCTCCTACTGATCAGAGAAGACCGGCACTATGACTTTCCCCGCCCTCGACCGCGACCCGACCAGTGGTCCGGCGCAGCCGACCGCCGGCGCCTGGTTTGCCGAGCACTTCGGCGCGGACGTGCCGCGAGGTCTGCGAGAACAGGCCGCAGCCATGTCTTGGGAACGCTTCGTCGCGACCTACGGTCATACCGCCGGCCCAGTTCGGTTGGGGCACTGGGAGTGCACGGATCCGGATCGGCCTGCCGCGCGACTCGGTCCGCAGGCCCGGAATTTCCGGGCCATGATTGCGGTCGCGGGTCGCATCAGCACGTCGACCGCGGCCGCCGGCGGCCCGATCGCGGCTCTGACCTCGATGTTGCACGACCGCGGGATCACCGTGGAGACATTGAAGTTCCACCAGATGTACTCCGATGGATGCACCGCCACCTTCGTCTGTGGCAGCGATGGGATCGCCAGCGAGTGGGCAATGGGCTGGTCGCGGGATCCGACTCAATCCGCGCTGCGTGCGCTGATCGCGTGCGCCAACCGGCTGCTCACCCCATGACCGCGAGCAGACACACAATCGCACACTGCCGGCTCGCTGCGTGCGATTGTGTGTCTGCTCGCCGGCCTCAGGCGGTCACAGCGGGCGGAGGACTACGGGCATGCCGTCCTTGGGGACCGGCATACCGCCGTAGTCCCAGCTCGGGTGGTAATCCGGCCGCGGCAGTTCCAGCCGGTAGCGGCGCAGCAATCGGTGCAGGATCGTCTTGATCTCCAATTGGCCGAACACCATCCCAAGACACTTGTGTGCGCCGCCGCCGAAGGGCGTGAACGCGTAGCGGTGTCGTTTGTGCTCGTTGCGTGGCTCGGTGAATCGCTCCGGGTCGAATGTCATTGGCTCGGTCCAGAATTCAGGCAGGCGGTGATTCAAGCCGGGAAACGCGATGACGTTGGTGCCCTTGGGCAGGTAGTAGCCCAGCAATTCGGCATCGCGAACGGTCTGCCGCATCGCCCACTGGACCGGAGTCACCAACCGGATCGACTCGTTCATCACCAGGTCGAGAGATTCCAGCTTCTCCAGCGATTCGATGTCCAGCGGCCCGTCGCCGAGGCGGTCGGATTCATCGCGGCAGCGCTGCTGCCACTCCGGGTGAGCCGCCAGGTGGTAGGCCATCGTGGTGGCCGTCGACGTCGACGTGTCGTGGGCGGCCATCATCAAAAAGATCATGTGATTGACGATGTCCTCGTCGGAGAACCGGTTGCCGTCCTCGTCCTCGGTCTGGCACAACACCGTCAGCAGGTCGTTGCCTTCCTGGCCGCGGCGTTCCTTGACCCGCTCGGCGAAATAGTGCTCGAGCAGTTCCCGGGCCTTGAGGCCCCGCCACCAGGTGAACGGCGGCAGGCTGGTGCGGATGACGGCGTTGCCGGCGCGGGTCGTCGTCGTGAACGCCTTGTTCACCTTGGTGACCAGCTCATGGTCGGTGCCGGGTTCGTGGCCCATGAACACCATCGAGGCGATGTTGAGCGTTAGTTCTTTCATCGCCGGATAGAGAAGGAAGCGCGCATCGTTGATCACCCAGTCCTCGGCGATCACCTTCGACACCACGTGGTCCATCTGCTCGACGTAACCGACCAGCCGCGACCGGACGAACGCCTCCTGCATGATCCGCCGGTGAAACATGTGCTCCTCGAAGTCGAGCAGCATCAGCCCGCGCCGGAAGAACGGGCCGATCACCGGGACCCAGCCCTGCTGCGAGTAGTCCTTGTTGCGGTTGGAATAGATGACCTGAGCGGCGTCCGGGCCCAGCGCCGCGACGAACGGCAAGACCGGCGAGTCCCCGTAGATGACCGGCCCCTTGGTGTTGTACAGGAACATCAGATAGTCCGGTCCGCCGCGCAGCATTTCGATCATGTGCCCGATGATCGGCAGCCCAGCGTCACCCACGACCGGCTTGAGCCCGCTGCCCGGCGGCGGGTCGGCCAGCTTCTTCTCCGGAAATTGCGTGTTCAGCAGCCAACGCTCCACCAGGCCCATGCCGGGAAAGTTGTTGAACGACGGGGTCAGCCGGCGCTGGGCTTGGTCAAGGAGATATGCCGGGGTGCTGATCGTCGCCCTGCTCGTGGCCATGACGCTCCTTACCGGTTGTGGCGGCCATCACTACCTAGATCCATCCTTGGAACGAACTTGACGGCTGTCAAGTTTTCTTTTCGCGCGGCTTGGTGCATGGTCAGCATGTGAGTGAGCACGCCCGCGCCCAGCAAGCTGTGCCGGCATTGCGGCGGCGTGGCGACAAGCATCGGCTGGCGATCCTGCAGGCGGTGCGGGAGCTACTGCAGGAGCGGCCGTTCGCGGAACTGTCGGTCAGCACCATCAGCAACCGGGCCGGGGTAGCCCGCTCGGGGTTCTACTTCTACTTCGACTCCAAGTACGCGGTGCTGGCCCAGATATTGGCGGAGGCAGCCGAGGAACTCGAAGAACTCACCCACTACTTCGCCCCGCGCCAGCCGGGTGAGTCGCCGCAGCAGTTCGCCAAGCGGATGGTCGGTAGCGCCGCCGTCGTCTACGCGCACAACGACCCGGTGATGGTGGCCTGTAATGCCGCCCGCCACACCGACATTGAGATCCGCGAGATCCTCGAGCGGCAGTTCGACGTGGTGCTGCGCGAGATCGTCGGCGTCGTCGAGGCCGAAATGCGAGCCGGCACCGCCAACCCGATCAGCGACGACCTGCCGACATTGATTCGTACCCTGGCGGGCACCACCGCGCTCGTGCTGACCGGCGACCCGCTGCTCGTCGGCCGCGACAGCGACCCCGACCGCCGGGTGCGGGTGCTCGAACAGATGTGGCTCAACGCGCTCTGGGGCGGTGCGCCCAAGGCCTGAGCCGCCGGTATTGTCACCGCCATGGCGCAACCGCGGTATTACGCAGGGAAACGGTGCCTGGTCACGGGTGCGGCCAGCGGCATCGGCCGTGCCACCGCGTTACGGCTCGCGGCGCAGAGTGCCGAACTCTATCTGACTGACCGCGACGCGGACGGCTTGGGGCAGACCGTGTCCGACGCGTGTGCGCTCGGCGCGCAGGTGCCCGAGCATCGGGTCCTCGATATCTCCGACTACGCACAGGTGGCCGCGTTCGCGGCGGACGTCCATGCCAGCCACCCCAGCATGGACGTCGTGCTCAACATCGCCGGCGTCTCGGCGTGGGGGACTGTCGACCGGCTGACCCACGACCAGTGGAGCAGGATGGTCGCGATCAACCTGATGGGTCCCATCCACGTGATCGAGACATTCGTTCCGCCGATGGTCGCAGCCGGCCGGGGCGGGCATCTGGTCAACGTGTCCTCGGCGGCCGGGCTGGTCGCGCTGCCCTGGCATGCGGCTTACAGCGCGAGCAAGTACGGCCTACGCGGGCTTTCCGAGGTGCTGCGCTTCGATCTCGCACGACACCGCATCGGGGTGTCGGTCGTGGTGCCGGGCGCGGTGCGGACACCGCTGGTCAACACGGTCGAGATCGCCGGCGTGGACCGCGACGACCCCCACGTCAAGCGTTGGGTGGACCGCTTCAGCGGCCACGCCGTCTCGCCGGAGAGGGCTGCCGAAAAAATCCTGGTCGGCGTGGCGAAGAACCGGTACCTGATCTACACATCGCCGGATATCCGCGCGCTGTACGCATTCAAGCGGCTGGCGTGGTGGCCTTACAGCGTGGTGATGCGCCAGGTTAACGCCATCTTCACCCGCGCGCTTCAGCCCAGCCCGTTGCCGCGCTGACCTGTTACTGGCCGGTGCCGCTGAGCAAGAAGCCGGCGAGTCTGCTGCCGACGTTTCCGATGCCGGAGAGCAGCGCGCCGGTCAATCCTGCAGTGCTGGTGTTGTACCAGCCGGTGACGATACTGCCGATGTTTCCCATGCCCGACGTCAGTTGGCCGATGTTTTCGACCCCGGAGAGAAAGCGCCCACCTTGGTTGGAGAACCCGGAAATGAATTGACCCGCGTTGAAGAATCCCGAGCCGCCCCCGGTGCCACTATTGAAGAATCCCGACGTTGGATTAATGGTGGAATTGCCGACGCCTGGTGCTGCGGGAATGTGAAGGATCGGGACCGAGATGGGGCCCACGCTGTTGATGATTTCAATGTGCATCCTGCTGAATGGTATGCCGCCTACGTTTCCTACGTTGAACCCGGTCAAGTCGAAACGGTTGATAACTATTTTGGGTATATTGACGGTGATTGACTCACCCTCGCCCAGCGGAATGGTCACATTCGGAATGGGACTAGGTAAATCGATGAATAGCTTGAGGTCTATCGGGACGTCCATGCTGAACGGCTGGACTGCTATGCCGTCGATAAAGCCAGTGACGGGTATTGCGAGATCGACATTAACGCCTATATTCAAAGGGATTCCGGGCATCGTGATGCCAAAGTCGAAGCCGAATTGTCCCCGGTTGTCACCGCGCCAGAAATAGCCGTTGTTGCGGTTTTCCAGAGTTGAACGAGCCGGTGTTCAGGTTGCCATTATTGTAGTAGCCGGTATTAGCACTTCCGGTGTTGAAATCTCCGGTGTTGAGGGACCCGCTGTTGAGATTACCGGTATTGGTGCTGCCGGTGTTGGACAAACCGGTGTTCAAACTGCCGGAATTGAACAGGCCAGTATTGAACGAGCCGGTGTTTCCGATGCCGGTGTTAGCGGTGCTGGCATTACCGACGCCGGTGTTGTAGCTGCCCGTGTTGCCGATGCCGAAGTTGCCCTTACCGGAGTTGAAGAAGCCGGTGTTGCCGTCGCCGGAGTTGAACAGCCCGGTATTGTTTGTCCCCGAATTCAGGTCACCAAAGCCGAACAGATTGCTGCCGGTGAACCCGACACCCCAGTTTCCGTTTCCGGTATTGGCCAAGCCGATGTTTCCGCTGCCGGTATTGCCGAACCCGATGTTGTAGTCCCCGGTGTTGCCGAAGCCGATGTTGCCGACGCCGGTATTGCCGAAACCCAGGTTGAAATCGCCCAGGTTGCCGAAACCAAAATTGCTGTCACCAAAGTTGGCGAAACCGAAGTTTGCGCTGCCATGATTTGCGTCGCCGATGTTGAAGCCGCCGATGTTTCCGTTGCCCAGGTTGAAGCTACCCAGGTTCGCGCTGCCGAAGTTAAGGCCACCTCCGTTGGCGGAGCCAAAGTTGAACGTCGATGCGCCCGCGCTGTTATGGAAAACGCCCGAAAGGCGGCTGCCGACATTGCCCAATCCCGAATTCAAGACCCGGAATTCGAGATCGAGATTGCTGGTGTTCTCGAAGCCCGAGATGGAGTTGCCGAAGTTGTGGATACCCGATTGCAGCAGGCCGGCATTCAAGGCGCCTGAACTGCCAAGGTTGCGGGTGAAGTTGAAGAAGCCCGAGGTGTCGGGTCCGAAGTTGCCGAAACCCGAAGTGCCCCCGCTGTCGCTATTGAAGAAGCCTGACGAGGGCGCGTCGGTCGAGTTCCCGAAACCCGGCGTGGCCGGGATATTGATGATCGGGATGTTGATCGGGCCGACACCCCCGGCAACAAAAACACCCAATTTCGTTTGAGGGCTTCCTACGGTGATCGAGATGAAAGGTCCCGTTACTCTGATGGGAGGCATTTGTATTGGCCCGACAGTACCTCTCAGAGCGGGGAAGCCCAACGGGATTGCGGGGATCTTGAACGACGCTAGGACGATTTCGGTGGTGCGACCCTCGACAGGAATATGCAACGGAACACTCAACGGTAGATTTATCGGAATTTCTGGAATCGTCATGGTGTAGGAGAACCCAGCATTTCCCGCACCGTCGCCCCGGGCGAAAAAGCCGTTGTTCATGTCGCCGACGTTGAAGGCTCCGGTGTTGAGATCGCCGGTGTTGGCCCAGCCCGTGTTGATGTTGCCGGTGTTGTAGGACCCCGTGTTGGTGTCGCCCGGGTTGAACTCGCCCGTGTTGAAGTCGCCGACGTTGTAGTTCCCGGTGTTGTAGTTGCCGACGTTGCCGATGCCGGTGTTGACGATGCCGGCATTGAAGAAGCCAGTATTCGCCCTACCGGAATTACCGGAGCCGGTGTTGAACGAACCCGAATTGCCGAGGCCGAAGTTTCCGGTACCGGAGTTTCCGAAGCCGGTGTTGCCGCTGCCCGAGTTGAACAGTCCGGTGTTGCCGGTGCCGGAGTTGAGCCCGCCGAAGCCCAGCTGGTTGCTGCCGCCCAGCCCGATCCCGAAGTTGTTGTCCCCCCCGAAGCCGCCGTTTCCGAAACCGATGTTGCCGTTGCCGGTGTTGCCGATTCCGATGTTGCCGCTGCCGGTGTTGCCGAAGCCGATGTTGAAGCTGCCGTTGTTGCCAAAGCCGAAATTGTTGCTGCCGAGGTTGCCGAGGCCGATGTTGAAGCTGCCCAGATTGCCCGAGCCCAGGTTGAAGCTGCCCAGGTTGCCCGAGCCGAAGTTGAGGTTGCCGACGTTGCCGTTGCCCTGGTTGAGATCACCGAGGTTGGCGTTTCCGAAATTCAGGCCGCCAAAATTGGCGAAGCCGATATTGAGGATGCTCGACCTGCCAGGCGGAAGAAGCCCCGCAGGCGCGGCAACGGCTGCCGCCGGGGCCGCGCTCGCGCCGGCAGCTATCGAGTTGCCAACGTCGAGCAGGCCCAGAGCCCGGCCCGCCAGGCTCTGCAGCGGGCGGGCGAAAGGCTTCAACGCGGTGGCGACTGTGGAAGCCGTGGAATGGTAGCCAAGCATTGCGGCGACGTCTTGCGCCCACATCTCCTCGTACTGGGCCTCGGCTGTGGCGATTGCCGGCGCATTCTGGCCGAAGAGGTTCGACCACAATAGCCGCACCAGCGAAGAACGGTTGGCCGCGACGAACGCCGGATGCACCATCTCGGTGCACACTGCCTCGTAGACGTCGACTGCGATTTTCGCGTGTCCGGCCGCTTGCTCGGCTTGGGCCGCCGCCGACTGCAGCCACGCCAAGTGGGGCGTCGCCGCGGCCGCCATCGCAGCCGAGGCCGCACCCTGCCAAGACCCATTCGCCAGACCAGACGCCACCGACCCGAACGAGGCCGCCGCTATGCGCAACTCCGCGGCCAGCCCGTCCCAGGCTGTCGCCGCCTGCAGCATTGGGCCCGCACCGGCACCGGCGAAGATCCGAGCGGAATTGATCTCCGGTGGCAGTACCAAGAAATTCATTCGCCCGTCCTCCGTTAAGCGGTGTTTCCTCGTGCGCCGGGAGAACGGGCGCCGTCGGGCTGCCCAGACCAAGCCCCAACCGCATCCCGACCGGCCGTGACGCTCACCGCATGGTGAACCGTGGACCATGACCGTCGGGCGAGGTTGTTCACTCGTGAGCAGTTTGTTGTCACGATCGACTGTGCCCGGCCATGCTTCGGCAAGCCTTCGCGAATTGTGAAATGCCCAGTTCGCGGTCCCGGTATCGGCGCCGCGCGGTACGTATTCAATGCCAGATCTCACGCGCGCGGCGGCCCGCCCCGGCATCGGGCTATGCGGGCATGTGGAGTTCGAGGCGCACGCCGAGTAGCCGTACCGGGCGGTCCAGCTCGAACAGGTTCAGGACCCGCAGGGCGGCGGCGATGACGACGTCGGCGTCGGTGGTGGGTGCATCGAGCTTGCGGACTTTGGTGCGGGTGTAGAACGTTGCGGTGCGTACGACAACGGCCACCCGGGTGACGAGCCGCCCCGAGGCCACCACCTCGTCGAGTGCCTTGCTGGCCAATTCCCTTACCGCTGACTCCATTTCGGTTCGTTCGGTGAGGTCTTTCGGAAAGGTGATGACGTGGCTGCGGGAGCGCGGGACCCAAGGGGTCGCGCTGACTTCGGTGTCGCCGCCTCCCTTGGCGAGCAGGAGCAGCCACAGCCCTGTTCTCGGGCCGAACGCCGACGTCAGCTCCTCGGCGGCGGCGTTCGCGAGCCCTCTGACCGAGGTGATGTCAAGGGCCGCAAGCTTTTTCGCTGTCTTCGGACCCACTCCCCAGAGCGCGTCGACCGAGCGGTCGGCCATCAGAGCCATCCAGTTGGTGTCGGTGAGCGCAAAGATGCCGGCCGGTTTCGCGAAGCCGGTGGCGACTTTGGCGCGTTGCTTGTTGTCGCTGATGCCGATCGAGCACGACAGTTGGGTCTCGGAGAAGACCACAGCGCGGATCTGTTCGGCGACGTCGGTGGGATCCCCGGTAGCCACGCCGACATACGCCTCGTCCCAGCCCCACACCTCGACCGGATGCCCCAGGTCGCGCAACAACGCCATCACCTGGTCGGAGGCCGCGTCATAGGCGGGCGGATCCAACGCCAGAAATACGGCGCCGGGGCAGCGGCGGGCGGCGGCACGTAGCGGCATTCCCGCCCGCACGCCGAACTCGCGAGCCTCGTAGGAAGCGCAGGTGACTACCTTGCGGGGTTCGGAGGGATCGCCGTTGCCGCCGATGATGAGCGGCAGCCCGGCCAGTTCTGGATGTCGGCGCCGCTCCACCGACGCCTGAAACTGGTCGAGGTCGACATGCAGTATCCATCGCGGCATCGGGATCGGTCACCGCCCGCAGAGCTTGCGCGCCAGGCCTTCCCACGCGTCGCCCAACGTTTGCATGCTGTGACCGTGTTCGTTGAGCTGGTGCTCGACGTAGTCGACGTCGAGCAGGGCCAGCAGGGCATCGGTCTGGACATCGAGGTCGCCGGTCGTGTGAGCCGACCGCAACAGCACCCGCACATGCGTGCGGTGCACCGACGCCGCCGCACTGTGACGGGTCTTCGGGTCCCGGTTGGCCTGCGACAGCAGCTCGCGGTGGGCATGGACGAAGCAGATCCGCTGCCGGCCGAACGCGATCAGGCGTTCCAGCGGCGGCGCATCCGGGCCCAGCGGCGGCGGGCCGAACAGAAATGCCTGCTGACTGGCCCGCTCGTCTTCGTCGAGCAATACCGTCATCAGACCGGCCCGGCTGCCGAACCGGCGAAACAGCGTGCCCTTGCCGACACCGGCCGCGGCGGCGACGTCGTCCATGGTGATCGCGTCGGCGCCACGGTTGGCGACCAGTCGGCGCGCCGCGTCCAGCAGCAGGGCGCGATTGCGCGCCGCGTCACCGCGCTCCGGCCGAGTCGACGCCGGCAACTCGTCACTCATCCCTGCACAGTAACGCGGATGGAATAAAGCGGACCAGAGTCCGGTTGAGCCGTGCAAAGATGAGACCGACGCGAAGGGAAAGCAATATGTCCGATATCTCCGATTTCTCCGGCATCTCCGGCATCTCCGGCATCTCCGGCATCAGAGTCTTGGCGCTGGTGGGAAGCCTGCGCACGGGTTCGGTCAACCGCCAGATCGCCGAGCTTGCGGCCGCCGTTGCGCCCGACGGCGTCAGCGTAACGGTGTTCGAAGGGCTGGCGGAGTTGCCGTTTTACAACGAGGACATCGATACCCCTGATGGCGTTCCCAAAGCGGTGATCGCGTTGCGACAGGCCGCGGCGCAAGCGGATGCGGCTCTGGTGGTCACCCCCGAATACAACGGCACCATCCCCGCTGTCATCAAGAACGCCATCGACTGGCTGTCACGCCCGTTCGGCGACGGTGCATTGAAAGCCAAGCCGCTGGCCGTCATCGGCGGGTCTGTGGGCCGATACGGCGGGGTATGGGCCCACGACGAGACCCGCAAGTCGTTCGCGATCGCCGGCGCGCGGGTGATCGACGCGATCAAGCTGTCGGTGCCGTTCCAGTCCCTGGCGGGCAAGGCGCCCGCGGACAGCTCCGAGATGTCGGCCAATCTACGAGACATCGTCGGCAAGCTGGCCGCCGAAGTGGGCTGACCCGGTTACCGCGGGCGGGCCGGCGCGCCGCTCCGCCAACCCCTGACGGCGCTGGCCGGGCGCGAACTGCGCCTTTGCTGGGCCCGCCTTGCCGGACGACGACCCACGGGCCTGTCGGTGGTCGGTGATATACCGGGCGACATGGATACCACGGCCGGGTTGTGTGATCTGCGACACGCCGACACCGGCTCGGACACACGCCCACGACCTGCGAATTTCAAGAATGTCATTCAGAACATCTTGTATCTCTTCTCGTCACGACCCCCTAGGTGTAGTGTTTCGGGCACCGGCAGATCCCAGGTTCACCGGCTCCCACCAGGTTCACGGGGCCCGCTGAACTTCCCGGAATCGGCATCGCCATGTCCGATCAGCATGGTGGCCCACGACGGGAATCTGGGAGCATGCCGGGCCGCTGAACATAGCGAAGATGCACCACCTGAGTCGTTGCCAGTTCCTGTTCCCCGATTCCCGCAAAGGAGCGGTACGCCCATGACCATCACCGTCTACACCAAGCCCGCATGCGTGCAGTGCAGCGCGACCTACAAGGCGCTGGACAAGAACGGCATCGCCTACGAGAAGGTCGACATCAGTCTGGATTCCGAGGCGCGGGACTACGTGATGGCGTTGGGCTATCTGCAGGCGCCGGTCGTGGTGGCCGGGGACGACCACTGGTCCGGCTTCCGGCCCGACCGCATCAAGGCGCTCGCCCTGGCTGCGCTGAGCGCATAACACGGGCAGGCGCTAGGTAAGGAGACAGCGGTGCCATGGATATCAGGCCGTGCAACCTGGTCTATTTCTCCAGCGTGTCGGAGAACACCCACCGCTTCGTGCAGAAGCTGGGTCTGCCCGCCACGCGGATACCGCTGCACGGCAGCATCGAGGTCGACGAGCCCTACGTACTGATACTGCCCACCTACGGCGGCGGCCGGGTTGCACCCAAACTGAATGCCGGCGGCTATGTCCCCAAGCAGGTCATCGCCTTTTTGAACAACGAGCACAATCGAGCGCTGCTGCGCGGGGTCATCGCGGCCGGCAACACCAACTTTGGTCCGGAGTTCGGCTACGCCGGTGACGTCGTCGCGCGCAAATGCGACGTTCCCTACCTTTACCGCTTCGAATTGATGGGCACCGAGGACGACGTGGCCGCCGTCCGTGCGGGCCTGGCTGAATTTTGGAAGGAGCAGACGTGTCACCAACCGTCATTGCAGAGCCTGTAACCTCCGGCGCGCACTCGCACCTCTCGGGGGGCCAGGCGGAACTGGATTATCACGCGCTGAACGCGATGCTGAACTTGTACGACGCGGACGGCAAGATCCAGTTCGACAAGGACGTACTCGCGGCGCGCCAGTACTTCCTGCAGCACGTCAACCAGAACACCGTCTTCTTCCACAACCAGGACGAGAAGCTCGATTACCTGATCCGCGAGAACTATTACGAGCGTGAGGTTCTCGACCAGTACTCGCGTAACTTCGTCAAGTCGCTGCTGGACCGTGCCTACGCCAAGAAGTTCCGGTTCCCGACGTTTTTGGGCGCCTTCAAGTACTACACGTCCTACACCCTGAAGACTTTCGACGGGAGGCGGTATCTGGAGCGTTTCGAGGACCGGGTGGTCATGGTTTCGCTCACGTTGGCGGGCGGTGACACCACGCTGGCCGAGCAGCTGGTCGACGAGATCATCGAAGGCCGCTTCCAGCCGGCCACCCCGACGTTTTTGAACTCGGGCAAGAAACAGCGCGGTGAGCCGGTGAGTTGCTTCCCGGCCGGAACCCCAGTGGATACCCCCGACGGCCCTAAGGCAATCGAAACTCTGCAGGTGGGCGACCGGGTGCTCTCGCACGACGGGTCCTTCGCCGCCGTCGAAGCCGTCGTCGAGAACCCCAATGACCAAGCACTCATTTCGATCTCACACTTCGGGCACAGGGAACCGATCCTGTGCACCCCCGAGCATCCAATCCTGGTGTGGACCACGCGCGATGTGCAGACACTTATCGATGGTGACGGCGCGGACCCCTTCAACGGCTTCGTGTGGTTGGCTGCCAAAGACATTCGTCCCTCGGACTTCATCGTGACGGCAGCCCCAATGGAGGGACGGGCGCGGCGGGTCTACGACCTGATGGAGCACGCCGGCGCGGGCGAATACGAAGAGGTCGATGGGCTCATACGTAAGGTCAACTCTGATCGCAAGCACCGCGACAAGCAGCGCCACCATATGAGCTTCGTATCGGTGAATCGCTACGTCGAAGAGTCGTACGATCTTGGCCTCGTCCTCGGCTGGTACCTCGCCGAAGGTCATATCTCCAAGCGATCGGGACCCGCGGACCGAACGCCCAATGGCATCCACTTTACGATCGGCACACACGAACTCGAGTACCAGCAGGAGTTGGCGGCGGCTTTCAAACGCGTGTTTGCCGCGGACCTCGCGATCCACCAGAGTGTGTCGGACCAGTCGGTTCGTATGATTTGCAACAGTAAGGTCGTTGCGTCGTTGTTCCTCTCCTTGGTGGGCACGGGATATCGGTCGAAGCGGTTGTCCCCCGACGTCTTAACGGCCGATGACGAGTTTCAGCGTGGATTGCTTGCCGGACTGTTCCGCGGCGACGGCTGCAGTACCAGCGGCGGCATGGTGCTCGACCTTGGCCCGGAGTTTGACCTGGGCCCGGAACTGATTGATCAGGTGCAGCTTCTTTTGCGCCGAATCGGGATAGTCTCCAGGATCCGCCAGTACGTTAACCGGGCAGGCAACGTGACGGGACAGGTGTTCGTGCCCGGGCTGCCCGGCGCCAACGAAGAGTTCATCTTCGACGTCGGCAAGAACCTGCACAACTATATCGGCCAGAAGGGGACGACGCGCACGACCTATCAGGTTGTGCATGGGCGGCACGTGTACGGGATCCGTGAGTTGCGGCGCACGCGGGAAGCCCCGACGAAGGTCTACAACCTCCACGTCAAGGAGACGCACACGTACACGATTCGCGGCACGGTCGTGCACAATTGCTTTCTGTTGCGCATCGAGGACAACATGGAGTCGATCGGGCGATCGATCAACTCCGCACTGCAGCTGTCCAAGCGCGGCGGCGGAGTTGCGCTGCTGCTGACCAACATTCGCGAGCACGGCGCGCCGATCAAGAACATCGAGAACCAAAGCTCGGGCGTCATCCCGATCATGAAGCTGCTCGAGGATTCGTTCTCTTATGCCAACCAGCTGGGCGCGCGCCAGGGTGCCGGCGCGGTGTACCTGCACGCCCATCACCCCGACATCTACCGCTTCCTGGACACCAAGCGGGAAAACGCCGACGAGAAGATCCGCATCAAGACGCTGAGCCTGGGCGTGGTGATCCCCGACATCACCTTCGAGTTGGCCAAGCGCGACGACGACATGTACCTGTTCTCGCCCTACGACGTCGAGCGGGTCTACGGGGTGCCGTTCGCCGACATCTCGGTCACCGAGAAGTACTACGAGATGGTCGACAACCCGCGGATCCGCAAGACCAAGATCAAGGCGCGGGAGTTCTTCCAGACGCTGGCCGAGTTGCAGTTCGAGTCCGGCTACCCCTACATCATGTTCGAGGACACCGTCAATCGCGCTAATCCTATTGACGGCAAGATCACCCACTCGAACCTGTGCTCGGAGATCCTGCAGGTGTCCACGCCGTCATACTTCAACGAGGACTTGTCGTATGTCAAAGTGGGGAAAGACATTTCGTGCAACCTGGGGTCGCTGAACATCGCCAAGACGATGGATTCGCCGAACTTCGCCCAGACGATCGAGGTGGCCATCCGAGCGCTGACCGCGGTGAGCGACCAGACCCACATCACGTCGGTGCCCTCAATTGAGCAGGGCAACAACGACTCCCACGCAATCGGGTTGGGTCAGATGAACCTGCACGGCTACCTGGCGCGTGAGCGCATCTTCTACGGGTCCGAGGAGGGCATCGACTTCACCAACATCTACTTCTACACGGTGCTCTACCACGCGCTGCGCGCGTCGAATCGGATCGCGATCGAACGCGGCACGCACTTCAAGGGTTTCGAGCGGTCCAAATACGCGTCGGGGGAGTTCTTCGACAAGTACACCGAGGAGATTTGGGAGCCGAAAACCGAGAAGGTGCGCCGGCTATTCGCCGACGCCGACATTCACATCCCGACTCAGGACGACTGGCGGCGGCTCAAGGAATCGGTGCAGGCGCACGGCATCTACAACCAGAACCTGCAGGCGGTGCCACCCACCGGGTCGATTTCCTACATCAACCACTCGACGTCGTCGATCCACCCGATTGTGTCCAAGGTCGAGATCCGCAAGGAAGGCAAGATCGGCCGGGTCTACTACCCGGCGCCGTATATGACCAACGACAACCTGGAGTACTACCAGGACGCCTACGAGATCGGCTACGAGAAGATCATCGACACCTATGCCGCGGCCACTCAGCATGTGGATCAAGGGCTTTCGCTGACGTTGTTCTTCATGGACACCGCCACCACCCGTGACGTGAACAAGGCGCAGATCTACGCCTGGCGCAAGGGGATCAAGACGCTCTACTACATCCGGCTGCGGCAGATGGCCCTGGAAGGAACCGAAGTGGAGGGGTGCGTGTCCTGCATGCTCTAGGCGCGCAAGCCGAGTGTGTATCCGGCGATGCCCACCCGGAAGGTGTCGCGTCGCCAGATACACACTCGGTGAGGAGTCTGCCCAGGTCAGCGGCCGCAACGGGGTAAGGTGCTTGACGTGGTGAGAATCAGCCGACCCCACCCCAGCGTGAAGCCCGGGGTCAAAGTCGACGCGCGCAGTGAACGCTGGCGCGAACACCGCAAGAAGGTGCGCAACGAAATCGTCGAAGCGGCATTCCGTGCCATCGACCGCCTGGGGCCCGAGCTGAGTGTGCGGGAAATCGCCGAGGAAGCCGGCACCGCCAAGCCCAAGATTTACCGGCATTTCACCGATAAGTCCGACCTGTTCGTCGCGATCGGGGAGCGGCTGCGCGACATGTTGTGGGCGGCGATCTTCCCGTCGATCAACCTCGCCACCGACTCGGCCCGCGAGGTCATCCGGCGCAGCGTCGAGGAGTACGTCATCCTCGTCGACAAGCACCCCAATGTGCTGCGGGTCTTTATTCAGGGCCGTTCCGCAAAGCAGTCCGAGGCGACGGTGCGCACGCTCAATGAAGGCCGGGAGATCACTTTGACCTTCGCCGAGTTGTTCAACAACGAACTGCGTGAGATGGATCTGAATCGTGCGGCGCTCGAGCTCGCCGCGCACAGCGCGTTCGGAGCGGCCGCCTCGGCCACCGAATGGTGGCTGGGTCCCGAGCCCGACAGCCCGCGACGGATGCCGCGTGAGCAGTTCGTCGCGCATCTGACCACGATCATGATGGGCGTCATCGTCGGCACCGCCGAGGCGCTGGGTATCACCATGGACCCCGAAAAGCCGATCCACGACGCGGTACCCAGCAATCGCGCTGTCAGCTGAGTGCCGGCCGCGTTGACATCGCCGCAAGGATCGTCAACACTCGTTCTAACCGATACCCTGGGTACTGGGTACTTGGGCCGCGCGGCCCAAAGCTCGCCTCACTAGGAAAGACCGATCCACCATGACCAATGCCGTCACAGAAGCCGGCCCGGCGCCGCAGTCCGACCAGCCGCCGGTGCACACCCGCGCCGTCATCATCGGGACCGGATTCTCCGGTCTGGGCATGGCTATCGCGCTGCAGAAGCAGGGCTTCTCCGGCCGAGACTTCATCATCTTGGAGAAGGCCGACGACGTCGGGGGCACCTGGCGCGACAACAGCTATCCCGGCTGTGCCTGCGACATCCCGTCGCACCTGTACTCGTTTTCGTTCGAGCCCAAGCCGGACTGGAGGAACCCGTTCTCCTACCAGCCCGAGATCTGGGACTACCTCAAGGGCGTCACCGAGAAGTACGGGCTGCGCCGCTACATCGAGTTCAATTCTTTGGTCGACCGCGCTTACTGGGACGACGAGGAATACCGCTGGCACGTCTTCACCACCGACGGCCGCGAGTATGTTGCCCAGTTCTTGATCTCGGGAGCCGGAGCGCTGCACATCCCGTCCTTCCCCGACATCGAGGGGCGCCATGAATTCGCCGGCCCCGCTTTCCATTCCGCGGAGTGGGACCACAGCGTCGACCTCACCGGCAAGCGGGTGGCCATCATCGGGACCGGCGCCAGCGCGATCCAGATCGTGCCGGAGATCGTCGACCAGGTCGCCGAACTTCAGCTCTACCAACGCACTCCGCCGTGGGTGGTGCCGCGTTCCAACCCCGAGATCCCGCCGGCGCTACGCCAGGCTATGGAGAACGTTCCCGGGCTGCGTGCGCTGGCGCGCCTGGGTTTGTACTGGGCGCAGGAGGCGCTGGCCTTCGGCATGACCAAGCGTCCGAACGCGCTGAGGTTCATCGAGGCCTACGCCAAATACAACATTCGCCGCTCGGTGAAAGACCGCGAGCTACGCCGCAAGCTGACCCCGCACTATCGCATCGGCTGCAAGCGGATCCTCAACTCCTCCACCTATTACCCGGCCGTCGCGAACCCCAAGACCACGTTGATCACCGACCGCATCACCCGGATCACCCGCGACGGGATCGTCACCGCCGACGGCATTGAGCACCCGGCCGACGTGATCGTGTACGCCACCGGCTTCCACGTCACCGACTCCTACACCTACGTGCAGATCAAGGGCCGCCACGGTGAGGATCTGGTCGACCGGTGGAACCGCGAGGGCATCGGGGCGCATCGCGGAATCACCGTGGCCGAGATGCCCAACCTGTTCTTCCTGCTCGGCCCCAACACCGGGCTGGGGCACAACTCCGTGGTGTTCATGATCGAGTCGCAGATCCACTACGTCGCCGACGCGATCGCCAAGTGCGACAAGTTGGGCGCGCAGGCGCTGGCTCCCACGCGCGCCGCCCAGGATCGTTTCAACGACGAGCTGCAACGCAAGTTGGCCGGCTCGGTCTGGAACAGCGGCGGCTGCAGCAGCTGGTATCTCGACGAGCATGGCAAGAACACCGTGCTCTGGGGCGGCTACACCTGGCAGTATTGGCGGGCCACCCGCTCGGTCAAAACCGACGAATACCAATTCTTCGGGGTCGGTAACGGCTCGGCGGAGAACCGGGAGACTGTCGCCGCGGCGAAATAGCTACTCGGATGGTCGCGGCACCTGGCCATCACGCCGGCACGCCGTGCGACACGCAAACACAACCTTTTGTGTTGCGCCCGCTTGTCGGACCCCAGGGGTAGTGTTTGAGGCCTGAGTAGGGCGGCCGTACTGGGAGGCAACAGTGAAGGTTATCGACCGGGTCTCAGCGATCAACTGGAACCGGCTGCAAGACGAAAAGGACGCCGAGGTCTGGGATCGCCTGACCGGAAACTTCTGGCTGCCCGAGAAGGTGCCGGTGTCCAATGACATCCCTTCTTGGGGCACGCTGACCGCCAATGAGAAGCAGCTCACCATGCGGGTCTTTACCGGTCTGACCATGCTGGACACCATCCAGGGCACCGTGGGTGCGGTCAGCCTGATCCCGGACGCGCTGACCCCCCACGAGGAGGCGGTGCTTACCAACATCGCGTTCATGGAATCGGTACACGCCAAGAGCTACAGCCAGATCTTCTCCACGTTGTGCTCGACCGCCGAGATCGACGACGCCTTCCGCTGGTCGGAGGAAAACCCCAACCTGCAGCGCAAAGCGGAGATCGTGCTGCAGTACTACCGCGGGGACGAACCGCTCAAGCGCAAGGTGGCCTCCACGCTGTTGGAGAGCTTCCTGTTCTACTCGGGCTTCTACTTGCCGATGTACTGGTCGAGCCGAGCCAAGCTGACCAACACCGCCGACATGATCCGGCTGATCATCCGCGACGAGGCCGTCCACGGCTACTACATCGGCTATAAGTTCCAGCGCGGTCTGGCATTGGTCGACGAGGCCAAGCGCACCGAGCTCAAGGACTACACCTATGAGCTGCTGTTCGAGCTCTACGACAACGAGGTCGAATACACCCAGGACCTCTACGACGAGGTCGGGCTGACCGAAGACGTCAAGAAATTCTTGCGCTACAACGCCAACAAGGCGCTGATGAATCTGGGTTACGAGGCGCTGTTCCCGCGTGACGAGACCGACGTGAATCCGGCGATCCTGTCGGCGCTGTCACCCAACGCCGACGAGAACCACGACTTCTTCTCCGGTTCGGGGTCAAGCTACGTGATCGGCAAGGCCGTCGTCACCGAGGACGAGGACTGGGAGTTCTAGCCGGACATGTGCCGGCCGTGAACGGCGGATGAATTGTCGGCACGGCACCACCTGACGGTGGCGCGGTGATACACCTGCCGTGACACTGTTTGGGTGACGAAAACCTCGCGTGCCCATCCCCATTTCCTGCGCTCGGTCATCCGGTGGCTGCAGACCGGCTACCCCAACGGCGTCCCGGGACCCGACCGGGTGCCGTTGCTGGCATTGCTGCGCAGCACGCCGCTGACCGAGGAGCAGGTCAAGGAAGTGGTGCGCGACATTACCGCCGACGGATCGCCGGCCACAGCCGATGGTGTGATCAACCGCGACGAGATCGCCGAATTCATCTCCGGCGTGACGCACCACGACGCCGGGCCGGAGAACATTCAACGGGTAGCCGGCAGGCTCGCCGCTGCGGGCTGGCCGCTGGCCGGCATCGAGGTAAGCCCGGTTATTCCGGAGGATGAGGACGCGCAGGCGGCGGAAGAGGTTGCGTCACAGGCGTGAGATGTCGATGACGAAGCGGTAGCGGACGTCGCTGGCCAGCACGCGCTCGTAGGCTTCGTTGACGTAATCCGGTTCGATGAGTTCGATCTCGGGCGTGACGCCGTGTTCGGCGCAGAAATTCAGCATCTCCTGGGTCTCGGCGATCCCGCCGATGTTCGACCCGGACAGGCTGCGCCGCATCAGCGCCAGCGCAAATGCCGGCACCGGCATGGGGTGTTCGGGGATGCCCAGCTCGACCATGGTGCCGTCGACGTCGAGCAGGTTCAGGTAGTCGCCGAGGTTCAAGTTCGCCGAGACGGTGTTCAGAATCAGGTCGAAGCTGCCGCGCAACCTTCGGAAGGTGTCGGGGTCGGAAGTGGCGTAGTAGTGTCCGGCGCCCAGCCGCAACCCGTCTTCCATCTTCTTCAGGGATTGCGACAGCACCGTCACCTCGGCGCCCATGGCGGCGCCCAGCTTGACGCCCATATGGCCGAGTCCGCCCAAGCCGATGACGGCCAGCCGGGTGTCGCGGCCGGCGTTCCAGTGCCGTAGCGGCGAATACAGCGTGATACCCGCGCACAGCAGCGGCGCTGCTGCGTCCAGCGGCAGCGCATCGGGGATGCGCACCACGAAGTTTTCGTCGACGACGATCGCCTCGCTGTAGCCGCCCTGTGTGGACCGGCCGTCCTTGCCGATCGAGTTGTAGGTGAAGGTTGCCCCGGGTTTGCAATACTGCTCGAGGCCGGCCAGGCAGCTGCTGCACTGGCCGCAGGAGTCGACCATGCAGCCGACGCCGACGCGGTCGCCCACCTGGTATTTGGACACCTCGGAGCCCACCTCGGTCACCACGCCGGCGATCTCATGCCCGGGAACCACCGGGTAATTCGGCTGGCCCCACTCGGCCTTGACGGTGTGGATGTCGGAGTGGCAGATACCGGCGAACTTGATGTCGATCACCACGTCGTGCGGGCCTGGTTCCCGACGGTCGATCGTGGTCTTGGTCAGCGGTTCGGTCGCCGAGAAGGCGGCATATGCGGAAACAGTGCTCATACGACATCCTTATGCGGGTCTAGCAGGGGCTGTAAAAAGCTTAGCTAAGGTAAGGTTTTCGGGCCAGGTGACGGCGATCACGTCCAGTGGATGAGCAGCTTCAGTTGATCGGGGCGTTGATCCAGCGCAGGTCGTCGACGATGCCACGGGCGGCCACCAGGCCCTCGCCCGTCTGCCATATCTCGTCGTTGACGACGAAGACCCGGTTGTCGCGATTGGCGGACAGCTTGCGCCAGGAGTCACTATCGAGGATGGTCCACGCACGTTCGGTGGCCTTCGGCGACGCACACGAGACGTAGACGATGTCGGCGTCGGCAGCGGAGAAGTCCGTCCCCCTGGCCAGGTCGGCATCGGTGGCGCCGATCTCGATGTATGCCTTGTCGGTGAACCGTTGCGCTGCCGGCCGGTCCACTCCGACCGCGCTCAGCACGCTGGCCGGAAAGTTGCGGGCGCCGTATACCCGCATCGTGGTGGCGGTCAGCTGGACAATCGACGCCTGGAAGTGGGTCGCGTCATGCTTGGCCCCGACCTCCCGGGCCCGCTGGGTGAACGCACTGAGCAGCGCCTCCACCGCGGCGCTGCGGGCCGTGGCAGCCCCGACGCCGCGCAGGTTGTCCTCCCAGGCGGCGCCCGGCGCCGCCGTGAACACGGTCGGGGCGATAGCCGCCAGCTGCGGGTACAAGTTCGGCGTCACCGCCACCGAGCCCAAAATCAGGTCCGGCCGGGCCGCGGCGATGGCTCGCAGATCCGGGGAATTGCGGGTACCCACCCCGGGCAGATCGTGCACCGTCTTGCCCAAATAGGACGGCTGGCTCGAGGAGCCGTCCGGCAACGCGGCACCGACCACCCGGGACTGCAGTCCCAGCGCACACAGCGCGTCGAGCTGGTCGCCGGAGAGCACCACGATGCGCTGCGGCTCGGCGGGAACCTGGGCCACGTCCGGGTTCACGCCGGCAGCGCTGTGGGCTTGCCGGGTCGGCGGCCCGGGATCGGCCGCGGCCGCCTCCCGCGCACACGATTCGTCGGGTTTTCGAGCATTTCCCAGCACCCCGGCGCCCGCGATCTGGGTCGTGGGTGTGACCATCGATCGCGTCGCCGTGGTGGGGGGCTGATCGGCGCCGCAACCGGTGCACGTCGCAACCAGCGCCGCCAATGACGCAGCGGCCAGACCGCCTCGCACCCCGCCGATTTGCACGCGTCCGACGTTAACACCCGGCCAGTCGGGAAGGGTCTGCCCAAGCGCCTCCGATGCACCCGGACACCGATTACGACAGTTTGTAGGACCAGGCCTGCCCGCAGCGTGGTGGCGGGCTAAGATTCCTGTCAAAGTGAGGTATTAAGACCCTATCCGCGCCGGGATTCTTGGAGGAGCAGTTGACTGCCGAAGCGCCGCCCTTGGGACAACTCGAGGCCATCCGTCCATATCCGGCTCGCACCGGCCCCAAGGGGAACCTGGTCTACAAGCTGGTCACCACCACCGATCACAAGTTGATCGGCATCATGTACTGCGTCGCGTGCTTCGTCTTCTTCTTCATCGGCGGTCTGCTGGCGCTGCTGATGCGTACCGAGTTGGCGGTGCCCGGTCTGCAGTTCCTGTCCAACGAGCAATTCAACCAGCTGTTCACCATGCACGGCACGATCATGCTGCTGTTCTATGCCACGCCGATCGTGTTCGGCTTCGCCAACCTGGTGCTGCCGCTGCAGATCGGCGCGCCCGACGTGGCATTCCCGCGGCTGAACGCCCTGTCGTTCTGGTTGTTCGTGTTCGGCGCCACGATCGCGATGGCCGGATTCATCACACCCGGCGGGGCGGCCGACTTCGGCTGGACTGCCTACACCCCGTTGAGTGACGCTGTCCACTCACCCGGTGCCGGCGGCGACCTGTGGATCCTGGGCTTGGGGGTAGCCGGTCTGGGCACCATCCTGGGTGCGGTCAACATGATCACCACGGTGGTCTGCATGCGCGCACCGGGGATGACGATGTTTCGGATGCCGATCTTCACCTGGAACATCCTGGTGACGTCCATCTTGGTGCTGATCGTGTTCCCGCTGCTCACCGCGGCGCTGTTCGGGCTGGCCGCCGATCGTCACCTGGGGGCGCACGTCTACGACGCGGCCAACGGCGGAGTCATGTTGTGGCAGCACCTGTTCTGGTTCTTCGGCCACCCCGAGGTGTACATCATCGCGCTGCCGTTCTTCGGGATCGTGACCGAGATCTTCCCGGTGTTTTCCCGCAAGCCGGTCTTCGGCTACACCACACTGGTCTACGCGACGCTGTCGATCGCCGGGTTGTCGGTGGCGGTGTGGGCGCATCACATGTTCGTCACCGGCGCGGTGCTGCTGCCGTTCTTCTCCTTCATGACGTATCTGATCGCGGTGCCTACCGGGATCAAGTTCTTCAACTGGATCGGCACCATGTGGAAGGGGCAGCTGACCTTCGAGACGCCGATGCTGTTCTCCGTCGGCTTCGTGGTCACCTTCCTGGCCGGCGGTCTGACGGGAGTGCTGCTGGCCAGCCCGCCGCTGGACTTCCACGTCAGCGACACCTATTTCGTGGTCGCGCACTTCCACTACGTGCTGTTCGGCACCATCGTGTTCTCCACCTTCGCCGGCATCTACTTCTGGTTCCCGAAGATGACCGGGCGGCTGCTCGACGAGCGGCTGGGCAAGATGCACTTCTGGTTGACGTTCATCGGGTTCCACACCACATTCCTGGTGCAGCACTGGCTCGGTGACATGGGCATGCCGCGCCGTTACGCCGATTACCTGTCCACCGACGGCTTCACCAGCCTGAACGTCGTTTCGACGATCGGGGCTTTCATCCTGGGCGCGTCGATGTTCCCGTTCGTCTGGAACGTCTTCAAGAGCTGGCGGTACGGCGAGGTCGTCACCGTCGACGACCCCTGGGGATATGGCAACTCGCTGGAGTGGGCCACCAGCTGCCCGCCGCCGCGGCACAACTTCACCGAGCTGCCCCGTATCCGCTCGGAGCGTCCGGCGTTCGAGTTGCACTACCCGCACATGGTGGAACGGCTTCGTGCCGAAGCCCATGTCGGACGCGCCCACGGCCCGGAGGACGGCGACGTCACCAGAGCAGACGACGTGAGCGTCCGTACCTGATGCGCGGCACCGGCGACCGCGACGGGTGACCACATCGCCCAAAGTGTCGGTGCTGATCACGGTTACGGGCCACGATCAGCCCGGTGTGACATCTGCGCTCTTCGAGGTACTGGCCAAACACGGTGTTGAGCTGCTCAACGTCGAACAGGTGGTGATCCGCGGCCGGCTCACTCTGGGTGTGCTGGTTTCCTGCGCACCGGAAGTCGCCGACAATACCGCGTTGCGCGGCGACGTCGAAGCCGCCATTCACCGGGTAGGCCTGGATGTGACGGTCGAGCGCAGCGACGACGTGCCGATCATCCGGGAACCGTCGACCCACGTGATCTTCGTGCTCGGCCGCCCGGTTACCGCCGGCGCGTTCGGCGCGGTGGCCCGGGAAGTGGCCGCACTGGGCGTCAACATCGACTTCATCCGCGGCATCTCCGACTATCCGGTCACCGGGCTGGAGTTGCGGGTCTCGGTGCCGCCCGGAGCCTATGGCCCGCTGCAGAGTGCCCTGACGCAGGTGGCCGCCGAAGAGAGTGTTGACGTGGCGGTCGAGGACTACGGGCTGGCCTGGCGCACCAAGCGGCTCATCGTTTTCGACGTCGATTCCACGCTGGTCCAGGGCGAGGCCATCGAGATGCTGGCGGCCCGCGCAGGTGCCGAGGGAGCGGTGGCGGCGATCACCGAGGCCGCCATGCGCGGTGAGTTGGATTTCGCGCAGTCGCTGCACCAGCGGGTGGCCACGTTGGCAGGATTGCCGGCGTCGGTGATCGACGACGTCGGCGCGCAGCTGCAGCTGATGCCCGGTGCGCGGACCACGCTGCGCACGTTGCAGCGGCTGGGTTTTCGCTGTGGCGTGGTCTCCGGCGGCTTCCGGCGGATCATCGAGCCACTGGCCAGGGAGCTGAACCTGGACTTCATGGCGGCCAACGAGCTGGAAATCGTCGACGGGATACTCACCGGCCGGGTGGTCGGCCCCATCGTCGATCGGCCGGGCAAGGCCACGGCACTTCGCGACTTCGCCGAGCAGTTCGGTGTGCCGATGGAGCAGACCGTCGCCGTCGGCGACGGCGCCAACGACATCGACATGCTGGCCGCCGCCGGGCTGGGCATTGCGTTCAACGCCAAGCCGGCGCTGCGGGAGTTCGCCGACGCCTCGTTGAGCCACCCCTACCTCGACACGGTGCTGTTTCTGCTGGGCGTGACCCGCGGTGAGATCGAAGCCGCCGACGCGCTCGACGGTGTGCTGCGCCGCGTCGAGATCCCGCCGGATTAGGTGCTGCCGAGCAGACGCGGAATCGCTCGAAATCAACGATTTCGATACGATTCCGCGTCTGCTCGCCGGGCAGGGCCACCCCATAAGTGAGCGCCTGGCGAGCGACGCGGTCCAACAGATGATAAAGTTTTCAATTGTTAAATTGACAGATATCTGAATTACAGAACTTTTAGTCGAGGCCAGGTGTCGGAGCCGCTATACAAGCTGAAGGCCGAGTTCTTCAAGACGCTGGGACACCCGGCCCGGGTCAGGATTTTGGAACTGCTTTCCGAACGCGACCACACCGTGGCAGAGCTGTTGCTCGAAGTGGGTCTAGAGTCGTCCAACCTGTCTCAGCAGCTGGGCGTGCTGCGCCGGACGGGGGTGGTGACGGCACGCAAGGACGGCAACACGGTCATCTACTCGATCACCTCACCGCTGATCGCTGAACTGATGGCCGTGGCCCGCCGGGTGTTGACCGGAATGCTCAGCGGCCAAGTGGCAATGCTCGAAGACCTGCGAGCAGGCGGCCCGGCGGCGGACCGGCAGTAGGTCCGGGCATGGGTTGGATCGGCAGAATCATGCGACTCGGCCGAGTGGCCGAAAACGCGGGACCGGCGCCTGAGCCGACCGTCGGCCCACCAGCCGGGGTGCGCGGTTCCCTGCAGGTGCGCCATGTCGACGCGGGCTCGTGCAACGGCTGCGAGGTCGAAATCTCCGGGGCATTCGGACCGGTCTATGACGCCGAGCGGTTCGGCGCCCGGTTGGTGGCTTCGCCGCGCCATGCCGATGCGCTGATCGTCACCGGGGTAGTGACGCGGAATATGGCCCAGCCGCTGCGGAACACCCTGGCGGCGACGCCGGCGCCACGCCTGGTCATCGCCTGCGGTGACTGCGCGCTCAACCGCGGTGTGTTCGGCGACGCGTATGGCGTGGTCGGTGCGGTCGGTGAGGTCATCCCGGTCGACGTCGAGATCCCGGGATGTCCACCCTCGCCCGACCAGGTGGTCTCGGCCCTGCGGTCGGTGACGCGCAGGTGACCGCCACTTTCGCGGACGCGCCACCCGAACACTCGGTTACGGTGCACCGCAACACCATAGGTGCCTTCACCGCGGGCGCCGTAACGACCGGCCTCGGCGTGTCGGGAATTGCGTTGGGGCTCACCGGCGTGTTCGGTGCGCTGCCACGAGCACGGTTCGACTGGTTGGTGCCGATGATCGGCGTCGACCTGCATGTGAGCCGGTTGGGCGCATTCTTCATGGCGCTGACCGGTGCGGTAGCCGTCGTCGTCGGCATTTACAGCATCGGATACGCGCGGCGGGAACAGGTGGGCGCCGTCGCGCTCACGACCCTGCCGGTGTTCGTCGGTGCGATGCTGTTCGTTCCGGCCGCGGGTTCGGTGACCACCTTCCTCTTGGCGTGGGAGTTGATGGCGCTCAGTTCACTCGTCCTGCTGGCCACCGATCACCGTCGTAGCGAAGTCCGTTCCGCCGCACAGTATTACGCGGTGATGACCCAACTGGGCTTCGCCGCGATCCTGCTGGCCTTGATGCTGCTGGCGGCAGCGGCCGGGACGGACCGGTTCGCCGATATGGCCGGGATTCCGGACGGTGTGCGCATGGCCGTGTTTGTGCTGACGCTGTTGGGTTTCGGCTCCAAAGCCGGCCTGCTGCCGCTGCATGCCTGGCTGCCGAGAGCGCACCCGGAAGCGCCCACTCCCGCATCGGCATTGATGAGCGCCGCCATGGTCAACCTTGGCATCTACGGTCTGATCCGAGTCGATTTGCAACTCCTGGGGCCAGGCCCGAGGTGGTGGGGCGTGGCCCTGCTGGCGGTCGGTGCTGTCACCGCGTTGTACGGGGTGCTGCAGGCCTCGGTGGCCGCCGATCTCAAACGGCTGCTTGGGTTTTCGACGATCGAAAACATGGGGCTGGTCACCCTTGCGCTCGGCGCGGCCACGCTGTTGTCGGCGGCCGGGGCCGCCGCGGCGGCCGTGATCGCGATGACGGCGGCGCTGTTGCACCTGATCGCCCACGCCGCATTCAAGAGTCTCGGGTTCTTGGCGGCCGGGTCGGTGCTGCTGACAACTGGACTGCGCGACCTCGACGAGCTGGGCGGTCTGGCTCGGAAAATGCCTTACACCACAGTCTTTTTCGGCATCGCCGCGTTGGGTGCCTCGGGGCTGCCGCTGGGCGCCGGGTTCGTCAGTGAATGGCTGCTGGTGCAGTCGCTGATCCACGCACGGCCCGAGCACAACACCCTTGTGGGGCTGGTGACTCCGCTGGGCGTCGGCGCGGTGGCGCTGACCACCGGTTTGGGTGTGGCCGCGATGGTGAAGGCGTTCGGCACCGGATTCTTGGCGCGGCCGCGTTCGGAGGTTGCGGCTCGCGCGCGCGAGGCGGCGCCCAGCATGCTCGTCGGCATGGCAGTCGCCGCGGTCGGCTGTGTGTTGGTTGCCGTGGTGCCGTTCGTCATCGCCGACACCCTGCAGTCGGTGCTCGACACTCTGCCCGCATCCCGGCACGCCGATCTGACCGGCCTGGGTCCGATGCTGCGGTTGCCGGGTATTGACGGCTCGATCGCGCCGGGCCTGCTGGCCGTGGCCCTGGCCGTCGCCGTCCTGATTGTGCTGGCCCTGGCCCGCTGGGGGTCGCGTCACCGCCCGGACTCCGTGAGGTCGCCGTTATGGGCCTGCGGCGCAGACGAACTCAGCTCGCGCATGGAGTACACGGCGACGTCGTTCGCCCAACCACTGCAGCGGGTCTTCGACGACGTGTTGCGGCCCGACACCGGCATCGAGGTGACTCACCTGGAGCACACCCGCTATCACGTGGAAAAGATCGCCTACCGTGCCGAGTTGTCCGATGCCATCGAGGATCACGTCTACGCGCCGGTCTTGCGGACCGTCGCATGGTTGGCGCAAGCCGTCCGGTGCGCGCACAACGGAAGCGTGCACCTCTACCTCGGCTACGGAGCGCTCGGAGTCCTGATCGTCTTGGCGGTTGCGCGATGAATGCTCTTTCCGCGGTTGCCGGCGCAGCGCAGATCGGTGCGGTCATGACCGGCGCACCACTGGTCGTGGGATTGATGCGGCAAGTCCGGGCCCGATCCGAGGGGCGTTGCGGTGCAGGTGTTTTGCAGCCCTGGCGGGATCTGCGCAAGCAGTTGCGCAAGCAGCAGGTCACCCCGGACGGCACCACGCTGGTGTTCGCGGCGGCACCGGTGGTGGTCGCGGCCACCACATTGCTGATAGCTGCGATTGCGCCGCTGGCCGCGACCGGCTCGCCGCTGGACTCGGTCGCTGATCTGTTCGTGGTCGTGGGCCTGTTGTTCCTCGGCACCGTCGCATTGACGTTGGCGGGAATCGACACCGGTACCTCGTTCGGCGGTATGGGCGCCAGCCGGGAGATCACCATCGCGGCCCTGGTGGAACCGACCATTCTGCTTGCCGTCTTCGCGCTGTCCATCCCTGCCGGGTCGGCCAACCTCGGCGCCATCGTCGCGTTTAGCCTCGAGAATCCCGCGGAAGTGGTGTCGCTGGCGGGAATTCTGGCGTTCGTGGCCCTGGTGATCGTCGTCATCGCCGAAACCGGACGCCTGCCGGTGGACAATCCCGCCACCCACCTGGAACTGACCATGGTGCACGAGGCGATGGTGCTCGAATACGCGGGACCAAAGCTTGCGCTGGTGGAGTGGGCCAGCGGCATGCGACTCACCGTGCTGCTGGCCCTGCTGGCCAACCTCTTTTTCCCGTGGGGAATCGCGGGTGACAGGCCGAGCTTGATCGGCGTGGGGATAGGCGTCGCGGCGGTCGGCATCAAGGTCGCCGTGGCCGCGGTCGTCCTGGCCGGCGCGGAGGTCTTCATCGCCAAGCTACGACTATTCCGGGTGCCGGAACTGCTCGCCGGCTCGTTCCTGTTGGCCCTGTTGGCCGTGACATCGGCCAACTTCTTTACGGCCCAGGCGTGACGGCGTGACCGACCTCAACTATGCGGGCCTGCTGGACCTCGCGCCGGGTGGGCTGATACTGACCGCGGTGCTGATCGTATGGCGGCGTGACCTGCGCTCCATCGTGCGGCTGCTGGCGGCCCAGGGCGTCGCCCTGGCAGCGATTCCGATCATCGTCGGCGGCCACTCCCATGACTGGGAGCTGGTCGGGGTCGGAGTCGCGCTGCTCGTGTTGCGCGGGGCGGTGCTGCCGGCGCTGCTGGCCCACGCGCTCGGCGCCGACGATGCGCCGCGCGAGGCGACGCCGCTGATCAACACCACGGCGTCGCTACTGATCGCGGCGGGCCTGACGGTGGTCGCGCTGGCAGTCGCTCGACCGGTGGTGGCACTGGACTCCAGTGCGGCGGTCAGCGCCGCCCCGGCAGGCCTGACGGTGGTGCTGATCGCCTTGTTCGTGATGGTGACCCGACGCCACGCCATCTCGCAGGCCGCGGGATTTCTCATGCTGGACAACGGGATTGCGGCTACGACATTTTTGCTGACCGCCGGGGTGCCGCTGATCGTCGAATTGGGCGCCTCGTTGGATGTGCTGTTCGCGTTGATCGTGCTCGGCGTGTTGACCGGACGACTGCGCCGGATGTTCGGCGGCACCGATCTGGACCGGCTGCAGGGATTGCGAGACTGATGACTGTGGTGATGCTGGTGCCGATACTCGCGCCGCTGATCGCGGCCGTCGTCGCGATGGCCGGCGGTTGGCGCCGGTGGACGGCAACACTGACCGTGTTGTCCGCGGTGGCCGTGCTCGCCTCGGGTGTGGCGCTTGGTGTTCAGACGGCAGCCCGACCGCGTGTCATGCTGGCCGGGATGTTGCGCGTCGATGCGCTGTCGGTGACCATGCTCATCGTCATCGGCGTGGTCGGCACCTTGGCCACCTGGGCAAGCATCGGATACCTCGACTCAGAACTCCAACACGGTCACACCGACCTCCGTGACGCGCGGCGGTACGGTGCGCTGACGCCGGCGTTCCTGTCGGCGATGGCGGTCGCCGTGTGCGCCAACAACATTGGCGTGATCTGGGTTGCGGTGGAAGCCACCACCGTGATCACGGCCTTCCTGGTCGGACACCGTCGTACCCGCACCGCCTTGGAGGCCACCTGGAAGTACGTGATGATCTGCTCGGTCGGTATCGCGGTGGCGTTTCTCGGTACCGTCCTGTTGTATTTCGCCGCCCGGCACGCCGGCGCCGTCGGCGCGACGGCGCTGGATCTCAATGTCTTGACGGCGCACGCCGGCCACCTAGACCCGGCCGTTACCCGGCTGGCCGGCGGGCTGCTGCTGATCGGATATGGCGCCAAAGCCGGGCTAGTTCCGTTTCACGGATGGCTGGCCGACGCGCACAGCCAGGCGCCGGCACCGGTGTCGGCGCTGATGAGTGGAGTGTTGCTCTCGGTGGCCTTTTCGGTGCTGATCCGGCTGCGGCCGATCATCGACGCGGCGGTGGGGCCGGGCTTCCTGCGCTCCGGACTCCTGACGGCCGGCCTGGCGACAGTTCTTATCGCAGCGTTATTGCTCACTGTCACAACGGATCTCAAGCGTATGCTGGCATACTCGTCGATGGAGAACATGGGGCTGATCGCGATCGCGGCGGCCGCGGGCACCAAACTGGCGATCGCGGCTTTGCTGCTGCATGTGCTTGCGCACGGCATCGGCAAGACGGTGCTGTTCTTGGCCGGGGGGCAGTTACAGGCCGCGCACGACTCGACGGTGATCGGCGACATCACTGCGGTGCTGTCGCGGTCCCGGTTGGTCGGGTGGTCGTTCGCCGTCGGCGTCATCGTCTTGCTTGGGTTGCCGCCTTTCGCCATGTTCGCCAGCGAGGTGTCGATCGCTCGATCGCTCGCCAAAGCCGGGCTTTCCTGGGTGCTCGGCGTCGCGCTGGTGTTGATGGTGGTGGCTTTCGCCGCTTTGGCGGGCAACGCGCAGCGGATCCTGCTCGGGGTGCCGAGCGCCGGAGCTCCGCGGATCGCCGTGCCCGCCACGGTGGCGGCCGCACTGGCGACCGGCGTCATGGCATCGGTCGCGCTGGGTGTTACGGCGGGCCCGCTCGCCGGGTTGTTCAATTCGGCCGCCGGCCAGTTCGGGGCGGGTTGATGGAGCGAAACATGGTGCGGCGAAAGGTATCCGGTGACGAACTCACCCGGGCGGTGAGCGAGTTGCTGGCGGCCGGCTATCGTCTGGCCCTGGTGGCCGCGCATGACGACGGCGACATCCTGAGGATCGTCTACCTGCTGCTGGCGGGACAGCCGGACCGCCGCGTGGAGCTAACCTTGACCACCGCCGCGGCAACTCCGTCGGTTCCGTCCCTGGGGCATCTGTCGATCCCCGCTGGTCGCTTCGAGCGGGAGATGATGGACCTGTACGGGGTTGTGCCGCAAGGACATCCGCAACCGCGGCGGCTGGTGCGGCATGGGCATTGGCCCCAGCAGTGGTATCCGATGCGCCGTAACGCCGGTCAGCCGCCGCCGTTTCCGAACGCCGGCCGGTTCCCGTTCCTGACCGTCGACGGGCCGGGCGTCTACGAAATACCGGTCGGGCCGGTGCACGCCGGCCTGATCGAGCCGGGGCATTTCCGGTTCTCCGTCATCGGCGAATCGGTGTTGCGGCTCAAGGCTCGATTGTGGTTCGTGCACCGCGGTATCGAGAAACTCTTCGAGGGACGAACCGCGCTCGGCGCCATGGGCTCGGTCGAACTTGCCGAGCGGATCAGCGGTGACAGCGCGGCTGCCCATTCCCTGGCGTACAGCCTGGCCGTCGAGGAGGCATTGGGATTGACCGCGCCCGAGCCGGTGCACCGGCTGCGGGCCCTGCTGGTCGAGCTGGAACGGCTCTACAATCACGCCACCGATCTGGGTGCGCTGGCCAACGACGTCGGCTTTGCCCTGGCCAACGCCCATGCCCAGCGCGTTCGCGAACGGCTGCTGCGGATCAACCGGCGGGTCACCGGACATCGCCTGCTGCGTGGCGCGATCCGGCCCGGCGGCGTGGTGCTGCAAGAGCTTCCCGAACCTGACGAATTGCGTGCGCTGGCACACGAGGTCGCCGAAATCAGCGACCTGACACTGCGCAACACGGTGGTCTATGACCGGTTTGCCGATACCGCTGTGCTGACGCGTGACGACGCGCATGCCGTCGGTTGTCTCGGGTATGTCGCTCGGGCCAGCGGCATCGTCACCGATTCGCGCCTCGATCACCCGACCACCACACTGCCGGTCACCGCGGTACCCGGCAGCGGCGGTGACGTACTGGCCCGCTACACAATTCGGCGTGACGAATTCGCCGCATCGGTCGCGCTGGCCTGCACGCTGATCGAGGATCACCGCGGCCCCTTAGATTGCGCTGGCGCACTGCCGCCGCTGACGGCGACAGTCGGCAACTCCGGGGTGGGCATCGTCGAAGGCTGGCGCGGCACGGTCGTACACCGGGTGGAAGTCGACGAGGCGGGCCGCATCACCCGATGCAAGATCGTCGACCCTTCGTGGTTCAACTGGCCGGCGTTGCCGGTCGCCATGGCCGACACGATCGTCCCGGACTTTCCGCTTGCCAACAAGAGCTTCAACCTGTCCTATGCGGGCAACGATCTCTAGCTGCCGAGCAGACTGGCCGAGCAGACTGGCCGAGCAGACATAGAATCGCATGAAATCAGCGATTTCGATACGATTCCGCGTCTGCTGACCGGGCGGGGCGACCCGACAGCTACCGCAGGAGGGCGGTGCGGCACGATTGGCGGGTGCCCGAATCCGGCCCACCAACTGACCAGGAGACAGCCGATCCAGACCTGCTGATCGACTTCAGGAATGTCTCGCTGCGCCGCAACGGGCGCACCCTGGTGGGGCCGCTGGATTGGGCTGTCGAACTCGACGAACGCTGGGTGATCATCGGCCCCAACGGGGCCGGCAAGACATCGCTGCTGCGCATCGCCGCGGCAGCCGAGCACCCGTCGACCGGAGTCGCATTCGTGCTCGGTGAACGGCTCGGCCGAGTCGATGTGTCGGAGTTGCGTGCCCGGATCGGGCTGAGCTCGTCGGCCCTGGCACAGCGGGTGCCCATCGACGAAGTGGTGCGCGACCTTGTCGTCTCAGCCGGGTACGCCGTGTTCGGCCGGTGGCGGGAGCGCTACGAGGACCTCGACTACCGGCGTGCCGTCGACATGCTCGAAAGCCTGGGTGCCGAACACCTTGCCGACCGCACCTACGGAACGCTGTCAGAAGGTGAGCGCAAGCGGGTGCTGATCGCCCGTGCGCTGATGACAGATCCGGAACTGCTGCTGCTCGACGAACCCGCCGCGGGTCTGGACCTGGGCGGCCGCGAGGAGTTGGTGGCGCGGCTGGCCGACCTCGCCGCGGACCCGGAGGCGCCCGCGCTGGTGCTGGTCACCCACCACGTGGAGGAAGTCCCGCCCGGGTTCAGCCACTGCCTGTTGCTGGCCGAAGGTCAGGTCGTCGCGGCCGGCCTGCTGCCCGACGTGCTGACCGCCGAAAACCTGTCCACCGCGTTCGGCCAGCAGATCGCCGTGGACCTCGTCGACGGGCGATACTTCGCCCGGCGGGTCCGCACCCGCCCAGCCCATCGGAGGCAGCCATGAACTCACCGTCGGAGCAGGTGCCCCTGGTACCGCGGCCCGCAGCGACCGTGATGCTGGTCCGCGACGCGGAGCCGGGTTCGGGGGTCGGCTTGTCCGTTTTCCTGATGCGGCGGCACTCCGCGATGGATTTCGCGGCCGGGGTGATGGTGTTTCCCGGCGGCGGCGTCGACGACCGGGACCGCAATGCCGACTTGGGCGGGCACGGGGCTTGGGCTGGCCCGCCACCGCTGTGGTGGGCGCAGCGCTTCGGCACCGAACCCCGCCTCGCCGAGGCATTGGTGTGCGCCGCGGCGCGCGAAACTTTCGAGGAATCGGGGGTGCTGTTCGCCGGACCGGCCGACGACCCGAACAGCATCGTGCGTGACGCCTCCGTGTATAGCGAGTACCGCGCCGCCCTGGCCGACCGCACGCTGTCCTTCGCGGACTTCCTGGGCCGCGAAGATCTGGTGCTGCGCTCCGACCTGCTGCGCCCCTGGGCGAACTGGGTCACCCCGGAGGCCGAGCTCACCCGTCGTTACGACACCTATTTCTTCGTCGGAGCGCTACCCGAAGGACAGCGTGCCGACGGTGAGAACACCGAGTCCGACCGGGCCGACTGGACGCTGCCCCAGGAAGCCATCGACGACTTCGCCGCTGGGCGAAACATCCTGCTGCCGCCCACCTGGACCCAACTCGATGCGCTGTCGGGCCGCACGGTCGCCGACGTGCTGGCCGTGGAGCGCACGATTGTGCCGGTGCAACCCAACCTCGCGTTGCAGGGGGACAACTGGGAGATCGAGTTCTTCGACTCCGACCGCTACAACCAGGCGCGGCGCGCCGGCGGATTCACCGCGTGGCCGCTGTGAGGGAGTTCGTCGGCGTCATCGTCAACGAGGGCCTGGCCACGTTGGTCGTGTCGCGTCCGCCGACCAATGCGATGACCCGCCAGGTCTACCGGGAAATCATCGGCGCGGCAGACGATGTGGGCCGCCGCGAGGACGTCGCCGCGGTCATCGTGTTCGGCGGCCATGAGATTTTTTCCGCCGGCGACGACATGCCCGAGCTGCGCACACTGACCGCGGCGGAGGCCGATACCGCCGCACGGGTGCGCCGTGAGGCCATCGACGCCGTGGCGGCGATCCCGAAGCCGACGGTGGCCGCGATCACCGGATACGCGCTGGGCGCCGGTCTGACCCTGGCGCTGGCCGCCGACTGGCGGGTCAGTGGCGACAACGTGAAGTTCGGAGCGACGGAGATCTTGGCCGGACTGATTCCGGGCGGCGGCGGGATGGCGCGCCTGACCCAGGTGACCGGTCCCAGCAGGGCCAAGGAGCTGGTGTTCAGCGGGCGCTTCTTCGACGCCGAGGAGGCCCTGGCGCTGGGGCTGATCGACGACATGGTGGCACCCGACGACGTCTACGACGCCGCCGTCGGGTGGGCACGCCGCTTCGTCGACGGACCGCCGCTGGCGCTGGCCGCCGCCAAGGCCGTCATCAACGACGTCCTCGAACTGGAACCGGCGCTGCGACCCGCCGCCGAACGCCGTCGTTACGTCGAGGTGTTCGCCGAAAGTCGAGGCGGCGGCGGCAAGGGCGACGACGCCGGCCGTTAGGCTTCCCTGTATGACGAGCAGTTCGACCGACGTCGTGCCCAACCCGCACGCCACCGCCGAACAGGTGGAAGCCGCCCGGCATGACAGCAAGCTCGCCCAGGTCCTCTACCACGACTGGGAAGCCGAGAACTACGACGAGAAATGGTCGATCTCCTACGACCAGCGCTGTGTCGACTACGCCCGCGGCCGGTTCGAGGCCATCGTGCCCGAAGAGGTGTTGAGCGAACTGCCGTACGACCGGGCGCTCGAACTGGGCTGCGGCACCGGGTTCTTTCTGCTCAACCTGATTCAGGCGGGGGTCGCCCGGCGCGGGTCGGTCACCGACCTCTCACCCGGCATGGTCAAGGTCGCCGTCCGTAACGGGCGGTCCCTGGGGCTCGAGATCGACGGTCGGGTGGCAGACGCCGAGGGCATCCCGTACGACGACAACACCTTCGACCTGGTGGTCGGACATGCGGTGCTGCACCACATCCCCGATGTGGAGCTGTCGCTGCGCGAAGTGATCCGAGTATTGAAGCCGGGCGGCCGCTTCGTCTTCGCGGGCGAGCCGACCACCGTCGGCAACGGATATGCCCGTGCCCTGTCCACTCTGACCTGGCGCGTCGCGACCAACCTCACCAGGTTGCCCGGGCTGGGCAGCTGGCGACGGCCCCAGGCCGAGCTCGACGAATCCTCACGCGCCGCGGCGCTGGAGGCCGTCGTCGACCTGCACACGTTCACCCCGGCCGACCTCGAGCGGATGGCCAGCGGCGCCGGCGCGGTAGCGGTCCAGACCGTTAGCGAGGAGTTCACCGCCGCGATGTTCGGCTGGCCCGTCCGGACGTTGGAGGCCTCGCTGCCGCCCGGTCGCCTGGGCTGGGGCTGGGCGAAGTTCGCGTTCACCGGCTGGAAGGCGCTGAGCTGGGTGGACGCCAACGTGTGGCGGCATGTGGCGCCGAAGGGCTGGTTCTACAACGTGATGGTCACCGGGGTCAAGCCGTCCTGAGTGTCGGCCTCGCGTTCACTTCTGACGACGTCGGTTACCTGCGCTCGGAGTCGGGTGCTGCCGCGCTGGCCGCGGTCGCCGAGTTCGAGCTGAGCGCCGCCACCCGGGTTGCCGACACCACCGCGGTGCGCGCCCGGTTCGGCGAGCGGGCGCCCATTCTGGTGGAGACCACGCTGTTACGGCGGCGCGCTGCAGACAAACTGGCCGATCTGGGCGACGTCTCGAGTTGGCTGTTCACCGATGAGGCGCTGCAGCAGGCCACGGTCGCGGCGGTGGCGCTGCATCGCGCCCGGCGGCTGGCCGGTCTGGTGGTGCACGACGCGACGTGTTCCGTCGGCACCGAGCTGGCCGCGCTGCGCCGGACGTCGGCACGGGCGGTGGGCAGCGACATCGACCCCGTCAGGTTGGCGATGGCGCGCCACAACCTGGGGCCCGATGCCGACCTGTGCCGTGCCGATGCCCTGCACCCGGTGACCCGGGATGCGGTCGTCGTCGTCGACCCGGCGCGTCGCCGTGGCGGGCGCCGGCGCTTGCGCCCGGCCGACTACCAACCGGCGCTGGGTCTGCTGCTGGCGACCTACCGCCGCCGGGAGCTCGTCGTAAAGTGCGCTCCCGGAATAGATTTCGATCAGCTAAGCCGGCTCGGATTCGAGGGCGAAATCGAAGTGACGGCCTACCGCGGCTCGGTCCGGGAGGCGTGCCTGTGGTCGGGCGGATTGGCTGCGCCGGGCGTGCGGCGTCGGGCCAGCCTCCTTGACAGCGGCGAACAGGTCACCGATACCGAGCCCGACGATTGCGCGGTGCGACCCGCCGGGCGGTGGATCGTCGATCCTGACGGGGCCGTCGTCCGGGCCGGCCTGGTCCGCCACTACGGCGCCCGGCACGGGCTGTGGCAGCTCGACCCCGACATCGCCTACCTGTCTGGTGACCGACTGCCCGCGGGGGTGCGCGGTTTCGAGGTGCTCGAGCAGCTGGCGTTCGACGAGCGCCGGTTGCGTCAGGCACTGTCTGCGCTGGATTGCGGGGCGCTGGAGATCCTGGTCCGCGGCGTACAGGTGGATCCCGATGCGCTGCGGCGACGGCTGCGGTTGCGTGGCAGCCGACCACTGTCGGTGGTCATCACCCGGATCGGTTCGGCGGCTGCCGGCCGTGGGACGGCCTTCGTATGCTGCCCGTCTCGGTAGTGGCCGGGTACGCTGGCGGCGATCACCCTTGGCGGCGCCACTGCCCGAAGGTCTGCGAGGAATATTCGACGATGCGTCATCTGATAGCGGCCGCAGTGCTGGCTGCTGCGGTCCTGTTGGCTTGCCCGGCCGCCGCCGCGCCGCCGTCCTGCGCCAGCCTCGGCGGTTCGGTCGAGGCAGCGCAGATGTGCCACATCCATGCGACAGGCTCCAGCTACACGCTGGACATCACCTACCCCGTCGACTACCCGGACCAGCAGGCACTGACCGACTACATCACGCAGAACCGCGACGGATTCGTGAACGTGGCGCAGGGGTCGCCACGACGCGACCGGCCGTACCAGATGGACGCCACCGCCGAACAACACAGCGCCGGCCAGCCACCACACAACACCCGCAGCGTAGTGCTCAAGTTCTTCCAGGATCTCGGTGGCGCACATCCGTTCACCTGGTACAAGGCCTTCAACTACAACCTCGGGACCAAACAACCCATCACCTTCGACACGCTGTTTGCGCCCGGCACCACGCCGCTGGACGCGATCTTTCCGATCGTGCGACGGGATCTGGAACACCAGACCGGGCTCGGAGTGGTGATACTGCCCTCCAACGGGCTCGATCCGAGCCACTACCAGAACTTCGCCATCACCGACGACGACGTGATTTTCTACTTCGCCCAGGGCGAGCTGCTGCCGTCGTATGCCGGAGCAACTCAAGTCCAGGTGCCGCGCAACGCTATCCCGGCGTTGGCCATCTAAGGCCATCTAAGGCCATCTAAGCCTTACACCGGGCCGGCCAGCGATTCCATCGCTGCCGCGGCGCCGCCCAACGCCAGCTGCGCCACGCACCCGATGATCGGTACGAAGAAGGCCACTGTGCGCCGCGCGAGACGCGACACGGTGACCACCAGGTCGGCGATGAAGATCGCGATGCCGGCCCACAATCCCAACCTGATGGCGCGGTCCACCCAGGCCGGATCACCACAGGGCTGCCCACCGCACGGGTCGGTGCCCATCACGAGCATGCCCAGCACCAGCATCGTCGCCACGAACAACAGGGCGTGTACCGCCAGCAGCAGGATCGCGACCGTGACATCCAGCGCCCGGTGGGCGGGGCTGCGGCGGCTGGACACTGCCGCGTTCGCCGTGGCCGCATCATCGGTAGACATCGACCAAGTATGGCCGCTAAGCCGGCGCGAAGCTGTAGACCTGGCCGTCGCTGGTGGCGGTTACCACGCGGCGGTCATACCCGATCGACACCCCGACCGGATATCCGGTGGCCGCCGGCAGTGGATAGCTGTTGACCGTATGACCGTTGGCCGGATTGAAAATCAGCAACGACAAACCCGGCCCGCCGTCGTGGGGTGGACCGGCAACCACGGTGTAGCCGACCTCGCCCCCGCCCAGGCTGGACGTCGACAACGGCATGACGTCGTCGCGTCGCCAGGCCTGGTTGGCATGGTCGCCGGCGTCGCGGAAGGCCACCAGTTGGGTGTCGGGACCGCCGCCGGACACGATCAGGCCTTCCGGGGTGACCGTGGGCGGAGTCTGCGCCAGAAATCCCAGCGGCACCGACCATTTGACCTTGCCGTCGGCGGCGTGCAGGGCCCACAGGTGTTGGTCGCGGCCGTTGACGTAGACCGTCGCTCCGTCGGCAGACAGCACCGGACTGGCGAGCACCCCGTCTTTGACCGCATCACTGGCCCACTCACGGACCAACTGTTGGTCCCGCAATTTCAGGCCCACCACCCCCGCCCCCGGCCCCCCCGGCTGCCAGACACCAA
>NZ_UPHQ01000019.1 GCF_900566055.1 Mycobacterium innocens
GTCGCGACTACCCCAGGAAGCAGCGAACCCCACCGGGACCTGGAACCCGGCGTCACCGCACGACACGCGGCGCCGAAACCTACCCGGCACCACGAAATCAAGATCAACAAGCGTCGCCGGCCCCACATCACGGCGTCACCTACACCCGCATGAAATTTTGAGGCAGATGACTCCCGTCTCGATAGTTGCGGATTCGATGTCGGCAATGATCCACCCGGATCCACCCGGATTTAATCCGTCCCGTGCGTTTCCGCGCTGCAGCCGTGGTGCCGGGCGCATCCTGGGGCGCCGCGGCCCAAGTGAAATGACGTTTGCCGCCACATGCGACCGGTATTGACTCCTGTGATTCGGTTGTGACCTGCTCGGATTCTTTATTCGGGCCCATCAGCAGATAGGCTGTCTTCCGTGGTCCCGCTTTGGTTCACGCTGTCCGCGCTGTGTTTCGTAGGTGCGGTGGTGTTGCTGTACGTCGACATCGATCGACGACGCGGGCGCAGCCGACGTCGTAGGTCGTGGGCGCGGTCGCACGGCTTCGACTACGAGCGCGAGTCGACCGAAATCCTGCATCGCTGGAAGCGCGGTGTGATGTCGACGGTCGGTGATGTCCCGGCCAAGAACGTCGTGCTGGGTCAGATCCGCGGCGAGGCCGTCTACATTTTCGATCTCGAGGAAGTCGCCACGGTGATCGCCCTGCACCGCAAGTTGGGCACCAACGTCGTGGTAGACCTGCGGCTCAAGGGACTCAAGGAACCACGGGAGAGCGACATCTGGTTGCTCGGCGCGATCGGGCCGCGGATGGTCTACTCCACCAATCTCGACGCGGCCCGGCGGGCCTGCGACCGGCGCATGGTCACCTTCGCGCACTCCGCACCCGACTGCGCCGAGATCATGTGGAACGAGCAGAACTGGACGTTGGTCAGCATGCCGATCTCCAGCACCCGCGCCCAGTGGGACGAGGGACTGCGCACCGTGCGCCAGTTCAACGACCTGTTGCGGGTGTTGCCGCCGCTGCCGCAGGACGAGACCTCTCAAGAGAGCGCAGAACCGGCGCGCAACGCAGCACCGGGGCGTCCGCTGGCATCCGCGCGTCAGGCCGAATTGCCGCCCCGGCGCGCTCAGGCCGACCCGGCCGCTGGGCTGATACCCGATCCGGCTCGTCGGGTGGCCGAGCCGGTGCGTCGTGAACAAGGTCGTCCCGAAGGCCTTCGGCGTCCGCCGCCGGCCGGTCGTAACGGCCGGCAAGCCAGCAACTTCCAGCACTGATAGCGGGGCCCGGGGGGCCGGCGGCCGGTCAGTACACTGTCGCTCATGCCACGGCCCGTCGCGCTGATCACAGGTCCGACTTCCGGGATTGGCTCCGGCTACGCGCGACGCTACGCGCGTGACGGCTACGACCTGGTTCTCGTCGCCCGTGATGTCGACCGGTTGCAGCAATTGGCCGGCGAGTTGGAAGCGCAGGCCGGCGGCGTCGAGATCCTGCCCGCCGACCTGGCCGACGCGGCCGATCGGGCCAAGGTCGCCGAACGGCTCTGCCGGGGCGTCCGGGTGTTGGTCAACAATGCCGGTCTGGGCACCTCCGGGGAATTCTGGACGACCGATCCCGCCCTGCTGCAGGCGCAGCTCGACGTCAACGTGACGGCGGTGATGCAACTGACCCGGGCCGCGTTGCCGGCCATGCTCGAAGCCGGCGCGGGCACCGTCATCAACATCGCCAGTGTCGCCGGTCTGCTATCCGGCCGCGGGTCGACCTACTCCGCGTCCAAAGCCTGGGTGATCTCGTTCAGCGAGGGCTTGGCCAACGGGTTGCAGGGCACCGGTGTCAGTGTGCACGCCGTATGCCCGGGTTACGTGCACACCGAATTCCATGCCCGGGCCGGCATTGACATGGCCAAGCTCCCGTCGTTCATGTGGCTCGAGGTCGACGACGTGGTCAGCCAGAGTCTGGCCGATGTCACCCGCGGCAAGGTGATCAGCGTCCCGGGCCTGCACTACAAGGCGATTGTCACGGCCGGGCGGCTGATGCCGCGGGTCCTGGTCAGGGCGGCAGTCAAACGTGTCGGCGGCGGCAGTGGCCGAAGCTGACCGCGGCGAGCTCGCCGAGCTGGTGCGCCGGTTGTCGGTGGTGCACGGGCGCGTCACGCTGTCGTCGGGCAAACAGGCCGACTACTACGTCGACCTGCGCCGCGCCACCCTGCATCACCGGGCGTCGGCATTGATCGGCAGGCTGATGCGCGAACTCACCGCCGACTGGGACTATGCGCTCGTCGGCGGCCTGACGCTCGGCGCCGATCCGGTGGCGACCGCCATCATGCACGCGCCCGGCCGCCCGATCGACGCGTTCGTCGTCCGAAAGTCGGCGAAAACCCATGGCCTGCAACGACTTATCGAGGGATCCGAGGTGTCCGGTCAGCGGGTCCTGGTGGTCGAGGACACCAGTACCACCGGCAACTCCGCGCTGACCGCGGTGCACGCTGTCCAAGACGCCGGAGGCGAGGTGGTCGGCGTGGCCGTTGTCGTAGACCGCGCCACCGGTGCCGCCGAGGCTATCGAGGCCGAAGGTCTGCCGTACCGCAGCGTGCTGGGGCTTGCGGATCTGGGGCTGGGGTAGGCCGGCGGCGGTGCGTGTTCTGGTTGCGCTGATCGTGGCGTTGTCCTGCCTGGTGGCCTGCTCCCATTCGACACCGGATCGCATCTACGGCGCCCAGAGCGCCCGGCTGGGCGAATCGCTATCGGTGCTGGGGTGGAACATGGCGGTGTCGAATCTGCGCTGGTCCGGTGACTACGTTCTGGTCGACGTCGATGCTTCGCCGAGCGACCCCCATGCGCCACACGCCAAACCCGAAGACATTCGCTATGGCCTCTACGGTGCCCTGGCCCATCCGCTGGAGTCGACCGGCCTCGGCAGTTGTGACGACGCGATGACCAGGGTGCGCGATATCGCCAAGCCGCTGTCGGCGCCGCCGGACCGGCTCACCGGCACGGTCTGTCTGGGCCCGCTGACCGACCGCAGCGCGGTGCGCGGTGTGTATACGTATTCGCCTCATGATCGGATCGCCACTACCGCGGCCGCTTACCCGGCCGCGTTTCCGGTGGGGATGTTGCCGACGAATCAGAACGACACCGGTCTGGTGGTCAAGACCACCAGCTTGTCGGCCTGGCGCGCCGACGGTACGCCGGTGACCAAGACCCAGCTCGGGGACCCGGCGGCATTCACCGGCAACGGCTACATGCTGCTGGGGTTGGCGGCCGATGCGCTGGCGACCCGCTATCGCGACGACTCCGCCGCCCGCGGCGGGCCGATGATGCTGCTCGCCGCGCCGACGCTGCCCGGCCGCGGATTGAGCCCGGCGTGCGCGACCTATGGGGCATCGGTGTTGATCCTGCCGGATGCGTCCCGCGACGCCGTACACGTCGACGCGTCGCTGTGCACCCAGGGTGAAATCAACCAGGCGCTGCTGTATGCGACGGTGGCGATCGTGGGCACTCACGCCGCGGTGTGGACGTCGCGATGAACGAAGCGGGGCCCACCGAATGGGCGGTGCCGGCCGGCGGTGTCGGTCCCTGGGTGGGCGCCCTGCCCGACGACCTGCGGTTTGACCCAGAGTTGTTGCGCGACGGTGATACTCGCAATGTCGTCGACGCCTACCGGTATTGGACCCGGGAGGCGATCGTCGCCGACATCGATACTCGCCGGCACCCGTTGCATGTGGCGATCGAGAACTTCGGTCACGACGCCAACATCGGTTCGGTGGTGCGTACCGCCAACGCGTTCGCGGTGGACACCGTGCACATCGTCGGCCGTCGGCGTTGGAACCGCCGTGGCGCCATGGTGACCGACCGCTATCAGCGGTTGCGTCACCACGACAGCACTGCCGAGTTGATGGAGTTCGCGACTGGCGCCGGTTTGACGGTGGTCGCCGTCGACAACGTCCCCGGGGCGGCGCGGCTGGAGGAGACGACGCTGCCGCGGGAGTGCTTGCTGGTGTTCGGTCGGGAAGGACCCGGCATCACCGACGACGCCCGCGCCGGGGCGTCGATCACGGTGTCGATCGCCCAGTTCGGCTCAACCCGCAGCATCAACGCCGGCGTGGCCGCCGGGATCGCGATGCATGCCTGGATCAGGCAGCATGCCGACCTGTCGCGGGCTTGGTGAATCGAGTGTGCGCTGGCGGCTTCGAGTGTGCGCTGGGGGCGTCGAGTGTGCGCGTGCGGCTTCGAGTGTGCGCTGAGGGCGTCGAGTGTGCGCTGAGGGCGTCCAGTGTGCCGTGAGGGCGTCGTCGGAGCGAATCCTCAGCCCTGAGTACACAGTCAAAGCCGTGGATGCACACTCAAAGCCACACGCGCACAGTCGAAGCCAGATGCGCAACGGCCCGACGGCGCAACGGCTCGACGGCGCAACGGCTCGACGGCGCAACGGCTCGACGGCGCAACGGCGCAACGGCTCGACGGCCACACGCGCAATGGTCCGACGCGCAACGGCCCACGGCCACACGCGCAATGGTCCGACGGCCCGACGGCGCAACGGCCCGATGGCGCAACGGCCCGGCAGCCGCAATGGCTCGGATAATGCCTAGTCGCGCGGTTTGGCCGGCCTCATCTTGAACGAGATCTCGAGCTTGATCCGGAAGGTGATCTTGCCGCTCGAGTCCACCGACATGTCCTGCTCGATGACTCGGGCGACCCGGATGTCGTCGACGCTTTCCCGCGCCCGCTGCACCGCCTCCGCCGCGGCCTGCTCCCAGGAGGTAGGGCTGGTCCCGATGATGTCGATCACCTTGTACACGCTCATGGGGGTAAAGCGTATAGCTAACTCCACAAGGTGACGTGGACCTTCGGGCGGAACCGCGCCACACCGACCCCGCTGCCGCGGATCATCGCCTGGGTGCACCGCGGGGTGGTGATGAACCGGACCAGTTCGGACACCGCGGGCTGACGGGCCGAGGGTGCCAATGTCGAGGCACACCACTCGCCGGACCTATCCAGTCCCGGACCGGTCACGTGCACCAACCGTCCGGCGGCCAGGTCCTTGGCGACCGCGAAGCCGATGGTCAGCGTGACACCACCGACTCGCCGGATCTCCTCGAGGGCAGCGGCATCGCTCTGAAAGAGTCGCTGGTGTGATTCTGGAATCGCCAAGTCCCGCAACATGTTTGCGATCTCTCCGTCTACGCTGCCCGCCGAGGGGCCGAGCATCCACTGCTGCTGGCGCAACAACGTGGGTGTCGGAATACCAACGGCCAGTGGGCTGTTGGGTGCCACGACGGTGATGATCTGATACTTCAGAAAGGGCCGCACAAAGAGCGAGCCGTCGGCACCAAACGAACTTTCGCTGGCCGGTCCGATGGTGATGTCAACCGCCCGTGACAGAATCAGATCGCGGAATCGGCTCGTCGGATGCACGCTCAACTCGACGGACAGGTCGTCGGCTCGAGACGAGAACAGCTCGATCAGGCCCGGTGCCGCGTGCTCGGCGAAGGTGCTGGACGCGGCGATGCGCAGCAGCCGGCGGCCGTGGGCGGCCTCGGTGACCTCGATCGCCGTTTGTTGCTGGAGGCCCAGGATTTCCACTGCCCGGCTGGCCAGCCGCAGCCCGCCGGGGGTGAACGCCAACCCGGCACCGGTCCTGGTGAACAGTTGGTCGTCCAGTTCCTTGCGCAACGCCGCGATATGCATGGAGACCCCGGCATCGGAGAGGCCGAGCTCTGCGGCGGCCGCTCGCACCGAGCCCAGTCGCACCACCGCCGAATAGGCCCGAAGTTGAGCCGGAGTCATGGAAAGAGCCTACTTCTGGCTTAGTGGTCTCGCCCGGAAGTCCGTCGGGGGTTAGGTCCAGGCGGTCGGATCGCCGAGATAGAGACCGCAGGCGGTGTCGAGCGCGTCCTCGGGTGCGCCAGCGAATTGACCGGTGGACAGAACAGAATCCTGGTAACC
>NZ_UPHQ01000072.1 GCF_900566055.1 Mycobacterium innocens
GGTTCGGTGCCCGTGGGGCTGGGGCTGGCGCTCGAGCTACTCGTTTCGCTGGTGGCGGATACCAGCTTGCCCGCGGCTCGGGCGATCTCGGTGGCCAGGGCCCGGGCATGCGCGCCGCGTTGGCTGGCCACCACCGTCAGTGCGGCAGCGACCTGCGGTGGATTGCCGATTGCCGCCGCGGCGGCCGAAGCCAGCGCGCTGTCGCGTCGGGCCTGCTCCAAGGGCGCCAGGAGCTCATCGACCGCGGGCGGTTTGGGGGCGGACTCGCCGCAGGCGGACACGACCACCCCGAGTGCAGCGAGAGCGGCGCCGCCGGCGAGCACACCCCGCCTGTTGACGACGGGTACTGCTCTGGGCACAGCAACATCCTGCCATCACCAACGAGCTGGGCACGACAAGGGAGGAACACGATCCGGGGAGGTGAAACCTCAACGACCTGATCACGGCGGTATCGGCGATTCCTGGCGTATCGTTGGTAGCTGGTTCCCTGTGGATCGCCGACGATTGGGCGCCGGCGGGCCGGGGGGGGAACCGCCCTGGCAGCGAAATCCGCCAGATGACCGGACAACTCAAGATGAGGAGCTCGCCGTGACCACCGGGCTACCTTCGCAGACGCAGGTGATCGAGCTACTCGGTGGGGCATTTGCGTGCGCCGGCTACGAGATCGAAGACGTGGTCATCGACACCCGCGCCCACCCACCGCGGATCACGGTGGTCGCCGATGGCGACACCGCACTCGACCTGAACACCATCGCCGCCCTGTCGCGCTCCGCTTCGGCTTTGCTGGACGGCCTGGACACCATCCGCGACAGGTACGTCCTCGAAGTCAGCTCGCCCGGTGTCGAACGCCCGCTGACCAGCGAAAAGCACTTCCGCCGCGCCCGCGGTCGCAAGGTCGAACTCGAGTTGTCCGACGGATCCCGGCTGACCGGCCGGGTCGGAGAGCTGACCGGTGACGCCGTGGCGCTGGTGGTCCGGCAGGGCCGGGACTGGGCGGTGCGCCAGATTCCACTGGCGCATGTCCTGAAAGCTGTTGTCCAAGTGGAGTTTTCACCGCCGGCCCGAGCCGAGCTCGAATTGGCGACGGCGGGTGGGGCCGCTGGTACGGAGGCCGAATCATGAACATCGACATGGCCGCGCTGCATGCGATTGAGGTCGACCGGGGCATCTCGGTCAACGAATTGCTCGAAACCATCAAATCCGCGCTGCTCAGCGCCTACCGGCACACCCAGGGTCACCAGACCGACGCTCGCATCGAGATCGACCGTAAGAGCGGCGTCGTCCGGGTGATCGCCCGCGAGCTGGACGACGAGGGAAACCTCATCAGCGAATGGGATGACACCCCGGAGGGTTTCGGCCGCATCGCGGCGACGACAGCTCGTCAGGTGATGTTGCAGCGATTCCGCGACGCCGAGAACGAGCGCACATACGGCGAGTTCTCGACCCGGGAGGGTGAGATTGTCGCGGGTGTGATTCAGCGCGACAGCAGAGCCAACGCCCGCGGTCTGGTGGTCGTCCGGATGGGAAGCGAGACCAAGGCCTCCGAGGGTGTGATCCCCGCCGCCGAACAGGTCCCCGGCGAGAGTTACGAACACGGCAACCGGCTGCGTTGTTACGTGGTTGGCGTGAGCCGTGGTGCCCGCGAGCCGCTGATCACGTTGTCGCGCACCCACCCCAACCTGGTGCGCAAGCTGTTCTCGCTGGAAGTTCCCGAGATTGCCGACGGGTCGGTGGAGATCGTTGCGGTGGCCCGCGAGGCCGGCCATCGGTCCAAGATCGCGGTGCGGTCGAACGTCCCGGGTCTCAATGCCAAAGGTGCCTGCATCGGGCCGATGGGCCAGCGGGTGCGCAACGTGATGAGCGAACTGTCCGGCGAGAAGATCGACATCATCGACTACGACGAGGATCCCGCGCGCTTCGTGGCCAACGCGCTGTCGCCCGCGAAGGTGGTCTCGGTGTCGGTGATTGACCAGAATGCCCGGGCCGCCCGCGTGGTGGTGCCCGACTTCCAGTTGTCGCTGGCCATCGGTAAGGAGGGGCAGAACGCGCGGCTGGCCGCGCGGCTCACCGGATGGCGCATCGACATCCGCGGCGATTCACCGGCGCACCCGGCGGGTCAGCCTGAGCAGGGTGCCAGCCGCGGAATGGCACACGACCGCTAGCTGGCTGTAGGTCGTGTCAAGTCATAGGTGGTGCGTGGGGCATTGTCGCCGGTGGTTGCTGGCGTTAGAAGACCTGGCCGGAGTGCGCGGTGTGCTGTGAGGAGTGCCGAGCGCCCACGCTGACTTATGCGACCTCACACGGTTGGTGGGTCATC
>NZ_UPHQ01000195.1 GCF_900566055.1 Mycobacterium innocens
GTCGCGACTACCCCAGGAAGGAGCGAACCCCACCGGGACCTGGAACCCGGCGTCACCGCACGACACGCGGCGCCGAAACCTACCCGGCACCACGAAATCAAGATCAACAAGCGTCGCCGGCCCCACATCACGGCGTCACCTACACCCGCATGAAATTTTGAGGTATCTGCTGTCCTCCCAGATTTATCTCATGCTTCCCGCGCAGGCCTCAGTGGTGGCGCCACACTCCCAAGCACAATTGGTGGCAGCACTTTTCGGCACGTCAGGCCTGGTCGCGGTGGCCGGCCAGCTGCGCATCACCCGATGGTTCTCGGCACGATGGCGACCGGGGCGCAGTGTGTACGTCGGGGTGGCGCTGATGGCGGCATCGTTTGCGCCGCTGGCCGCCATCCCCAACTCGCAGCGGTTGGGCACTCCGGCGACCGTCGCGGCGTTGCTTACCGCAGCCGCCCTGCTCGCCGTCGCCTCCGCAGCGGTGTTTCCCTTCGAGATGCAGATCGTGGTGTCGTTGTCCAGCGAGCGGTTGGTGGCGACCCACTATGGCTTCTACAACACCATTATCATCGGAGTCGGGATCCTGGCCGGCAATTTCGCGATCGGGGCGCTATTGGGCACCGAACACCGCCTGGACAGCGACGAACTCGTTTGGGCCGCACTGATTCTCGTCGGACTAATTGCTGCAACGGGGCTATACCGGCAGGACGCGAAGGTCAACGTGCCTGGCCGTGCCGTACCTGATTGAACGGCACCCCGCGGTCGGCGGCGTATTCCCGCGGGAAGTTCAGCACCCGCTCACCGATGACGTTGCGCGCCATCTCGGTTGTTCCGCCGCCGATGGCGACGGACTGCCGCGCGAGGTAGCGCAGTCCGGCCTGCAGGCCCTCGCCGGGTTGCCCCACCACACCGGCGGCTCCGGCGATCGCCAGCGCGGTGTCCATCTCACACATCACCGTCTCGGCGTGAAAGAGCCTGATCAGCGTTCCACCGGCAGGCGGCAGCGTGCCGTCGCTGACGCTGCGGTAGACGTGCTCGATCAGCTGCTCGGCCACCGTGCGGTGCACCAACGCCCGGCCCGCCGTCTCCCGTACCCAATCACTGTCGGCCCGGCCGGCCTGCCGCGCGAGTTCGGCGTAGTCGACCGGCGTCGTGTGACCGCCCTCGCTGCCACCGCCACTGGCGAACTCCGAGCCCATCCCGACCGCCCGGCGCTCGTGATAGAGCTGTCGCGAGGCCACGGCCCAGCCGTTGTTCACCTCGCCGACCACCGCATCCTCGCCGACGTCCACCCCGTCGAGGAATTCCTCGCAGAACTCCGAAGAGCCGTTCACCTGGGTGATCCGGCGCAACGTGATTCCGGGGTGATCGATGGGCACCAGGAACATCGTCAGCCCCTCATGTTTGGGCACATCCCAGTCGGTGCGGGCCAGACACAGTCCGTAGTCGGCGGCGAACGCGCTGGTGCTCCAGGTCTTGGCACCGTCGATCACCCATCGATCACCGCGTCGCTCGCCGCGGGTCAGGACGCCGGCCAGATCCGATCCGCCGCTGGGCTCCGAAAGCAGTTGCACCAGCACCTCGTCGCCGCGCAGCGCCGCCGCGATGTGAGTCTTCTTCTGCTCCTCGCTGGCGGTGTCGAGCAGCGTGGCACAGCAGATGGTGAACGTCGGGGTGTTGAGGATCAACGGCATCTCGTAGCACCGGGATTCCTCGTCGAATGCCCGTTGGTATTCGTACGGTAGACCCTGGCCACCGTACTCGCGGGGGAAGCAGATCCCGGCGAATCCTCCTTCGTAGAGCCGCTTTTGCAATTCTCGGGCCCGCTGCCAGGAGCGTTCTTGATCGCGGGGCGCCGCGGGCGGTGACATAGGGTCGACAGGTGGCATGTTGCCGGCCAGCCACGCTCGGGCCCGGGCGGCGAATTCCGCAACGGACTGGGTCGGCGTCATCGAGTCGCCTTCGCTTCGGCTTCCAGCGCGTACACACGGCGATTGTGTTCTTCCGGAGTGCCGAACATGGCGCGGTACAACGTAACTCGCCTCAGGTACAGGTGCAGGTCATGTTCCCAGGTGATGCCGATCCCGCCGTGCATCTGCACGCAACCCTGAACGATCTGTCCCGCCATTTCGCCGACATAGGACTTCGCAACACTGGCCCCCCGGCCTGCTGCCGGCGAGCGCGCGCCAACCGCTTTCACCGCGGCGGCCGTGGTGGCGCGGCAAGCCTCCAGCCACAACTTCATGTCAGCGAACTTGTGTTTGAGCGCTTGGTAGGACGCCAGCGGACGTCCGAATGTGTGCCGATCCCGCGCCCATTGCACGGTGAAGTCGAAGACCGTTTGCAAGATCCCGACCACCTCGGCGCACTGCAGTACCTGAGCGATCTGACTTTGCCGATCGATCAGCCCGGCCGTCTCGGCGGCGGTGCCGACCGTCGCCGACTCAGCCACCACGACGCCGTCAAAATCCACCCTCGCGTACTGCTTGACCAAGTCCAGCGACTGCTGAGGCGCAATCCGCACTCCGGGCGCATCCGCCGGCACCAGGAACTGGCGGACCTCATCACCGCACCGCGCGACCACCAGCAACAGCGCGCTCTGGGCACCGGCTTCCACCCGGTCTTTGACGCCCTCGATGCGGTAGCCGGAGTCGACGGGTGTGGCCGTGACCGTCGGATCCAGCGGCGACCAACCCCGGCCCGGTTCGCAGACCGCCCACGAGGCCACCGCTTCGCCGGACATCAGGGACGCGATTACCCCGGCGTGCGCGTGCGGCTCGGCGCAGTCGACCAAGGCCGCAAGCACGGTGCTGACCGGATACAACGGCCCGGGTGCCACCGTCGTGCCAAGCTGCTCGGCAACCATGGCCAGATCCTCGACGCCGTTGCCCGAGATGCTGCCGCCGCCCAATTCCTCGGGAACGAGCAGCGCCGTCCACCCCAGCTCAGCGGCCCGCCGCCACCACTGCGGGTCAAAGGACACACCCGCGGCGTGCAACTCCCGGACGTGGCGCAGCGAGGCTTCTTTTTGCAGAAATGCGTGGGTAGTGGAGGTAAAGAGTATCTTTTCGGGAGAGTCGACAGCGGTCATCATGCCGCCCGTACTCTCCTGGGCCGTCCTTCGCCGCCGCAAAGGACGTCGGTGGGAAAGCTCGGGTGGCTGATCATCCGCCTAATCGGTCCTCGCTGGAGCGGAGTTCGGTGGCGACTCTGATGTTAGCAATGGGCGATACCGTAAGAGATACCGGAGTTCAGTCGATAATGATGGCCACGGGCTGTAACCGCAATGGCTGACGCAACCGAACCGCACCCGGGCTCGGCGAACTCGCAACCCGAGGTGAGGGCCTGGGCTGCGCAAGCCGATGCCGCCGGGGAAGACGATGCCGAGTACAGCGACCCCGACTACGAGTACGTCGACTACGACGAGTTCGTCGCAGCCGACGACGATGAGACAGACGGGGTCGAAGACCAGGACGCCGCCGAGGCGGCCGCGCCCCGAGGCCGGTCCTGGCGGTGGTTGCGGGTGCTGCTGGCCGGACTCGCCAAGGCCGCCGCGGTGGTCATCATCTGCGGCTTCGCCGCGCTCAGCGGAATCATGGTATGGCAGCACCACCAGACCACGCAGCGTCACGAACGCGCCGAGGCGTTCGCCGACGGGGCCAAAAAGGGCATCATCAATATGATTTCCCTGGACTTCCGGAAAGCCAAGGAGGACGTCCAGCGGGTGATCGACAGTTCCACGGGCGAGTTCAAGGACGAATTCCAGCAGCGGGCAGCCGATTTCACCAAGGTTGTCGAGCAGTCCAAAGTCGTGACGGAAGGAACGGTCACCGCCACAGCGGTCGAATCGATGGACGGGAACACCGCTTTGGTGCTCGTCTCGGCGACATCGCGGGTCACCAACGGCGGAAACGGCAAAGAGGAACCACGCGAGTGGAGGCTGAAGGTGACCGTGACCGAGGAGAACGGGCAGTACAAGATGTCGAAGGTTGAGTTCGTACCGTGACCGATCATGTGCGTGACGTCGGCGACGCCGAGAGCGAATTCGACGATTCGGCGACGTCGGTGATTCCGGCGACCGACGAGTGGGACGACGAAGCATCAGGTGACGACTCCCCCGCACCGGCGCGTGGTTGGGCGCAGGACTTATGGCGCAGAAAGATCAATCTGAAACCGGTCCCGGTGATTTTGATCGTGCTCATCCTGATTTCCGGCGGCATCACCGCCTGGCTGTACGCCAAGCTGTACCGGCCCGATCAGCAGGTCGGCCCCAGCGTCGCACGCGCTGCGGTCAGCGCGGCCTCCGATGGCACTGTCGCGCTGCTGTCGTATTCGTCCGACACGCTCGACAAGGACATCGCCGCCGCCAGGACACATCTCGGCGGGGATTTCCTGGACTACTACAACCAATTCACGCAGCAGTTCGTGGTTCCGGGGGCCAAGCAGAAAGCGCTGAAGACCACCGCCAAGGTGATGCGCGCCGCGGTGTCGGAGCTGCATCCGGGTTCGGCCGTGGTGCTGGTTTTCGTCGACCAGAGCACCACTACCAAGGACAACCCCGAACCGACCATCAAGCCCAGCAGCGTGCTGGTGAGCGTGACCCAGGTCGGCGGCAAGTGGCTGATCACCAAATTCAACCCGGTATAGGTCGGGTCCGCCCGGTTCAGGTGGTGAAGGCTCGCCGCAGCGTCTGAGCATGCAACGCGTGGTTCTCTTGGGAGACGACCCAATCGGCGACGACCGAGTCGAAGCCATGGAATGTCGCCGCGAAGACGTGTAGTTCGGTATGGACGTACGCGTGCAGCAGACGGTTCGCGTAATCAATGGCTTCGTCGCGGCAGGGGTCGATCTCCGAGCAGCTGATGAATGTCGGCGGCAAGCCTTCCAGATTCGCCCGGTGCGCCGGAACGTGCTGACGATTCGCCGTGGTGTGGCCCAGGTAATGGGCCCAGGCCCGGGACACCGCCTGACCGTTGAGACCGGGGGTGCGCTGAAACTCCCGCCGCGACGGCGTGGCGTCGGGATCGAGCATCGGCTGATGCAGAATCTGCACCAGGATCGGCGGGCCTTCCTCGTCGAACATGCGCTGGGCCAATCCGGCCACCAGCGCCGCACCGGCGTCGCGGCCCATCACCGCCAGCCGACGGGTATCGGCGTCTAGTTCGGCGCAGTTGTCGACCGCATAACGCAGACTCGCCTCGACATCATCGAGGGCCGCCGGGCACGGATGCTCCGGCGCCAGCCGGTAGTCGACCGACACGACCAGGCAGTCGGCCGCGCGAGCCAGCTCCACACAGTGCCCGTGGTCGGTGTCGAGGTTGCCGGTGACGAATCCGCCGCCGTGGGCGTAGATCACTATCGGCGTAGTTGACCCGCTGCCACCCCGATACAGCCGTAAGCCCAGCCGGCCGCCGTCCGGACCGGCAATGTATCGCGATTCGATGCTCACCCCGGCAACGCCCGCGTCGACCGCCGCGGCCCGCTCCGCGGCGACCCGGTCGGCATGCTGCCGCTCGGCGCTCAACGTCTCGGCGCTGAATTCGACGATCCCCAGCGCGGCGGCGGTATCGCGCAGCGCCGGGTCGATACGGCTAAGACCTTGCGGCCGTGCGAGATTCGTTTGAGTCATGATGACTCGACTCCTGGCTCAGCGTCGACGACACCGTCGCGGAGTGGTTCTCCGGGCAGTGCCTTGACCGTCGCGGGCAGCCCATAGAGCGCAGTCGCGGTGCCGCGCATGATCGACCCGCGCCACCGGCCATGCGCGTTGTGCTTGTCCAGCCAGACATCGGCCAGCCAGTCGTTGTACGTCGACTTCAGCACATGTTCGGCCTGCGGCAATTGCGCATCACACATCGGCTCCAATGAGGCGATGCTGACGCCGGCTTCCACCAGCAACTGCTTGGCCGCGAAATCCGGGTCGCTACCCGCCAGCCCGCCGTCGGGCGGGGCGGCGTCCAGCCGCAACGACATCGTCTTGTAGGAGTCCGGGGTGTCGTAGAAGTGCGGCACCGGAGTGACCGCATTTCCGGTAGGCCAGATCTTGCCCACCCATTCGGCCGGCGCGTAGGACTTGAGGACGTCCGTCGAGATGGGCAGCGGATGAACGTCGGTGTCCACGACGGTGACCGCTATTTCCCGTCGCTCCGAGTGGGCATCGACTCGCTCGAGTACGGTCATCGCACGCTGCTTTCCACTGTCAGCCCGTAGAGCTCGCTGGCGTTGCGCCACAACATCTTCGCCCGCTGTAGCTCGTCCAAACCGGTGACGGTCACGTCGGGTGGCGACGTGGACCAATGGGGGTAGCTCGAGCCGTACATCACCAGGTCGGCCTTGTCGGAGAAGTCCATCCAGCGCTGCATCTGCCCGGCATCGACGGGTCCGTCGAACGCCGACGAGCAGAACCGGACATGCGCGGACAGGTATTCGCTGGGATAGCGGTCCACCCACGGCGTCTGGTCACGCATCGACAGCCAGAAAGTGTCCAGCCGCCACATCAGCGGGGTGAGGATGTCGTATCCGCCGTCGGCGAACACGAATTTGAGGCCGGGGTGCCGGCCGAAGACCCCCTCGACGATGAGCGTGGCCAGGTGCACGAAGTAGTTCAGCGGCATGAAGGCCGCATACCCGGGATAGGTGTGCGCGTGCCCGGCGAACGTCGGCGGATAGTCGACGCCGTTGCCGCCGTTGATGTGCACCGCCACCGGTAAGCCGTGAGCGGCGGCGGCCTCCCAGATGGGCTCGAACATCGGCTTGCCGTACGGCTCGCGCGATTGCATCGGAACACCGACCTGAACCAGCTTGGGATGACCGGCGAGTCGTTCGATCTCGGCGACGGCGCCCTTGGGGTCCTCCGGATTGACCCGGATGGTTCCCCGAAAACGGTCGGAGTATCGGTTGGTGGGGTCGGGATCTAGCCACCGGTCGAGCAGCCAGTCGTTGACCGCTGCACAGATGCAGCTATTGAGCAGGTAGTCGGCGATGTTGCCCCGGGTCAGCGGATTGAGGATGGCGTAGGCGATACCGGTGTCGTCGAACAGATGCCGGCTGACGGTCTCGGGATCCGAGCCGGGGTACTGCTTTCCATACAAGTCCGGCCGATAGTCACCGCCGGGCGCCTGGTACCACTGCTGTTCGACGTCGGGGATCGACCGCAGCTGGTGGGCAGTGGGCAGATAACGCCGCATCTCCGCGTTGTCGCGAAAATGGGGCTGCACGTTGGTGTCAATGCAGGCACCGATAACCGGGCTCATGCGGTCAGATACACCTTCCCGTCGGTCACGTCGACGTGATAGGTGCGAACCCGACGTCGCGGATCGGCGACGTTGCGGCCTGTCGTGACGTCGAATTCCCAGTTGTGCCAAGGACATCGCATGATTTGGCCATCCCTTGCCCGGCGTAGCCGCCCGGGTTCGCCCGGGACCGTCTCGTTGGTGCCGCCGAGCAGGCCACGGCACAACGGGGCGCCCTCGTGCGGACAGTAATTGACGATGGCATAGAGCGCACCGCCGACGTTGTAGACACCCACCCCGAACTTCCCGGCGTCGATCAGCCTCATGGTGCCCGGCGGCAGCTCGTCGACGGTGCACACGAGTCGCCGTTGCAGCACTGGTGTACCCCGCCTTCTGCCCGGTACGGCACCCGCCACCACCGCCTGGCTTCGTTGCTATTTATACTATAATAGCGACATTCCGTACCGGGAGGAGCGCTGATGACGGTGCACACCAACTCCGACGGCCAGGCCGTCGTCCCCACGCTTGATACCACCGGCCAGATCAGCCCCTACCCGTTCTTCGAGTACATGCGCCGCACCGACCCGGTGTGGCATGGCGCCCTCATGGACCACGAGCAGATGCCCGAAGAACTGCGGCCCAACGACGAATGGGTGTTGTTCGGCTACGACGGCGTGTTTCAAGCCTTTCGCGACGACCGCATCTTCACCTCGGCCAACTACGACAAGACCATCGGATTGGTCATGGGCCACACCATTTTGGCGATGGGCGGCAAAGAGCACCACGACCACCGCAGCCTGGTGGCCAAGGCTTTCCGGGCCACCGCGCTGGAACGCTGGGAACCGTCGGTCATCGGGCCGGTCTGCGACCAGTTGATCGACGAAATCAAGCATGACGGTCACGCCGATCTCGTGAAGGCGCTGACGTTCGAGTTTCCGACCCGGATCATCTCGACACTGCTGGGGCTGCCCCGGGAGGACCTCGACCTGTTCCGGCGGCTGTCACTCGACCTGATCTCGATCCCGACCGACATCATGGCCGGGTTGACCGCGGCGGCCGAGCTGCACGCGTACTTCCTCGACCAGGTCGAGCAGCGGCGGCGCAAACTCACCGACGACATCATCGGCGACCTGGTCGCCGCCGAGATCGACGGCGAAAAGCTCACCGACGAGGCCATTATCGCGTTCTTGCGCCTACTGCTGCCGGCCGGACTGGAGACCACGTACCGGTCCTCGGGAAACCTGTTGTACCTCCTGCTGACTCACCCCGAGCAGTTGGCAATGGTCCGCCAAGACCGCTCGTTGATACCCACCGCGATCGAAGAGGGCCTGCGGGTGGAGACCCCGTTGACCATGGTCATGCGGACCACCACCGAAGACGTCGAAATCGGCGGCAAGACCATTCCGGCCGATGCGCAGATCGACCTGTGCATGGGTTCGGCCAACCGCGACGAAACCCGCTGGACCGACCCCGACACGTTCGACATCCGGCGTCCGCGGCACCCACACATCGCCTTCGCGGGCGGCATCCACATGTGCCTGGGCATGCATCTGGCCCGGCTGGAGACGCGGGTGATGCTCAACAGCCTGCTCGACCGGATCACGGACCTGACTTTCGTCCCCGACGACGGCACCGGTGAGGAACCCAGGATCGTCGGGCTGACATTCCGGTCGCCCAACAAGCTTCCGGTCACGTTCACCCCGGCCGCGTGAGGAGCCGCACGGCGACCCCCGCATGACGTCGGGGGGCCTTGGTCCGTCGAAGAATTCGAGTTGAACCCGCCCCGTGACGGCGCGGTCCTGGTCGAGATGGCTTGGCGCCCGGCGCTACCGCCTCGACGACATCAACACCGCCTACACCGAATTGTGTAACGGTGAAATCATCTGCGGTATCATCGATTTCGATGTCCGCTAAGCCTTCTTGGCGTTCTCCCGCTGGTCTCGGAGTTCTCTCAGTCGCTTGAGACGCATCAGCCGCTCGACTTGACCGTAGGCGTCGATCGGGCTGTGCAGAGCCAGGCCGCCGTCGGCGTGTACCACCTGCCCGGTCACCCACGGCAGTTCGAGGACACCGACGATGGCCGCGGCCACGTCGCTGACCTCGCCCAGGCGGCCCAGGGCCGTCCGCCTGGACAAGCCGTCCACCCAGCCGGGCCAGGCTTCCGGATTGGGCAGCATCGGTGTTCGCGTGACGCCTGGTCCGACGGCGTTGACCCGGATGTCGTGGCTGCCCCACTCCACCGCGGCGACCTTCACCAGCATGTCCACCCCGGCCTTGGACACGCAGTAGGCGCCCATATCGCGGTCGGCGACGGTGCCGCTGATGCTGGAGACCGCGACGATCGAACCTCCCACCCCGGCATCGATCATGGCTTGCGCGGCGGCGCGGATGGTCAGCCAGGTGCCGGTGAGGTTGACCCCCAAGACGCGTTCCCATTCCGCGGGTGTTTGTTTCAGCAACAGACCGGACGACCCGACGCCGGCGGAGGTGACCACCCGGGTGGGCACCCCGTGCTCGCGCACGGTTTGTGCCATCGCGGCCGCCACCGCGTCGGGGTCGCTGACATCGCAGATGACGTCGGCATCGGACAAATCCCACACGACGACGTCGTGGCTTGCGTCGCGCAGCCGAGCGACGACTTCTCGTCCGATCCCGGAGGAGCCGCCGGTTACCAGGGCAGTCACCGCGTTCATACCGCGGGTCCGATCAGCTCGACAAGGACGCCGTCCGGTGCGGTGACGACCGCCATCGGGACGGTCTTGCCTGCCGGAGCCGGCATGCTGATCCGCCGTACCCCGTCGGCGAAACCCAAAGCCGCCAGCGCGGACAACGTCGCGTCGACGTCGCGCTGCAGCGACAGCAGGAAGAAACCGTGCCGCGGCGTGCTCGCCGCGGGTAGCGCCGCATCGGCACCGAACATCTCCACCAGTTCGACGATGCCGCAATCGGGTGTCTGCGGATCACCCAGGAAGATCGATCGCAGTTGATCGGTCTTGGCGCCGAACAATTCCGGCCAATTACCGGTGAAACTATGGTCGAACAATTCGGTCAACCCAAGACCGTCCCGCCAGAATCGCAGAGAACTTTCGACATTAGCGGTGCAGATCGCGGCGTGATGAACACCTAGCACGAAATTCAATGTTAGCTGGCCGTATTTCAGTCGTTGCGGCGGGACAGCGCCCGGACCTCATTCGCAACGCCGGAGCCGCGCCTAAGCGAGCTTGGCCATCGTGCTTTCCCACAGCTCGCCGGCCAGGCGCGGATCGTAGGCCGCGCGGTTGGCTTTGGCGATCTTGTGCCGGCAGTAGTACTCGCCTGACGTCCAATCGACGCCGGGCCGGCTGGACGCCAGCCAGACCAGTTGTTCGGCTCCCTGTTCCGGGGTGGCCGTGAAGCGGGCCGATATCGGTACGTGGTGCTTCATGAAGGTCAGGACCCGCGATCCCGATGCATCGCCGAAGTTGGAGTTCACATAGCCGGGATGAAATGTCGCGGCCGACAGTCCGCTGCCATGGTAGCGGCGGTGTAATTCCTTGGTGAACAACACGATTGCCAATTTGGTCAGCGCGTAGGCAACGCTGGGCCGATGGTGAGCCGTGTTCTCGAGGGACGTAATCGTCACTCGGGGCAGCATTTTCTGCGACGAGCTGGTCGTATTGATGACCGTCGCGCGAGAATCGAGCAGCACCGTCAACAGCTGCGTGGTGAGCAGAAACGGCGCCAGATAGTTGACCTGGTATGTCTTCTCGTAGCCGTCGGCTGTGAGCTGAGTTGCTCTGCTCATGCCGCCGGCGTTGTTGGCCAACACGTGAATGCGTGGGTACTCCGTGCGAATCTTGTCCGCCAGGGCCCGTACCTGGGATAGGTCGGCGAAGTCGGCCACGAAGTAATCCGCACCCAACTCCGCGGCCACTGCGGTGGTCTTGGCTTCCGAGCGTCCGACCACGACGACGTGTTCGCCATTGCGACTGAGCCGGCGCGCCGCCGCCGCCCCGATGCCGTCGCTGGCGCCGGTGATGACAATCGTCTTGCGCGTCATATCGTTGCGTCCTCGTGCGTATTCCAACGAGAGTGTAGCGATACCGCGCCGAATGTCATTGACTTATGCCGGAACTTATGCCGAACGGATCGTTTGTGGAGTACGGATCACGAAAGGCCGCGATGAGCGTTTTTTCTCGCCGCGAGTTCGGGCGACTCGCCACGCATGTCGGCGTTGCCGGCGTAAGCGGTGCGCTTATCGCCTGTGGTGCGGGCCCCACACCGCGCCGCCCCGATCCGACGACCACCGCCAAACCGGAGACCCGCGGCAGGCCGATTCGGCCCACCCAGTCCGATGTCGATCGGATCATCGGCGACCATGCCCAGACGCTGCTTGACCATCTGCGAGCCAGAGCCCCGGGACGCGACTACGGCGTAGCGGTGGCTTTCGCATATCCGAACCGCGATTTCAAGCCGTTCTACATGTACGGAACGGTTGCCGAGAACAACCCGCCCACCGAAAGAACGATCTTCTCCATCGGATCGGTGACCAAAACCTTCACCGCCGCACTGTTCGCCACCGGGGTAGCGATGCGGCCGGACTGCTTCGACTGGGATGCCGGGCTGAAGCGCTACCTGAGCACCTATTTCGGCGACAGCGGAGATCTGAGTAAGACCATGCAACTGGTCACCCCGAGGATGCTCGCCCAGCACACGTCGGGTCTGGCGCACGATTCCACCGGCCCGGCCGACGGTGACGGCCTGTTCCTCACCAACCCCTCCGCGCCGCCGCCAAGTCTGCTCAACGCGTGGCGGACCCACCGCGGCCCGCAACCTGGAAGCTGCTGGCAATACTCCAACCTCGGCTTCGTCACGTTAGGCTTCGCCGCCGTGTCGGCCTACCGGTGTGCGGGCGCGGGTGGGTCGTATGCGGGTGTGCTGCGTGGTCAGATCACCGGGCCACTAGCCATGCCCGACACCGGTACGACGGTGGCTGACGGCGCGCCGCTGGCGCGCGCCTACCCCAATGGCCGGGAGGTATCACCCGCTGCCCCTTCGGATCTGAAGTCCTCGGCGGCCAATATGCACACCTGGCTGCTGGCGCATCTGGGCTCCGTCCGCGGGCCTGAGCACCTGATGCAGGCACTGGCCACCACGATCCGGCCCGAGCCGTTATCGGTCGAGATGTGCGGCAAGCGCACCCGGGGACCCGCACAGATGGGCCTGGCCTGGCAGGTCGAAACCGGTCCGCCCCAAATCATCTGGAAAGACGGCCTGACCTCTGCGGGCGGCTGCTCCTGCTGGATCGGGATCACGCCCGCCGGCCCCGGGAACGAGCCGATGGGAATTGCCATCCTGGTCAACGGCTTCTGGAACAAGGACAAGCCGGCTGTCCTGGCCGACAATCACGGCCCGGCGATCATCAAAGAAATCTCGGCGGCCGGGTAACCGAACCTCGGTCGCTGGGCCGGTCACCGCCCCGGCTCCATGCCGGGCCATGGCCATTCCCGGCCGAGCCGGGTGAAGCCGGTACCCGGTTTGCCCGCCTCTTGCACGACACCCTCAGGGACGCAGCGAGTTTGTCGCTCAGAGCCGGGCGTGGGGCTACGCCCCGGTATGGGGAGATGGGAATCGGAGCTGGTGCGGTTGGGTGCGTGGTGGGGTGTGGCGCCGAGTGCGTGCTGACGGTGTCGAGTGTGCGCTGATGGTGTCGAGTGTGCGCTGATGGTGTCGAGTGTGCCGTCAGGGCGGGCCGATCGCGGATGTTCCCGCCCTACACGCACACTCAAAGCCGTCACCGCACTTCGATACAGCGGAATGACAGTCGCGTCAGCCATCCGCCGCCGGGCGAACCGCCATCGTTACGCTCGAACACACGACGCTCACCCGCGCCTCCACACGCCCATCAACGCCACCACCGATACACCCCTGCAACCCCACACCGACGCCGCCTAACACCAGCGGGCAGCCCACTCACCAACTACTGGTCACCGTGAATTTCCGGCCGAGCCGGGCGCCTTGAACAACCGGGAACACCTGACTACCGGGATGTCTTGCCGCGGGTTACACCACCGAGTATCGAATCGGGAGGTGTTTGAGACCGCCGACGAACGTGGTGGCAACAAGCTGCGGATCACCGCAGAGCTCAATGGATTTCATCCTGGGAAGCAACTCGGAGAAGAAGCTGCTGACCTCCATCCGGGCCAGTGCGGCACCCATGCAGAAGTGCACGCCGTAGCCGAAGGCCAAATGCTTGTTCGGCTCGCGTCCCACGTCGAAGCGGAACGGCTCCTCGAAGACGTCTTCGTCGCGGTTCGCCGATGCATATGACAGCAGCACGGATTCGCCTGCCGCGATGGGTGTTCCGCGCACGACGGTGTCGGCGGCAGCGGTGCGCATGAAGTGTTTGACCGGGGTGACCCAACGGACCATCTCCTCGGTGGCCAGCGGCATGAGGCCGAGATCGTCGCGCAGCCGCTGCAGTTGGTCCGGATTCTCGATGAGTGCCTGCAGCCCGCCGGAGATGGTTGCGCTGGTGGTGTCGTGCCCGGCGGTCGCCACGATCAGGTAGTAGGACACCGTCTCGATGTCCGACAGCGGCTCGCCGTCGATGCGGGCGTTGGCGATCGCCGACGCGAGATCTTCGGTCGGATGCTCGCGGCGCGCCGCGGTCACCGCGTTGAAGTACTCGAACATGTCCAGCAGCGCGGGCAGCTGGTCCTCGTCGGACGTGCCGCGCTGGTATTCGCTGTCGTCGCTGCCGAAAACAACTCCTGGGTCAGCGTGAGCATGCGGCCGAAGTCGGCCTCCGGCAGCCCAAGCAGCGACATGATCACGTAAAGCGGGTAGTTGACCGCGACCTGCTGCACGAAATCGCACTCGGGCCCCACCGCCGTCATCCTGTCGAGGTAGCTCTTGGCCAATTCATCGATGCGAACCTTCATCGCCCGCATGGCTTTTGGGCGGAACCAAGCCGCGCCGATCGCGCGGAACACCCGGTGCTGCGGGTCGTCGAGGTGGATGAGCGTGCGGACACCCGCGGCTGCCTGCAATTCGTCGCCCGCTACCGTCGCCAAGACGGGGCGCGGCCAGTTGGTGAACAGCATGTTGTCGCGCTCGATGGCCATGATGTCGGCATGTTTGGTGACCGCCCAGAACGGCCGGTAGTCCGGCACCTCGACCCACGATACCGGAGCGCTGGCACGCAAGTGAGTCAGCGCGGTGTGCAACCGCGGTTCATCGGTATAGGCCAGCGGGCCTGCCAATAGTGTGGCGGCCTCGTCCACGGTCCGCACCGTCATTGCCGAAAGTCCTTCAGTGCGGCTCGGATACAGTCCTGCGAGGCGCCGAAGAAGATCGGCAGCACCCGGTCGACAACGCCGTCGCACCGATCGCGCAGCGCGGCGGCGATGCCGTCGACCGGTCCGACAACCGCGAAGGCACTTAGCATCTCGTCGTCGATCAGAGATCCCATGGTGTCCCACTCCCCGTGCAGGGAAAGGCGGCGCAGTTCGGTGTGCAGGTCTCCCCAGCCGTGCACGTCGAGAACCTTCCGGTAGGCGGGCGTGGACCCGTAGAAGGCGATCCGCTTGCGCAGGGCCGCGACGGCCGTCTGCAGGTCCGCGTCGTTCTCGCCCGTCGCGATCATCACTTCGGCGGACACCTCGAAGTCGCCGCGGTCCCGGCCGGAGCGCTGCAGACCGCGAAGCAGCCCTGGCAAGGTCACCTCATCGAGGTAACGCCGGGAGACCATCGGGTGTCCGAGGTGGCCGTCGGCAACCTCGCCGCACATCTCGGTCATTTCTTCGCCCACGGCGGCGAGGAAGATTTTCGGTGCCGGATACGGCTGGGTCTCCGGCGTGAACATGGGGGTCATGATCTTGTGGGTGTAGAAGTCGCCCTCGAAACGGAGCTTGCCGCCGTCGCGCCAGGCGGACCAGATCGCGTGCAGCGCGGCAACGAATTCCCGCATCCGGCGTGCCGGGTGGCTCCAGGGCATGCTGAATCGCTTCTCGATGTGGGCCTGGATTTGGGTGCCCAGCCCGAGGATGAACCGTCCCTGGGAATAGCTCTGCAGATCCCAGCCAAGGTTGGCCACGGTCATCGGATTGCGCGCGAAGGCCACCGCGATGTTGGTGCCGAGTTCGATTCGCGCCGTGTGTTCGGCGGCCAGCAGCAGCGGCAGAAACGGATCGTGACTGGTCTCGGCTGTCCAGCCGCCGTCATACCCGTTACGCTCCAACGCATCGGCCGCCTCGATGACCCGGGCGAGCTGGTTGGGAATGCCCCCGTCAACCTTGAGGCGGGGCGCGCTACGCATGCGAGCGACTTTAGAGCCTGTTCACAAACCCGTGTGACTGTAGTGACAGATGATAACGATGTGATAACGATTGTGTGTCGCGCAATCGGATGAGGCGGGGCTCGCGGTAGCGGATGAACACCACATCCCTCTCGCTGCCGGAGCCCCGTGAGTGCCTGTCTACCTTGTCACGTCCCCGAAAACCAGTTGCGCCGCCGCGGGTTGCCTATGTTGT
>NZ_UPHQ01000026.1 GCF_900566055.1 Mycobacterium innocens
CCTACACACCCGTCCTCCGGCAAGCCGACCTCCCCCCCGACACCCGAGTCCCCTGGTGGGGAAACCGAACCCTACGCTACGAATTCAGCTGAAAAGTTGCGTCGAATCTCCTGCGTGGAAATCCGCGTTAGGGACTGCGGCGGGTAGAACTCTTACACCCTGTAGTTGAAAGGGCCGCGGCGGCTGGGACACTAGTCGTCATGAGCAGCACGGACCAGGCGACCGCGCAGACGCACGTCTCCGCGCAGCTGTTCGCCGACGCCTGCACGGTCATCCCCGGCGGGGTGAACTCCCCGGTGCGCGCGTTCACGGCCGTCGGCGGCACCCCGCGGTTCATCACCGAAGCGCACGGCTGCCGGCTTACCGACGCCGACGGCAACCGCTACGTCGACCTGGTCTGCTCGTGGGGCCCGATGATCCTCGGTCATGCCCATCCGGCCGTCGTCGACGCCGTCGCCCGGGCCGCCGCCAACGGCCTGTCGTTCGGTGCACCCACGCGGGCCGAGACCGAGCTGGCCGCCGAGATCGTCGGGCGGGTGGCGCCCGTCGAGCGGATACGGCTGGTCAATTCCGGCACCGAGGCCACCATGAGCGCGGTCCGGCTGGCGCGCGGGTACACCGGCCGGGCCAAGATCATCAAGTTCTCCGGCTGCTACCACGGCCACGTCGACGCGCTGCTGGCCGATGCCGGCTCGGGCGTGGCCACCCTCGGCCTGCCGTCCTCGCCGGGTGTCACCGGCGCCGCGGCGGCCGACACCATCGTGTTGCCCTACAACGACGTCGACGCCGTTCAGGAGAGTTTTGCGCGTTACGGCGAGCAGATCGCCGCGGTGATCACCGAGGCCAGCCCGGGCAATATGGGCGTCGTCCCGCCCGGTCCCGGCTACAACGCCGCGCTGCGCTCGATCACCGCCGAACACGGCGCGCTGCTGATCGTCGATGAGGTGATGACGGGGTTTCGGGTCAGCCGTAGTGGCTGGTACGGCCTGGATCCGGTGGCCGCCGACCTGTTCACCTTCGGCAAGGTGATGAGCGGCGGGCTGCCCGCAGCCGCGTTCGGCGGCCGGGCCGCGGTGATGGAGCGACTGGCGCCGCTCGGGCCGGTGTATCAAGCCGGGACGCTGTCGGGCAACCCGGTGGCCATGGCCGCTGGCCTGGCCACCCTGCGCGCCGCCGACGACGCGGTGTACGCGGCGCTGGACGCCAATGCCGACCGATTGGCAGCGCTGCTGACTGAGGCGCTGACGGACGCCGGGGTGCCGCACCAGATTCCCCGCGCCGGCAACATGCTCAGCGTGTTCTTCACCGACCGGACGGTCACCGACTTCGCGTCGGCACGAGCCAGCCAGACCTGGCGTTATGCCCCGTTCTTCCACGCCCTGCTGGACGCGGGCGTCTACCCGCCGTGCAGCGCGTTCGAGGCGTGGTTCGTCTCGGCCGCCCTCGATGACGCCGCGTTCGGGCGGATCGCCGACGCGCTGCCTAGTGCGGCCCGTCGGGCCGCCAACGCCGCCCGAGAGGACAGAGCCTGATGGCCGAAGAAACCCGGGTGCACGTGGTGCGCCACGGCGAGGTGCACAACCCCAGCGGGGTTCTCTACGGCCGGTTGCCCGGCTTCCAGCTGTCGGACGCCGGCCGAGCGCAGGCGCTCGCGGTCGCCGACTTCCTGGCCGGCCGCGACGTCGTCGCGGTGATCGCCTCGCCGCTGCAACGCGCCCAGGAGACCGCCGCGCCCATCGCCGCCCGCCACGAGCTGCCGGTGGACACCGACCATGACCTGATCGAATCGGCGAACTTCTTCGAAGGCCGGCGCGTCGGCCTCGGTGACGGCGCGTGGCGCGACCTGCGGGTGTGGTGGCAGCTGCGCAACCCGTTCACGCCCTCGTGGGGCGAGCCGTACACCCAGGTCGCGCAACGGATGTCGACCGCGGTGGACAAGGCGCGGGCGCGCGCCGCCGGCCACGAGGTGGTGTGCGTCAGCCACCAGCTGCCGGTGTGGACGCTGCGACTGCACGTGACCGGTAGGCGGTTGTGGCACGACCCGCGGCGCCGCGAGTGCTCGCTGGCGTCGGTGACCTCCCTGGTTTATGACGGCGACCGCCTGGTCGACGTGGTGTACTCCGAACCGGCAGGCTGCTGAGCATGCGGCGGCTCGCGATTGCCCTGACGGCGGCAGCCGTGTTGACCGGCTGTTCCGGGCGCGATGCCGTCGCCCAGGGCGGCACCTTCGAATTCGTCTCCCCCGGCGGCAAGACCGACATCTTCTACGACCCGCCGGCCAGCCGTGGCCGTCCGGGGCCGCTGTCCGGGCCGGACCTGCGCGACCCGGCGCGCACGCTGACCCTCGACGATTTCGCCGGGCAGGTCGTCGTCGTCAACGTGTGGGGCCAGTGGTGCGGACCCTGCCGGGCCGAGGTCAGCCAACTGCAGCGGGTGTACGACGCCACCCACGGCTCCGGGGTGTCCTTTCTCGGCATCGACGTGCGCGACAACAGTCGCGACGCCGCACTGGATTTCGTCAACGACCGGCACGTCACGTTCCCGTCCATCTACGACCCGGCGATGCGCACCCTGATCGCGTTCGGTGGCAAATACCCCACCACCGTCATTCCGTCCACGCTGGTGCTCGATCGCCAGCATCGGGTCGCGGCGGTGTTCCTGCGCGAGTTGCTGGCCGAGGATCTGCAGCCGGTGGTGCAGCGGGTAGCGGCCGAGGAACCGTCGAGCCCGCCGGGACGGCAATGACCGCTTTCACCGAGATCGCCGCCGCCGGGCCGCTGCTGCTGGCGCTGGGCGTGTGCGTGCTGGCCGGGCTGGTGTCGTTCGCTTCGCCCTGCGTGGTGCCGTTGGTGCCGGGCTACCTTTCCTATCTGGCGGGCGTGGTCGGCGTCAACGAGCAGCCACGGCCGCAGCCCGCGGCCCGGTGGCGGATCGCGGGGTCGGCGGCGTTGTTCGTCGCCGGGTTCACCACGGTGTTCGTCCTGGGCACGGTCGCGGTGCTGGGCATGACGACCACGCTGATCAGTAACCAGGTGCTGCTGCAGCGGGTGGGCGGGGTGTTGACCGTCGTGATGGGGTTGGTGTTCGTGGGCCTGATCCCGGCCCTGCAGCGTCAGGTCAAGTTCAGCCCGCGGCTGCTGACGACGGTGGCCGGGGCACCGCTGCTCGGCGCGGTGTTCGCGCTCGGGTGGACGCCGTGCCTGGGGCCGACGCTGACCGGGGTGATTGCGGTTGCTTCGGCTACCGACGGCGCCAGCGTGGCCCGCGGGATCGTCCTGGTGATCGCCTACTGCCTGGGGCTGGGCATCCCGTTCGTGCTGCTGGCGTTCGGTTCGGCGGGGGCGGTCGCGGGCCTGGGCTGGCTGCGCCGGCACACCAGGGCCATTCAGGTCTTCGGCGGCGTGCTGCTGATCGCCGTCGGCCTGGCGCTGGTCACCGGGGTCTGGAACGACGTGGTCTCCTGGCTGCGCGACGCCGTCGTGTCCGACGTGAGGCTGCCGATTTGAGGGGGCGAGCAGGGGCGCGAGCAGTCGCAAAAGCCCCCCAAAACCAGTGGTTTTGGGGGCTTTTGCGACTGCTCGCGGGGAAAGCGCGCAACACCTGGCGGTCGCTGACGTCGATGGGCACCGCGCTGGTGCTGCTGTTTCTGCTCGCGCTCGGGGCGATACCGGGAGCGCTGCTGCCGCAGCGCAGCCTCAACGCCGGCAAGGTCGACGACTACCTGCGCACCCACCCCATGATCGGCCCGTGGCTCAACGAGCTGCAGGCCTTCGACGTGTTCTCCAGCTTCTGGTTCACCGCCGTCTACGTGCTGCTGTTCGTGTCCCTGGTGGGCTGCCTGACCCCGCGGATGATCGAGCACGCCCGCAGCCTGCGGGCCACACCGGTCGCCGCGCCACGCAACCTGGCCCGGCTGCCCAAGCACGCCGGCTCCCAGGCCCGGCTCACCGATCCGGCCGACCCGGACACGCTGGCCACGACGATCGCGGCGAGGCTACGGGGCTGGCGCAGGATCGTACGGCACCCAGACGGCACCTACGAGGTCTCCGCCGAGAAGGGCTACCTGCGCGAATTCGGCAACATCGTCTTCCATTTCTCGCTGCTGGGTCTGCTGGTCGCGGTGGCCGTCGGCAAGCTCTTCGGCTACGAGGGCAACGTCATCGTCATCGCCGACGGCGGTCCCGGCTTCTGCTCGGCCTCGCCGGCGGCGTTCGACTCGTTCCGCGCCGGCAACACCGTCGACGGCACGTCGCTGCACCCGATCTGCATCCGGGTCAACGACTTCGCGGCCCACTACCTGCCGTCCGGGCAGGCCACCTCGTTTGCCGCCGACATCGACTACCAGGCGGACCCGGGCAGCCATGACCCGTCGGCCAACACCTGGCGACCCTACCGGCTGGAGGTCAACCATCCGCTGCGGGTCGGCGGGGACCGGGTATATCTGCAGGGCCACGGCTACGCGCCCAGCTTCACCGTGACCTTCCCCGACGGGCAGACCCGCACGTCGACCGTGCAATGGCGACCCGACAACCCGCAGACCCTGCTGTCGTCGGGGGTGGTGCGCATCGACCCGCCGGCCGGCAGCTATCCCACCGCCGAAGAACGCCGTCGGCACCAAATCGCGATCCAGGGCCTGCTGGCACCAACCGAGCAGCTGGACGGCACCCTGTTGTCGTCGCGTTTCCCGGCGCTGGATGCCCCCGCGGTGGCCATCGACATCTACCGCGGCGACACCGGCCTGGACACCGGGCGACCGCAGTCGCTGTTCAGCCTGGATCCCCGGCTGATCGAACAGGGCCGGCTCACCAAGGAAAAGCGGGTCAACCTGCGCGCCGGTGAACAGATACGCCTCGATCAAGACGGCACCACTGTCCGTTTCGACGGCGCCGTGCCCTTCGTCAACCTGCAGGTCTCCCACGACCCCGGCCAAACCTGGGTGCTGGTGTTCGCCGTCACGATGATGGCCGGGCTGCTGGTATCGCTGCTGGTGCGCCGGCGCCGGGTCTGGGTCCGGATTACGCCGGCCACCGATACCCCCGGTACGGTGAACGTCGAGCTGGGCGGCCTGGCACGGACCGACAACTCCGGCTGGGGTGACGAGTTCGAGCGGCTGACCGAGCGATTGCTGGCCGGGTTCGGCGAATCGGCGGCCCCGATGCCCGCAGCATCCCGAAGGAGCCCTCAGGTGCACGTCAGATGAACACCGCGCACATCAACATCGGCCTGGCCCGGTACTCCGACTGGGCGTTCACCTCAGCCGTGGTGGCCCTGGTGGTGGCGCTGCTGCTGCTGTCCTTCGAGCTGGCCTACGTCCGCGGCCGCAAACTCGAACCGGTCGCGGTGGCCGCCGGATCGGTCGCCGTCGACAGCACCACCCCGGGCATCGTGGCCGACGGTCCGCGGCGGCCGTTCGACGAACGCGTCGGGAGAGCCGGGCTGGCCGTGCTCTACCTCGGCATCGGGCTGCTGGGTGCTTGCATCGTGCTGCGGGGCCTGGCCACCATGCGGGTGCCGTGGGGCAACATGTACGAGTTCATCAACCTGACCTGCATGTCCGGGCTGGTCGCCGGCGCGGTGGTGCTGCGTCGCCCGCAGAACCGGCCGCTGTGGGTCTTCCTGCTGCTCCCGGTTCTGATCCTGCTGACGGTGTCCGGACGCTGGCTGTACGCCAATGCCGCCCCGGTGATGCCGGCACTGCAGTCGTACTGGTTGCCCATTCACGTCTCGGTGGTCAGTCTGGGTTCGGGTGTGTTCCTGGTCGCCGGCATCGCCAGCATCCTGTTCTTACTGCGGACCTCGCGGCTGGGTGAGCCCGCAACCGAAGGGGCGTTGGCCCGCCTCGTGCAGCGGTTCCCCGATGCCCAAACCCTGGACCGGATCGCCTACCGGACCACGATCTTCGCCTTCCCGGTGTTCGGTTTCGGGGTCATCTTCGGGGCCATCTGGGCCGAGGAAGCCTGGGGCCGCTACTGGGGCTGGGACCCCAAGGAAACGGTGTCCTTCGTCGCGTGGGTGGTCTACGCGGCCTACCTCCATGCCAGGTCAACCGCGGGCTGGCGGGACCGGAAGGCGGCCTGGGTCAACGTCGTCGGGTTCGTGGCCATGGTCTTCAACCTGTTCTTCGTTAACCTGGTTACCGTCGGTTTGCACTCCTATGCTGGTGTGGGGTGACCAGGCAGCGGGTACAAAAACTGAGTAACGCGACGAGGGGACGTACAACGTGTCTGACCATCCGACGGAGGGTGTGGGGGCGCCACTGGGACAGGAACGCCAAGACCAGGATCGCCCGACGACACAGTTGCCGGCCAGCGAGACGGGCGGCGACTCCAGCGAGGCGCCGACCCGGGCCTTCGCCGGATTCCGCGCCGAGCGACGCTTCTCCGAATCGGAGACGCACATCGTGCCCCCGCCGCCGACCCGCGCCGAACCGCGCGCGTGGGCGGCCACCACGCCGGCCAAGGGGTTGCCGACCATCTCCGATCCACAGCCCTACAGCTATTTCGGCGGGCAGCCGGCCGACACCTCGGTAGAGACCGCGCAGCGACCGGCGGGCACGCCGTCGACGCGTTATCCGGAATTGTCCACGAGCACGCTGTTGCGGCAGGTCAAACCGCCGCCGTCGGAGGGCTGGCGCCGCTGGCTCTACATGGTGTCCGGCAAGCTGATCAACCTGGGGGAAAGCCCACGGGTCAACCGATACAACGACTTGGTGGTTGCGGTGAACCGGCCGTTGCGCGGTTGCTATCGGATCGCGCTGCTCTCACTGAAGGGCGGCGTCGGCAAGACCACCATCACCGCCACCCTGGGCGGCACCTTCGCCTCGATCCGCGGGGACCGGGTGGTGGCGGTCGACGCCAACCCGGACCGCGGAACGCTGAGCCAGAAGGTGCCGGTGGAGACGCCGGCCACGGTGCGCCATCTGCTGCGTGACGCCGACGGCATCGAGCGCTACAGCGATGTCCGCAGCTACACCTCGGTGGGCCCCAGCAGGCTGGAAGTGCTGGCCTCGGAAACCGATCCGGCGGTGTCGGAGGCGTTCAGCGCCGACGATTATGCTCGCACCCTCGAGATCCTCGAGCGGTTCTACGGCTTGGTGCTCACCGACTGCGGCACCGGGCTGCTGCATTCGGCGATGTCGGCGGTGTTGGCCAAGGCCGACGTGCTGATCGTGGTCAGCTCGGCATCCATCGATGGCGCCCGCAGCGCCTCGGCAACGCTGGACTGGCTGGATGCGCACGGGTACGACGAGCTGGTACGCGGATCGATCGCGGTGATCAACGCCGTCCGGCCGCGGTCCGGCAAGGTCGACATGCAGAAGGTGGTCGATCACTTCTCGCGGCGGTGCCGCGCCGTGCGGCTGGTGCCGTTCGACCCGCATCTCGAAGAGGGCGCCGAGATCCGCTTCGAGCGGTTGAAGCGGGAGACTCGCGAGGCGCTGATGGAGTTGGCCGCCGTTGTCGCCGAAGGGTTTCCCAACGATCAGCGGCGAACCAACCCGGCGTTCATCTAGGTCGACCGGGCGCCGGTTAGCCTTGTCCCAACCGGCGCAAGAACTCTGGGTCGTCGTCGGGTCCGATAACGCGAGTCTTGGGCCGGCTTGTCTGCGACCGTGCCGCACGCCAGCCGATGTAGATCAGCGTCCCCAATACCAGGACGACGAGCAGGTAAAGCACTCGACACCTCCTGCGAGCGAATATACCCGCGCCGTAGGCTCAGGCTGTGTCAGCAGCGCCTAACGGCACCAGCGCCGAGAAAACCACCGAGCACCGCGGCGTCGTCGACGTGGCGCTCTACGCTTCGGCCCGGTTGCTGCTCGCGGTCGTGGTCACCGGGGCGATCTACGGGGTGGCGCGGCTGGCCGGCATCGCCGAGTTCCCGGTTGTCGTCGCCGCGCTGTTCGGTCTGACCATTGCGATGCCGTTGGGTATGTGGATGTTCACTCCGCTGCGCCGGCGGGCCACTGCCGCCCTGGCGGTGGCGGGGGAGCGCAGGCGCGCCGAACGCGAACGGCTGCGGGCCCGGCTGCGGGGTGAGAATCCCGACGATCCGAACTCCGACCAGCGTGCCGGCGAAAGCTGAAATCTCGCTTATCCCTTCGGCGCCTTAGGCATTCGGACCACTTGCGCGGCATAGCTGAGGCCGGCGCCGTAACCGATCAACAACGCCAGGTCGCCCGGCTTGGCAGTCCCGGTCGCCAGCAGTTCGGCCATCGCCAGCGGAATGGACGCCGCCGAGGTGTTCCCGGTGTGCTCGATGTCGTTGGCCACCACCGCATCCGGCCGCAGTTGCAGGGTCTTGGCGAGCAGTTCGTTGATCCGGCTGTTGGCTTGGTGCGGGATGAACACGTCGATCTCGTCGGGAGCTACCCCCGCCGCGTCCAGCGCCCGCTGACCGACTTTGCCCATCTCGAAAGCCGCCCACCGAAAGACGGCGGTACCTTCCAAGCGCAGGAACGGTCGTGGCCCGGTTGGGTTCTCCGCGTGGGTGATCCAGTCGATGTCCTGCCGTATCGCCGTTGCCTGTTCGCCGTCACTGCCCCAGACGGTTGGTCCGATGCCTTGCATCGGCGTCTGCCCGACCACCACCGCGGCGGCGCCGTCGGCGAAGATGAAGCAGTTGCTCCGGTCCTGCATGTCAACCGTGGGGGACAGTTTCTCGGTGCCGATCACCAGCACCGTGCCGGCGCTGCCGCCCCGGATCATGTCGGCCGCGACCCCCACCGCGTAGCCGAACCCGGCGCATCCGGCTGAGATGTCGAATGCCGGAACGTCTTGGGCGCCCAACGCCGCGGCGACGATCGGGGCACACGCCGGGGTCTGCAGAAAGTGGGTGCTGGTGGCGACGATCACGCCGTCGACGTCGCTGCCCTCGAGGCCGGCACTGGCGATCGCTTGCCTACTGGCGTCGATCGCCATCGATGCGGCGGATTCCTCGGCGGCGGCGAACCGGCGGGTCTTGATACCGGTTCGGGTGTAGATCCATTCATCGGATGAGTCGATGTTCTGGCATATCTCGTCGTTGGTGACCACCCGTGCGGGGCGGTACGCCCCGACGCTGAGCAACCCCACGCTCGTGGTCCCGGCGGCTGTGGCGATCTTCGTCATACCCGTCCTCGATAGCTGTTATCCACACCTCGAGTGTGCGCCCAGGGTCGCGCGGCGCCAACAGCGCCCGCCCTGAATGCCCAGCCTGAATGCCCGGCAGGTCCGGCACGCACACTCACCCGGCCACCGTCAACGCCACGGCCACCGCAACCGCCCACACCAGCATCGCCAGCCCGGTATCACGCAGCACCGGGATCAGCTCGGGCCCGCGGCGGCCGGATCGCACCGGCGCGGCCGCACGCAGGGCCAGCGGCGTGGCCACCATACCGACGGCACACCACGGCGTCGCGATCGTCAACAGCAGCGTCAACGCCCCCGCCGTGACCAGCAGCCCCTGGTAGAGGACTCGGGTGCGGGCATCGCCCAACCGCACCGCCAGGGTGATCTTGTTCGACACCGTGTCGGTCGGGATGTCGCGCAGGTTGTTGGCCACCAGCACCGACGAGGACAGCGCTCCCGTCGCGACGGCCAGCACCAGCCCCACCCAGTCGACCCGCAAGGCCTGGGTGTACTGGGTGCCGAGCACCGCGATCAGGCCGAAGAACACGAACACCGCCAGCTCGCCGAAACCGGAGTAGCCGTAGGGTTTCGCCCCGCCCGTGTACAGCCACGCCCCGGCGATGCAGGCGGCGCCGACGGCGATCAGCCACGGCTGGCTCGCCAGCGCCAGCACCAGCCCGGCCGCCGCGGCGACCGAGAGGCTCACCATCGCCGCGGTCAGCACCGAGCGGGGGGCCGCCAACCGTGAGCCGACCAGCCGCACCGGGCCGGCCCGCTGGTCGTCGGTGCCGCGGATGCCGTCGGAATAGTCGTTGGCGTAGTTGACGCCGACGGTCAGCGCGACGGCGACAACCAGCGCCAGCAGCGCCTTCCACCACACGGCGGCGTGCAGCCAGGCCGCGGCGCCGGTGCCCGCGACGACGGGCGCCACCGCGTTCGGCAGGGTGCGCGGGCGAGCGCCGGCGATCCACTGCGTAAAACTGGCCACCAAGGCATCCTGCCGGTGTCGCGCACCCGCGATCAACTTCCGGGCATAGACAACAATGAGCGGATGCTCGCAGTGATCGGCGGTACCGGCTTCTACACCTTCTTCGGTCCCGATGCGCGCACCGTCGAACCGGAAACCCCCTACGGTCGGCCCAGCGGCGCGATCACCATCGGCACCGTCGGAGGCCACGACGTCGCGTTCCTGCCCCGACACGGCGTCCACCACCAGTATTCGGCGCACACCGTGCCCTACCGGGCCAACATGTGGGCGCTGCGCGCTCTCGGCGTGCGCCGGGTGTTCGCCCCGTGCGCCGTGGGTAGCCTGACCTCCCGGCTCGGGCCCGGCGCGGTGGTGGTGCCCGACCAGTTGGTCGATCGCACCCGCGGCCGGGCCGACACCTACTTCGACTCCGGCGGGGTGCACGCCACCTTCGCCGATCCGTACTGTCCGACGCTGCGCGGCGCGGTAACCGGGTTACCCGATGTGGTCGACGGCGGCACGCTGGTGGTGATCCAGGGCCCGCGGTTTTCCACCCGCGCGGAAAGCCAGTGGTTTGCCGCCGCGGGGTTCAACCTGGTCAACATGACCGGCTATCCGGAGGCAATCCTCGCTCGTGAGCTCGAATTATGCTATGCAGCAATCGCTTTGGTGACCGATATCGACGCGGGTGTCGATGCCGGTGAGGGTGTGAAAGCGGCCAACGTGTTCGCCAGCTTCGGAGAGAACATCGAGATGCTCAAGGAGCTGGTGCGCGCGGCGATCGGCCGGGCCGCCGCGGAGCGCACCTGCACCTTGTGCCGGCTTCATGCCGGTGTCTCGTTGCCGTTCGAGCTGCCGTGAAGGTGCTGCTGACCGGTGCGGCCGGTTTCATCGGATCCCGGGTGGCCGTCGCGCTGAGCGCCGCCGGCCATGAGGTGGTCGGCGTCGACGCCCTGCTGCCGGCCGCGCACGGGCCCGACGCTCAGTTACCGCCGGGGTGTCACCGAGTGGACGTCCGTGATGGCGACGCCCTGGCGCCGCTGTTGGCCGGGGTTGACCTGGTGTGTCACCAGGCGGCGATGGTGGGTGCCGGGGTAGACGCCGCCGACGCGCCCGAATACGGCGCCCACAACGACCTGGCCACCACGGTGCTGCTGGCCCAGATGTTCGCCGCCGGGGTACGCCGCCTGGTGCTGGCGTCGTCGATGGTGGTCTACGGGCAGGGCCGCTACCACTGTGGCCGGCACGGATTGGTCGACCCGCTGCCGCGGCGGCGGGCCGATCTGGACGCCGGCGTCTTCGAGCACCGCTGCCCGGTCTGCGGGGACCCGGTCAGGTGGCGGCTGGTGGACGAAGCCGCCGCGGTGCGGCCGCGCAGCCTGTACGCGGCCAGCAAGGCGGCGCAGGAGCACTACGCGCTGGCGTGGTCGGAGTCGACGGGCGGCTCGGTCGTGGCCCTGCGCTACCACAACGTCTACGGTCCCGGCATGCCGCGCGACACCCCGTATTCCGGGGTCGCGGCGATCTTCCGCTCGTCGCTGGAAAAGGGGGAGCCGCCAAGGGTTTTCGAAGACGGCGGTCAGATGCGTGATTTCGTCCACGTCGACGACGTCGCCGCGGCCAACCTGGCAGCCGTGGATCTGACCGCGGCGGACCGCGGCGGGTTCACCGCCGCCAACGTCTGTTCGGGGCAGCCGATCTCGATCCTGGAGGTGGCCACCGTGTTGTGCGAGGCCCGGGGCGACTCGATGTCTCCCTTGATCACCGGGCAGTACCGCAGCGGCGATGTGCGCCACATCGTCGCCGATCCGGCGCGAGCCGCCGAGCTGCTGGGCTTCCGTGCGGCAGTGGCACCGGGCGACGGGTTGCGTGAGTTCGCGTTCGCGGCCCTGCGCTGACCGTTACTGCGAGTCGCCTGGCGGACGGTAGATCGTCGGGCGCACGGGCCCGGTCGCCTCGGCTGATCGGAAGATCCGGGGGGACGGCCCCGGCCCGGACAGGACGGTGGTGGGTGCGTCATGGCCCGCCTCCGGTGTCCGGAACTGGGCCGTCTCCGCTTCCGACGGCAACGCGGGCCGCCCGCCCGGTGGGGTGCGGCGCCGACCAGACCGGGGGCGTCGCGGATGTGGCCGCATTCGCCGCGGCGGGCGCTGCCGCCGGGCGATCAGGACGGCGGCGAGAATGCTCAGGGCCAGGCCGCACAGCGTCACGTCGAAGACGCTGCTGATCTGCTGGGCCAGGTTGTTGCCGTAGACCGGGTTCGCCGGGGCGCCGGGGGGTGTCGCAAATCGTGGCGCCAGGACGACGCCGACGATGACGCGAGAAACGCTGAGCGCGAACAGAAATCCGGACAGCGACGAGATCAGCCGGCCGGGCAGCGCATCGTTTGTCAGGTTGAGTCGAAGCCAGATCGCAAGCACCGCCGTGACCAGATCGAAGCCCGCCAGCGTCATGGTGTCATAGCGTGAATAGGGGTAATCCAACATCACCGCCGTGCTCAGGTCGGTCAGCCTCATCACCACCGAACCCAGGCACCACACGGCGATGAGTAGCAAGCCGTTTCGGGTCGCTGCGCGCCAGACGGCCTTGGCTATTGGCCGGCCGCCCGGGGGCCGCACCAAGGTCAGCGGCGCGAAGATGGCAGCGCCGGCCGCCCACGCCAGGAACCCCTCGTATCCGACGCCGGCCGTCGAGGTGTTCTGCGCGATGCCGTGGAATGCGTCGATTTCGCGGCCGACCGGCAGCACCCACACGATGACTCCCGCGACCAGCGCCGAGGCTCCCAGCGCAATCGTGGACAGCCGGTAGCCTTCGGTGCCCTTCAGCATCCACCGGGATGCAACCAGGACCGCAACCAGCGCGACAATGCCATAGACCACCGCCGTGTCGATCACGACGATGTTCTGCTTGCCGAACCCGGAGGCGGCGCCAGCGGGATGCAACGCGTATCGCACCCGCCAGACAAGGTTGAAACCCGCGCTGAGGGCGGCGCCGAACATCGACGCATAGCCGATGATTCGGGCACCCAGCAACCAGTTGCGGTGTTTGTCATCGTCGGCGATCGCGCCGGTGATCGACGGTTGCGCGCCGAGCACCGCGCCGGCGGTTCCCAGCCAGCCGCCCGGCCCGACACCGCCCGGCACGTTGACGGTGCCACCGAACCGGATCGTTTGGAACGCGTCGTAGACGACGAACGCCAACACCAGCAGCAGATACGGGGTGTTGAGGCCCAGACGCAGCCGGCCTGCCCGGCCGGGTTCGGGTTTACCCAGGTACGGCACGACGGCCGCGGTCAACGACAGCAGCGTCACCAGCAGCAGGACCCCGAATAAGATTCTGCTGCTGCCCGGAATCCGGAAGCCGAAATACAGATTCCACGGGAAGAACAGCGCGCTGACCACCAGCACACCGGCGGCCAGGTCCCGGTTGATGCTCCACCTTCGTAGCGAGTCCCGGGCCTGACCGGGCGGGGCCGGCGGCCGCGCACCCATGATCGGGCCGGTAGGCGTGTCGTCGCTGCTCAGGCTCACGATGCCTCCCTGGGATCGAGATCGGTTGCGGCTGCCTCGGGGTCGGCGCGGCGGCGAGGGAACCCCCTGCCGGGCGCTCGGCGTTGTTGGATTGCGAACATATCCTCCATTCGGACGACGTGGCAGGTGGCAGGGTTTCGAGTGTGACCCAGCCCTTCGGAAATCCAGTTACGCTGCGTTTGTCGCCTGAAAAGATGAATACTGCCGACCGTATCGCAGTCTAATGATGCCGGACATTGCTGGCCGTGGGGTCGCCAGCCGAAGGAGACCGTAAATGGACGTCGTGTTGGGGGTCGCGGTAGCGGGTCCGGTCGCGCGGTTGGCGCTTGTCGGGGCCGGCGCCGGGGGTGCCGCCGTGATCGACCAATCCTCGGTCGATGTGGCCGAAGAGCCCATCTCGGTGTTGACCGAGACGGTGGCCGGCACGGACCGATTGCTGGCCGACGAGGGCCACCGGCTGGTCGCCACCCGGCTGTGCTGGCCGGATCACGGCAAAGCCGACGAACTGCGGCAGGCCCTGGTCGATTCCGGGGTCCACGACGTTGAGGTACTGTCGGAGTCCGAGGCTGCCACCGCGCTGTTGGGCGCGCAGGGCTCGGACTCGGCTGTGTTGCTGGTCGGCGAGCAGGCGGCGAGTTTGTCGGTCGCCGGTGCCGGTGACGCGCCGCCCACCGTGCTGGCTGCCGCGCCGGTGGCGGGTGACGCCACGGCAACATTCGACACGCTGATGGCGCGGCTCGACGAGCAGTCGGGTGCTCCCGGTGAGGTTTTGCTGGTGGGTGCCTCTGCCGAGCAGACCTCGGTGCTGGCCGACCAGTTTCAGGCCGCCTCGACGATGCGGGTGCAGGTTGCCGACGATCCGACGTTCGCCCTGGCCCGCGGCGCGGCGTTGGTTGCCGGGGCGGCAGCGGGCGCGTCGGGTTCGACGATGGCGCAGCCGGTCGTGGCCGCAGACGCGACGACATTTCTGCCACCGGCCGCGGTGCCAGCGGGTGAGGCAACAGATGCCCAGCTGGCGTACTCGGAGGCCGGCGACTATGACGACTATGACGACTATGACGACGGCTATGGCGAGTACGGCGACTATGGCGACGACGAGGCGGCCGCATCGGGCCGTCCGCGGCTCAACTCCCGGTCGTTGCTGATCAGCAATGCCGTGGTGGCATTCATGATCATCGGATTCGCCTCGCTGGCGGTGGCGGTGGCGGTCGCCATCCGGCCGACCGCGGCGTCGCAGCCGGTCCAGGGTTACCAGAACGCGCAGCCGGGCAAGTTCATGCCGCTGTTGCCGACGGAACAGCAGGCACCGGTCCCACCGCCACCTGCCGACAACCCCACCGCAGGCTTCCAGGGAGGTACCGTCCCGGCCGTCCAGGGCGTGGTTCCTCGGCAGCAGACCCCGCCCGCGACGGGCGGGGAGCCGGTTGCACCTGCCCCGGCGCCTCCCGGTGTCGTGCCCGCACCCATTCCAATCCCGGTTCCGGTCATCATTCCGCCGTGGCCGGGTTGGTCACCGGGAGTGACGACTCCGCCGACGACCCCGCGCACCACGCCGCCGACGACCCCGCCCACCACGCCGCCGACGACTCCGCCGACGACGCCGCCCACCACGCCGCCGACGACCCCGCCCAC
>NZ_UPHQ01000188.1 GCF_900566055.1 Mycobacterium innocens
AGATCAGCGCGAAACCAGCGATACGCAGTCACCCGCGCAACACCATTGCGCTCAGCCCACGCCGCCAGATTCATACCTTTGTTCCTACCGCACACCACTGACAACTACCGACCACTCAACCCGCAACAGCTGGCAGCCCCCGCAGATGCGATCGAGGCGGCACTCACGTAGGTTCGCGGCGCACATCGTGGGCGATCGCCAGACCGTCGGCCGCCTCGAGTTCATCGGAGGACTGCGTCAGCAGCAACCGGCTGCGGGTCGGCGACACCAGCACCGACTGATAGTGGTGCGGCATGCCCGCCGCGAAGATGAGCCGGTTGATCCGCAGCAGCGCGGCGCCGATCGCGGTCTCGAGGAGCTGCGCATTGCGGGGACCGGCGATCTCGGCGGTGATCTCGTGCTGCACCCGGTCCACGACCGCCCCGGTTCGTTTCACCAGTTCATACAGCGGCGCCTTGCGCAGCGCGGATTCGGTCAGCGTGCCGGCCAGCTCGGCCGGCAACCAGACGTCGCTGACGATCAACGGCTCGCCGGTGCGGCGTTGCCGCCGCAACCGCACCACGTGCAGCAGCTCGCCGGTCGTCTGCAGCGCTCGGGCCACCGCCCGCGGCGGTCGCCGCACGCCGAGTTCGATTATCTCGGCTTCGGTTTCGAACTGGGTCTGCCGCAACCCCTCCAGATACGAGCGGCCGGGCGCTGACCGGTCAGCTGGAACCTCTTCGCGCACAAAGGAACCCACACCGTGCCTGCGCTGGATATAGCCCTGCTCGGCCAGGTCGGCCAGGGCGCGCCGCACGGTGATCCGGGAAACTGCGAATTGCTCGCACAACGCCTGTTCGGTGGGTAGCGCATCCCCGGGGGCGAGCACGCCGCGCTCGATCTCGTCATGCAGCACCAGGAAGAGCTGCCGGTGCAGCGGCACGCCTGCGCAGGCCGACACGGGTGCGGTTTTGCCGCCGGCTTGATGCACGGTGCCCATGCTTCCACACCGTTGCGGTTGCGCCGCCAAGAAGCAGGTTGTTATATGTATATAACAACCTGTCACAGAGAGGACCGACATCCATGCCAACGACACCGGCCCGCCGCCGGCTGCGAGCCCTGCTCGACACCCGTGAAATCGTGGTCGCCCCAGGGGTTTTCGACGGGATTTCGGCGCACTTGAGCAAACGCACCGGTCACGTCGCGGCGTATCTGACCGGATCCGGGGTGGCGGCCTCCGGTTTCGGCCTACCCGACATCGGCCTGGTCACCGCGTCGGAAATGGCCGAGCGCGCGCGAATGGTCGTCGGCGCACTGGGCGACATTCCGCTCATCGCCGACGCCGACACCGGCTACGGCTCTCCCAAGAACGTGGTGCGTACGGTCCGCTCCTACGACGACGCCGGTGTGGCCGCGATCCAGTTGGAAGACCAGGCATTTCCCAAGCGATGCGGCCATCTGCCGGACAAACGGGTGGTGGACGCCGCGGTGTTCGAGCAGACGCTGGCGGCCGCGCTCGACACCCGCTCCGACGACGGCCTGCTGATCGTGGCGCGCACCGACGCTAGGGCCCCGCTGGGCCTGGATGGCGCCATCGAACGCGCCAACCGCTACGCCGCCGCGGGCGCCGACATCGTCTTCGTCGAGGCTCCGCAGAGCATCGGTGAAATCGAGCGCATCGCAAGCGAAGTCGAGGCCCCGCTATTGATCAATCTGGTCATCGGCGGCCTGACTCCGCAGCTGCCGGTGGCGCGGTTGCAGGAATTGGGTTACGCGGTGGCGATCCATCCGGGTCAGTTGGTGCGCCGCGCGACGGCGGCCATGCTGGCGGCGCTGTGTGAACTCAACGGGACCGACCCCACGGCCCACCGGGCCGGCACCCCCACCGAATTCTTCGACCTGGTCGGTCTGGCGGAGTGGTCGGAAATCGAAGCCAGGTACGCGCCGACGGAGGGCTGCGCATGGGCATGACCATCATCGAGAAGATCTTTGCCCGCAAGACCGGCCAAACCACGGTGTCGCCCGGCGACACCGTCGTGGTCGATGTCGACATGACCGTGTTGATCGATCTCCAGTTCGCGCGAGAATGGATACGGCCCAACCGGATTCATGACCCCGAGAAACTAGCGGTGGTGATGGACCATGCCGTGCCGGCACCGACGGTCCGAGACGCCGCCGGCGGTCAGCAAGCCCGGAAGTTCGTCGCCGACTTCGGTATCCGGCGCTTCTACGACGTCGGCAGGCATGGCATCAGCCATCAGGTCATCGCCGAGAACGGACTGGCCCGGCCGGGAGAAGTACTGGCGTGCAGTGACTCCCATACCTGCGCCGCCGGTGCCTACAACACCGCGGCCCGTGGACTGGGAGCCGCAGAGGTGTACTCCATCATGTGCACCGGCCAAACCTGGTACCAGGTCGCGCCGACCATCCGCTACCAGTTCTACGGCGCCAAACCGGATACCGTCAGCGGCAAGGACATCTTCCTGCATATCGCCAGCCGTTACGGTGACGCCGCCAACCGCAATCTCGAGTACGGCGGCAGTGGTCTGGCCAGCATCCCGATACCCGATCGGCGCACCATCGCCACCCAGGGAGCCGAGCTATCAGCTGATTTCACCATTTTCGAAGCCGACGACGTGTTGACGAGCCACCTGCAAGACCGCGGTATCAGCGGATACCGCGTCGCGGCACCGGATTCCGATGCCGATTACCATGACGTCCGCCCCATCGACCTGGCGACGCTCGAACCCCACGTGGCTCTTCCGGGCACCGTCAGTCGCAATGGTCTGCCCGTTTCGCAGGTGGGCACCCAGCGCGTCGACCAGGCATTCATCGGATCCTGCGCCAACGGCCAGCTCGAAGACCTCGAAATCACCGCGCGGGTGCTGCGCGGCCGCAGCATCGCGCCGGGGGTGCGGCTGCTGGTCACGCCCGCATCCCAAGCGGTGTACCGGGAGGCCATGCGGCTGGGCTACTTACAGGACATCGTCGACGCCGGCGCCGTCGTCACCAACTCCACCTGCGGCGCCTGCTTCGGCTACCACATGGGACTGGTCGGCCCCGGCGAGGTGTGCATCACCTCGAGCACCCGCAACTTCACCGGGCGGATGGGCAGCACCGAGGCGCGCATCTTCATGGCCGCACCGGCGACCGTCGCCGCCTCGGCGGTCACCGGCTACATCACCGACCCGAGGAGTTTGGTTGCATGACACTCACTTTCAGCGGCAGGTTGTGGGTTTTCGGTGACAGTCTCAACACCGACGCCATGTACCCGGCCTATGCCATGAAAATGGATCCGCCCGAGGCGGCCAGGCATGTTTTCCACCAGCTACGCCCCGGCTGGACCGACAAGGTGTCGCCCGGCGATATCCTGGTGGCCGGCAAGAACTTCGGCGTCGGATCGTCGCGGCCGGTTGCGGCCCTGTTCGTCGAGCTCGGTATAGCCGGGCTGGTCGCCGAGGAATTCAACTCGCTGTTCTTCCGCAATGCGGTCAACGCCGGACTGCCCGCAATGACGGTGCCCCAGGCCAGCAGCGTCTTTGCCGAAGGCGATCACGCAACGTTCGATCTCGCCGAGGGCAGTTGGCGCAACGACACCACCGGAGTGCGGGGAACAGTGCCCGCCCTGCCCGACCTGATCCTCGAGATCATCGACAGCGGCGGTGTCCTACCGCGGCTGGCGGCGCAGGGTTATCTGCCGTTTTACCAGAAGGTTTGACGTGTCAAACGGGGTCGTCGTCGTCGCGGTCGCTGAGGAATCGTTCGGGGTGATGGTAAGGGTTGGTGCGGGGCTGTCCGCGATCGAGGTGCGCTGGCGGTATCCATTCGGTGTCGCCTCGGGCGTTCTTGCGGGTGCGCCAGCCTTTTTCGGCGAGTCGGTTGTCGATACCGCAGGCCAGGGTGA
>NZ_UPHQ01000312.1 GCF_900566055.1 Mycobacterium innocens
CGATCGATTGACTCCAACTCGAACACCACATGCTCGGACAAGACATCGGCGGCAGTGCGGGGTAGCGTCATTACAGGCTCCGGTTCGGGACGAGGACCCAAATCCCGGGTCCCTCAACCGCTCACAGCAGCGGTCACACATTCTGGTGGCATCAGCATGCCACCGATTACGTCCCAGCCGGAGCCCCCAACTCAGCAGCCCACCGCTGGCACGCTTCCACAGGTTGGGGCGCAGCCCCGGTAGTTATAACCACGTTAGATGTTTTCCATCGGACGTCTGCTGCATGTGCGCCTGTCCAAAACTGCATTCATATCGCCATTTCTTCTGCGCGGGCGGCGCTCAACCGGCATTGGATATCTGCCAACCGATGTACTTGACGGTGGTGTACTCGAGCAGCCCTTCGCGGCCGACCTCACGGCCCACGCCGGACTGCTTGTAGCCGCCGAATGGCGCCTCGTTTCCTGAGGCGGTCGCGTTAACGCGGATCTGCCCTGCGCGGATCTGAGCCGCCAGACGCAGTCCGAGCGCGGTGTCTGCGGTCCACACCGCACCGACAAGACCGTAGGGTGAGTCGTTGGCCAGTCGGACCCCCTCAGCGGGGTCTCCACTGTAACGAATGACGACAATGACCGGACCGAAGATTTCCTCGCAAGCAACCGCCATGTCGTTGGTGACGTCCGTCAAAACCGTTGGTTCGAAATAGAATCCGCCCGCAGGCACGTTCACCGGCCGTCCGCCGCCGCACGCAATCCGGGCCCCGGCCGCGACCGCTTCACGCACCGTGGCCTCGATCCGATCTCGGGCAGCCGCGGAGATGACCGGCCCCATCGAGGTCATCGGATCATCGGCCGGTCCCACCCGCACGCCTTGCAACGCGTTGATCAGGCCGGCAACGACCGTGTCATGCAGTTCGTCGGGAACCAGGACGCGGGTCAACAGTCCGCATCCCTGGCCGGCCAGTGTCACGAAGCGCAGGACGGCAGCAACCAGCGACGGCACGTCGGCGTCCGGCAACGCCAGTAGCGCAGACTTGCCGCCCAGTTCGAGCAGCGTGTGCTTGAGCGCAGCGCCGGCCGCCTGAGCAATGGCACGACCGACCGTCGATGATCCGGTGAAGGCCACCATGTCGACACGCGGATCTGCCACCATCGCCTGTCCGACGTCGGCTCCTCCGGTAATCACATTCAGCACGCCCGGTGGAACCCCCGCCTCGGCGGCGAGCTCACCGAACAACAGCGCGCAGCTCGGCGCCTCGGGAGCGGGTTTGAGCACTATCGTGTTGCCGGTCACCAGTGCAGGTGCGACTTTCCACAAGTTGAGCAGATGCGGCGCATTCCACGGGGTGATCGCGGCGACGACGCCCCAGGGTTCGCGCACCACTCGCTGTCCGGTGACCGGCGGCCCGGGCAGTTCGGGCAGGGCATAGCCGAGCTCGGTGCATCCCTTGGACACCATGTCGCGGTAGTGGTCCATGGGCCGCACCACCTGTCCCGGGCCGGCGACCCGCCGACACGTCCCGACCTCGGTCTCCACGAAATGGGCAAAGTCGGCGGTGTGCGCCTCGACCAGATCGCCGAGCCGCGTGAGGATCTCGCCCCGTTGATCAGGCGGCAAGGCGGCCCACTCCCCATCGTCGAAGGCGCGCCGCGCTGCGGTGATCGCGGCGTCCACCTCGGCGAGGCCGCCGAGCGGCAGCGTGCGTGCCAGCTCTCCGTTTGACGGGTTGATGACATCGACGGTCGAGTCGACGTCACCGACGAGCTCACCGTCGATGAGCAGGTGTGTGCCGAGTGAGCTGAGTGACTTCATTGGGACGCAGCCGGGGTGAAGGTCACCGGCATGGCCTTGGCTCCGCGCATCATCAATGGGCCGTGCGGCTGATAGAAGTAGGCATCGGCAAGAGCGACGTCAGGCAGACGGTCCAGCAGCACTTCCAGAACGATGGTGGCTTCCAGCCGCGCCAGCGAGGAGCCGATGCAGAAGTGCTCACCGAACCCGAACGTCTGATGGGTGCGATTACGGTTGGCGGGCCGGTCCATGTCCCACTCATCGGGGCGCTCGACGACCTGGGGGTCGCGGTTAGCATGTCCGACCGCATTGCACACAAACGTTCCTGCAGGAATCGTCGTACCGGCCATTTCGACGTCGGTTGCGGTTACGCGGGGCAACCAATACAGCGGCGGATCGCAGCGCAACGTCTCCTCGATCACGTTGGGTATCAGCGCGCGATCGGTCCGCAGCCGCTCCCAGCGGGACCGGTCGGAGAGCAGGTAGTGCAGCATCGAGCCGATCAGATTCGCCGTGGTGTCGGTGCCGGCGAGAATGAGCATACGGACTAGCGCGACGAGTTCCTCAGTGCTAAGCCGATCCTCGCCATCGTGCACCTGGATCAATTGGCTGAGCAGATCTTCGCCCGGCGTCATGCGGCGCTGGTCGATGATGCTCAGTACGTACTCGCGTAGGTCGGGGTCGGAATCGGCATATCCACTGGAGTTGGGGCCAGCGGCGGTGATGGCGTCGTCGGCCCATTTTACGAACCGCGACCGGTCCCCCTCGGGAATCCCGATCAATTCAGCGATCACCATGGCTGGCAGCAGAAAGGCGAATTCAGCGCACAGGTCGGCAGTACCGCGCCCGATGAACCGGTCGATCAGCCCATGCGCGATGGCGTAGGTGGGGTTCTCGACATTCTTGACGGCCCGCGGCGTAAAGGCTTTCACCACGAGTTTGCGCATCCGCGTGTGCTCGTCACCGTCGAGATGCACCAGGCTGGGCTGCGTGCCCGGCTTCGGCGGGCGCAGTTCGTTGCGGAAGGACGCCGAATCTTTGAACACCGCAGCGACATTGGCAGCTCCGGTGACGACGAAGGCTCCCCCTCTTGCGGGGAACACTGGACAACGCGACGCGGCCTCTTTCAGCGGCGTGTAGGGGTCAACCACCGGGGTGAAGGGGTCGAATGGTTGTGCTGCGTCGATGTTCGACTCAGACATGGTATTACCTCTCGCTGTCGGACGGCCGTCTTGGAATGCCGATGGCGTCGCGTGAATCCGTTGGATGCCAGGTCATTACGACTACGCCACGGTGATCGCCGACTCGGGGCAGGCCTCAGCGCCCTCGATGGCGTGGCGCAACAAGTCGCCCTCGACCTCCGGCTCGATGAGCACGCAGAAGCCTTCGTCGTCGGGTTCATAGACCTGTGGGGCGCGCGCTAGCATTGGCCGTGGCCCATGCACACCTCAGGGTCGACGACCACCCTCATGATGTAGCCTCGGCCACTGCGGGGGCGCCGACGCGGACGCGCAGATCGGCTTGAGTCGCCGGGTTGAGTCCGCGGCCGGTGATCAGATCGACTGCGCGGTCTACCATATCGGCGTTTGTGGCAGTAGGGAAAGCCCACGGGCAATCGCCGATGCCAACGCGAATGCCCAGGCCTCGGTCGAGCGCACGCTCCCAGAGCGCTTGGGATCGCTCGGCCGAGCTCATTGCGTAGGGCACGACCACGGTTTCGTGATCAATGCCGGCAGGAATGCGCGAGATGAGGAAGTCGATAACATCCGGGTCGGGGTCGTTGTTGGACACCCAGCGATCGGAGAAGAACAGCTTGATGTTCAGCGGCTGGCGCAAGATGCCGATGCGGGCGGCAAGCACCACCCAACGCATGTCGGCGGCATTGAACACAGCGATGTTGGGGACCAGCCCCAGCTCGGCGAACCGATCCAGCTCCGGCGGATAGGGCGGCCGTGAATTGTTCGGATCGTCGGGGCCGAAACTGACCACCCCGAAACGGTTTTCCTCTTCCAGCCACAGCACGCGCTTGACGTGTTGGACCGGGTCGAACGGCGTGAGCAGCAGCCGGGTACCGGCCGGCGGGCGCTCCGCCAGCGCCCAGATGTGGTCGAGGCTGCCGACGTAGCTGGGATAGGCCAGGGGGTCAACCTCTCGAGCCGCCGTCGCCATGATGGTGCGACAGACCTCATCGTCGGTCCAGGCTTGCCGGCCGTCATCGTAGCGCGCGTGGAAGTGCACCACAGTCGCGCCGTGCTGGATGCACTCCACTAAATTGCGAGCCGTCTCCTCGGCGCCATAGGGCACGTTTGGGTTGTCATCCTTGCTGACCACCTCGTTGACGCCGACCTCGAGGTAGACCTTGCCGTCATCGCGAAAACTCATCGCGCTCCTCCCGGGATGATGCCAGCCGTTCGATGTGGTGAATCTCGTTGTAGGTCCGTAACTTCCACTGACCGTCGGCTTCAATAGTGATGCGTGTGATCGAGCCGTAGTGCGGTTCGGTCAGCCCCAGGCGGACATCACCGACGGCTTTTTCCACGCAAGCCCCGATCACTCCGCCGTGGCAAAAGATCGCGGCGACGCCGGGCGGACTTGCGGCGGCAACGCGACTGACTGCGGTGCTTGCCCTGTGTCGAAACTCGGCCACAGCACTTTTCATGTCCGGTTCGGCCATGAGCTGTCGCCACCAGTCCAACCGTGGATCAGCCTCGGCGATCATGTCCTCGATCGGAATGTAGAAATCGGCGCCGCTGTCGAATTCGGCCAGGTCATGATGGACGTCTACGGCGAGTCCGAGCATCTCGGCGGTAGGTGTGGCGGTCTGCCGAGCCCGCTGCAACCCGCTGCTGGCGACCGTACGAACCGGCAGCAGCACCATCGCGTCTGCGACTGCTCGCGCCTGCGCGAACCCGTCCTCAGTGAGTCCGGGGTCTGGCTTGACCACACCCTCGACCCGGTTCGGCAGCCCGTGGCGGATCAGCACCACTTCCACGACCGCGCTCATCGGCGCACCAAGAGAGCCGCGCATGCCGTGGGTCCCCCACCCACTCCAACCGCCACGGTGTCGGGCCGGCCCGCTTGGCGATCGCCACCCTGGTCGCGCAGCTGCACACAGGCCTCGTAGAGCAGTCCGCAGCCGTGCAGCCGCCCTGCCGACAGCTGCCCGCCGCCGGTGTTCAACGGCAGCGTGCCGTCCAACGCGATGCGTTTGCCGTAGTCGAGAAACGGACCGGACTCACCCTTGCCGCAGAAACGCAATGCCTCCAGCCACAGCAACGGAAGGAAGGAGAATCCGTCGTACAGCTGTACTTGGTCGACATCGTCAGGGCCCAGGTCGCTGCGTTCCCACAAGTGAGCTGCGGCGTCGCACGCGGCCATTTCGGTCATATCGGCCCACTGATCCCACAATGGTCGGTGCCTTATGGCCCACCCGATGGACTCGATGCCGATGGCGGGGTGAGGTCCGTCGTCGGCGCTATCGACGTGAGAGACCACAAACGCCACCGACCCGTCACAGGGCACGTCACAGTCCAACATGCCGAACGGCGTGGTGATCATCCGCGCAGCGAAGTACTCGTCGAGGGTCAGGGGTGTTCGGTACACCGCGTTGGGATTGCCTCCGGCGTTGCGCCGGTTGTTGACCGCGACGGTACCGAAATGCTCACGGGTGGTGCCGAATTCATGCATGTGTCGCTGGGCGTAGAGCGCAATCCAGTTCGCCGGTGAGTGCGCGTCAAACGGCACGAGCCACCGCCGGAAGCCCGAGACCGCCACATCGGCCGCACCGGCCAGGGCCCCCGCCCGCCCCGCAGCGCCCTGCGCGGAAGCTTCACCGACGGTCCGATATACCAGCACGTGGCGCGCCAGCCCGGTGGCGACCGCCAGGCAGGCCGAGAAGAACCCCCCGAGCTGGCCCCCTTCGGGCCCGCCGTACTTCCAATTGGTTTGCAGCCCAAGGGCAGCATGCACCTCGTCTGCTCCCGGACCCGCCAGTCCCGGAGTGTCGAATCCCCCACCGGGAAACGTTGCAAGTCCATCTATCTCATCACGCGGCAGGCCGGCGTCGGCGAGTGCGGCCAGGCATGCATCAACGGTCAACGCCATCTCGCTGACCGGCAGCCTGCGGCCCACTTGAGAAGAGCCGAAGCCCCGGATCACGGCATGGCGTTCGGGGCGCATCATCGCCCGACCTCCCCCGCCGCGGTAAACAACGGGGCGAACAACCCCTCGCCCAACGGTGCGAAGACAACCCGCACCCGCAGGCCTACCCGGACATCAGCCACCTCGGCGTCGACAAGTCGGCTGACAAAACGCAACCCGGGCTGCTCATCGAGCTCGACGACGATCACGGCGTACGGGTCGCGCAGATGCGGCAGCCACGGCTGGTGGTTGATCGTGAAGGAGTACACCGTGCCCTCACCGCTGACTGGCTCGAAGGCCACGTTGCGGGAAAGGCACCGAAAGCACACGGGATTCGGCGGGTGCTGCCACCGCCGGCAGCTCCGGCAGCGCTGCATCCGCAGCCGGCCGTCGGCACCTGACCGCCAGAATTCCTCTTCGTCGCGGGTGGGCGCGGGCCGCAGCAGCGGCCCGACCCGTGCGCGCACCTCCGCCTGCTTGTCGATGGTCACCGCCCGATGATCCGTCCCGTCTTCTCCCACGCGCTGATCGCCGGCGGGAAAAACTCGTTGTAGGAGTGATACACCGCCGGGGTCCGGGTTTCTCCGGCGCGGCGCAGATAGCCCTCCGAAGAGCGGTAGAAGTCATGGCCCGATGCCTGGTCGGGTAGCTCTCCGTCCTCGACGGCCGACCATTCCCAGTCCACGCCGTCGACTTCGTAGTACATGTGTTCAGGGAACGTGTTGGGTTTGTATTTGATGTCACGTGCGCTGACGGTGGAAGTCACGTGCAGGACGTCGCCGTCTCCGTCGACGATCATGGCGAAGTTGAAACCGTCGGCGCCGTAGCAGATGTGACCCATCTCGATTGAGCCATCGGAAAACTCGGTGCCGAACGGTGTCCATGCGAGTTCGACGCCCTTGAAGAAGTCGCTGTTACGCCACGTCACCCCGGGCGCAAGGTAGCAGTGGTCGAGCCATAAGAAGCCCTCCGCGGACTTGCCGTAGGCCGTACCCGAAATCCGGTGCTGCAGTGAGGTGTAGAAGAGCGGTGTCGGTCCGCTGGGAACATATACCTGCATTCCAGGTCCGATTCGCCGCCCGCTGAACTGCAGTTCCTCGCCTTCGTGATAGCGCAATTCAGTTTCGGTGCGCACCATCTCGAACGGCTGGCCGGTGGCATAGCCGGGCTCGGCAGGCTTGCTCGCAATGCGGTACTCGTGATCGGAAGCCGTAGTCACGACCGGCCCACGGAAGAATTCGCGCCCTTCGGGCATCGTCACTTTGCGGAGCGCGGCGTCACGGGACTCGTTGCAGGTGAAGTGCAGTGAGCCTTCTAAGCCCAAGACGGTGCGATAGGCGAAGTGCAGTTTGCCTTCGCCGTCACGGAAATTCAGGTAGAACCACGTGCACGACAGCGAGAGGCCGAAGTATGTCCGGGTCGGATCGGAGTCGGTCGCAGTGGGTTGGAATGTTCCGACGAGTGTCCGGTGGCCGAAATCGCTTTTGCTTGCCACGGTTTTGGTCCTCCCTAGGCCACGGACGGTGCTTCGTTGATAATGCGTACCGTGCCGGCGGAGCCGTCCACCTCGACCCATTGGCCGTCTTTAAGGCACTGAGTTGCGGTCACGGTGTTCACCACCGCGGGCACCCCGAACTCGCGAGCCACAATTGCCGCATGCGACATCATGCCGCCGATGTTGGTGACTACTGCGGCAGCGCAGCCGAAGAAGGGAGTCCACCCGGTGTCGGTGACATTGGCGACCAGAACCTCCCCGGGCTCGAAGTCATCGTCGGCCTCCGCCATGATGCGCACTCTGCCTCGAGCCAAGCCCGGCGAGACGGCAAGCCCGCTGATGACTTGATTACCATCAACGGCAATCTCGGCGGGTGGGCTCCACGGTTGACGGAAGTGGATCGGGAAGTCCAGTGCTGCCAGCCGCTTCCGTTCGGCCCGCCGTCTGGCTACTCGGTCCTTGGAATCGGCGGGCGGATAGTAGGTTTCGTCCACCGACAGATAGTGCACGTCATCAGCCGACTCCAGCGTCCCGCGCGCTGCCAGGCGCCGCCCCCATTCTCGCAGAACGAGTCGGAGCTCATAGGTGATGCGCATGCACACGTCGCGCCCGCGTTCCCGTCGCTCGATGGCGGCGACGGCGAGGCGAACCAATGCCCGACCCACCGGGGTCTGTACTGAAACCGCAGGGGCGGCATGGCCGGTGCGGATGCTGCCCATTACCGAGCGCAGCAGCATTTCCGGGGCATCGGCGTAGACGAGGTTGCTCAATTCTGTCTCGCCCGGCCCGCGATGACCGCAGTCGGCCACCAGCCGGTCGAACTTGGCAGCGAACGCCGGTGCATCGCTGCGTAGTTTGTCCAGCACCACCTCGCGAGGGCTGTCTTCGATCAATCGACGCAGACCGTCATCCATCGCGACGATGTCGGCGAGCTCGCGCACCCCGGCCAACAGGGCAGCGCTGCGCAGATTCTGTGTCCCGGTGCGCACATTCATCGCGACGTCCTCCCCGTAGCGCTGCGAGATGAGGTTCATCGGGAGACTGACCACGAACGTGTTCATGCAGTTGATGTCCCACGCCCGCACCACCATGTCGGTGATTAGCTCGATGCGGGCCAGCAGTTTGTGGTCGGTGAGGGCTCGCAAGTCTGGCCGGTCGGTGACCAACCGCTCCGCTCGCCGTTCCATGTCGGACACCTCGTGCCCGAGACCGGCGATCTGGGGGCCGCCCTTCAATGCTGTCCGGGCACTGGCGAGTACGTCAGCGGCCGACATCCGGGGGGGCCGGTATCCGTCGGGCAGGGGGGCACCGTTCATCTGATGCTCGAAGCTCTCGGGTGTCTGGCCCGGAATGGCTTTCACTAGTTCCTTCATCACCGTCATGTTGTTGTAGAACCGGTGCCCGATCGTACCGACTTGTTTGGTACTGACCATCCTCGTCAGCTCGGGGTCCAACGGAAAAAGATGGTCGAGCAAGTTCGCCGCACTGAACGTGATGCGGGTCGCCAGGCCGAGCGAGAACGGTGTCATCGGGCCCGGGAACGCCTCGGACAGGTTCGCCGCGCTCCACTCTGGCAACGCCGGATCACCGGTGATGTTGTCGAACTCACCGGTGTACTCCGGCGGGACGATCCGCACCGCGCTGCCGTCAGGTCCCGACGTGTCGCGCGGGTAGACGACGGGCTCGGCCAAGCGGATTGGCTTGCGTACCGAGCGCGTGCCCACCGTCCATTTGCTTGATGACCAGTCGGTCATGTCGGCAACGGCATCGGCCGAGCTGTAGGCACACGTGAAGCGGAACTCCTCACGCAGCTTTCGCGTGTCTCCCAGCGGATAGTGCATGAACAGCTCGATGAGGTCGGGCACCGACTCGAAGTTGTTCACCTTGCCGATAAGGCCGGCCAGCAGTCGCGAGAACCGCTTGCCGGAGTTCAGTGCGGGCCTACCCACGATGTGGGCGATCTCGCTGAAGGTCAGGGCGTCATCGGCATTGAGGTTGACCGTTCCGGTCGGCCCGCCCAACGCCGCCTGCGCGCAGAAACGGCCAACGTCATCGACGTGGATCAGCTGCATCCGCACATCGCGACCGGGAGTGACGACCACCGGTTGGCGGAAGATGCTGGCCGGCGCGCTCCAGGCGGATCGCCCAACGATCACGGTGGGACGCACGTTGACCGCCTCAACCCCCGACTCGACGATCATTTTCTCCGCACGCACCTTGTTGCGCTCGTAGTGGAACGAGGCCGCGGGCCGCGGTGTCTCGTCTTCGGCGAACGGCTGTGGATGATCTGGGTGGCCGCCATATACGGTGATCGAGGAGGCGAACACGATCCTGCGGCAGTCGTGATCAGCCATGGCCCGCAGCAGGTTGGTCGTTCCGCCGATGTCGATCCCTTCAGCGACCTCCGCACTCTGCATCGCCGATACGGTCCAAGCGAAATGCGCTACCGCGTCGCAGCCCGCGACGGCACGGGTGACTCCGTCTGCGTCCTGGATGTCCGCGGCCACGTACGTTACGCCGCGGACGGGTACCGCAGGTTTGCGGCGCGCCAAAACAACCACGTCGACGCCCATTCGCCGCAGCCACTTGACCGTCGCTGCGCCGGCCGCGCCAGTGCCTCCGGTAACCAGAACTCGTCCCGACATCTCACCTTCACCCTTGGGGCCGACCGGCTAACTATAACCTGGTTATATTATTACTGATGTGGCGTAGCACACAAATAGCTGTCGTCACAGCAGCCCGGATTGCTCACACACACGCCGGCAATGATGCGCGTCGACGAATAGCTGTGCGGTCAGGCCCGAGGTTGCCGCCCCAACGACGTTTTCCTCGGTGTCGTCGAAGTACAGCACCCGCGCCGGATGACAGCCCATACGCTCGGCGGTCAGCTTGAAAATCGCAGGAGTCGGTTTGCGCAGCCCTATTTCGGAGGAGTCCACGATGGCCGCAAAGCTTTCCAGGGGGAGCACGCCGCTGGTCCACCAGGACCTGGCCTCCTTAGCGTTGTTGGTGAGCACGCCGACCTTCACACCACCCCGGGCCAGATCCTGAACTAACGCAATCATTTCAGGGCGCATCTGCTGACCGGCGGCCAAGCAGTCGGCGAGCCGATGGATGTCGACCCGCACTCCCACCCGCGCCTGCACATCGCAACATGCGAACTTGAGGTAGTCGCGCAGCGAGCGGTCACCGGTTTCCACTTCGGCGAACTCTGGCCCGCGTAACTGACCGACGAAAGTATCCGACGGGACGCCTAACTCGGTGGCGTAGTCCCTGATTGCTTCATACGGGTCGACGGTCAGAACACCGCCCATGTCGAAGACCACCGCGTCGATTTGCCGGCCACTGGCGGAGTCGGCGCGCGTCACGGGCCGGTCTGCGCATCGGCCTGACCGCGCTGGATGCGTTCGGCAGCCCGGACCAGCTGCTGCAGCCGTAGGCATTCGGCAGCCAGAACGGCGGCGTCTACGGCACCGATAGCCGGCGAATCATCTTCGGCCAGCGCCTCTTCCGCCTGGCGGATGCGTCGACGCGAGGCGTTGATCTCCGCGCCGAGTCGTTGCGACGCTTCCACGAGGGTCAACAGGTCTTCATCGTCCCAGTCCGACACGCCCAGCATGGCGTCCGGGCGATTGGGTTCTACCGGACCGCCGCTCATTTCTCCGCTCGGGGGAAGTTGAACACCCGCCGGGCGTTGAGTTCGACGATCTTGTGCACGTCTTCGTCGGGAATCTTCATGAACACTTCTTCGGCGACCTTGCGGCTGTTGGGCCAGTTCGAGTCCGAGTGCGGATAGTCGCACTCCCACAAGATGTTGTCCAAGCCGACCTCGTCACGGGCTGCAAGTCCATGATGGTCCTCGATGAAGCAGGAGTAGACGTGCTCAAAGTACAACTCGGACGGCCGGCGTTCCTGGTTGACGTTCTGGTAGAAGCGATGCCGTTCCCAGACGTAGTCCGCACGCTCGAGCATGTAGGGAACCCAGCCGATGCCGCCTTCGGAGAGCGCCACCTTCAACTGCGGATGCCGATGAAACACCGGCGAGAACAGTAAATCGGTTAGCGCGGACATCGAGTTGCACCCGAACAGCGTGATGCTCACCGCCATCGGACAATCTGGCGATGGCTTGGGCGAGATTCCCGACGTGCCGAAGTGCATCGACAACGGCAGATCGAACTCCTCGGCGACAGTGAACAGCGGGTCCCAGTGATCGGTGTGCAACGACTGTAGCCCCAGCGGTGACGGGTTTTCCGGGAACGCGATGGTCTTCGCGCCCTTGGCGAATGTCCGATGCACCTCGTCCACCGCGAGCTCGACATCCCACAACGGCAGGATCACCAGCGGGATGTATCGGTGCGGCGCGGCGGCGCACCACTCATCGAGCATGAAGTCGTTGTATGCCTTCACACATGCCAGCGCATGATCTCGGTCCTCGCCCTCCAGAAACACCGTGCCGGCGAACCGGGGAAACGACGGAAAACACAGTGCAGCCTCCACGCCGTCGAGATCCATGTCGGCAAGCCGCTGCACGGGGTCGTAGCACCCGGGCAGCATCTCGTCGAACCGCGAGGGGTCGATGCCGTACTCTTCCGGCTTTTTTCCCGCCACTGCATTGAGGCCGATCTGCGGATACGTCTTGCCCTGGTACTCCCACACCTGGCTGGGCGGCCCCCCCTTGGCACGCGGGACCTCCACGATGCGTGGCCCTAACTCCTGGTACTCGGCGGGTAGCCGGTCGGCCCAAATGCGCGGATGCTCGATGAGATGGTCATCGACGGAGACCAACTGCATGTAGTCCTGCAGCGGCATGCTCGCCTCCTAATAGTTAACTTGGTTAGTTATCAGCCTACTCGGCGCCGTGGGCGGTTCCAGAGACTGACGTCATCCGGTCCGACGACCACCGTGGCCGAGGCCGACACGGCCACACCGCCGTCGGTGCGGCCGATCGTCAGATCGATCTTTGCGCTGTGTCCGTCCTCGGTCGGTGTGACCGCGGAAACCACGCCGCGGCAGACCAGCTTGTCGCCGGGCCACACCTGATCGGCGAACCCCACTGACAGCCGCCGCACACTTTCCGGGCCGAACAACTCGACGCAGTAGGTGCCCAGGTAGCCGGCCTGCAGCATGCCGACGCTGATCACGCCGGGCAACCCCGCTGATCGCGCGAACTCGTCGTCGTGGTGGATGGGGTTGAAATCGCCGCTGGCGCCTTGGTAGCGCACGATATCGGTGCGGGTTTGGGGACCGAAATGCCGCTCTGGCAGAGCGGTGCCCACCCGCAGTGCGGCTTGCGGCAACCGGCCCGTCATGACTTCGCCCTCTCGATCACCGTCGCGCGGCCCTCGGCGGCCACCGTGCCGTCGGGCCGCAGGAACCTGGTGAGCACCACAATCAGTGTCATGTGACCGCCACGGCTGCTTTGCTTGTCGGTCACCGACTCCACGGACGTCTCGGCGTGCAGAGTTTCGCCGACGCGCGGCACCGGCCCGATGAACGTGTACTCTTGGCCGCCCTGCAACACCCTGCTCAGATCCAGGCCCAGCAGGGTGGCCAGTGACGGATCCTGCGGTTCCCAATGCATAGCGGTGGCCAAGAACGTCGGTGGCACAGGGGGATTCGTGCCCTGATAGACGGGATGGCTGGCCCCGGTCGCCGCGGCGAACTCGCGGACCTTGCCGCGCTCGATCGGCATGTCGTAGGTGAAGAGCACCTGACCGATCAGCCGGTGAGCCGGATGGGTGGTCGACGCGCTCATTGCGGGGGCCGCTGCCCGGTCATGTCAGCGTTGGGCGCGGCCTTGGCCAGCAGAGCGGGTAACACCTCATCGAGCTGCTGCTGGGTCCAGCGCCCGTCGGTGTGGGCTTGCGGGCCGTGGGCCCAGCCTTCCACGACAGCGACGGTTCCACCAATGGCCGCGAATACCCGGCCGGTCACGTTGCTCGCGCTGGGGCCGGCCAGCCACACCACCAGGGGCGAAACCCCTTCCGGCGACAGATCGACCGTCTCGGCCAGCTTGTGTACCGCGGGCAGGTCATCGGTGAGACGGGTCAAAGCGGTCGGCGCGACGGCGTTGACGGTCACCCCGTAGCGGGCCAGTTCCATCGCCGCGATCACTGTGAAACCCCCGATGCCGGCCTTGGCGGCGCCATAGTTTGTCTGGCCGGGATTGCCGAAGAGACCCGATGGCGACGTGGTGTTGATGACGCGGGCGTCGTTGGCCGCCCCGCCCTTGGCGCGGTTGCGCCAGTACTCGGCGGCGTGGCGCGTTGGGCAGAACGTGCCCTTCAGGTGCACTGCGATCACCGAGTCCCACTCCGCCTCCGACATCGACGTCAGCATCCGATCCCGGAGAATGCCGGCGTTGTTGACCAGTACGTCCAGACCGCCGAAGGTGTCGACGGCCTGGTCGATAACTGCTTTGGCACCGTGCCAGGTGCTGATGTCGTCGGTGTTGGCCACCGCGCGCCCACCCGCGGCGGTGATCTCGTCGACCACGTGCTGGGCCGGGCCCGTCGAACCTCCGCTGCCGTCTCGCCCACCGCCGAGATCGTTGACTACCACAGCCGCCCCCGCCGCGGCGAACGCGTGCGCGTGTGCGCGGCCCAGGCCGTTGCCGGCGCCTGTCACCACCACCACGTGGTCACCTGGGTCTTTTGCCAACAACGCTGATCAACCTCCTCGGGGCTGCGTCAGTTTGCCTGCGCAGCAATACTTTCGAAATCCTGGCGAACCTGCTTGCGCAGCACCTTCATCGCCGAGTTACGCGGGATGGAGCCGGTAACCTGCACCCTCACCGGCGCCTTGTAGGCGGGTAGCCGGGACTTCACCCATGCGATGAGCTCCTTCGGCTCGACCCCTTGGGCCACCACCACGGCGACCGGCACCTGGCCGAGTCGCTCGTCATCGACGCCGAAGGCGACAGCCTCGCGTACCTGCGGGTGAGACTCGAGGCAGTCCTCGATCTCAGCCGGAAAAATCTTGAATCCGCCACGGTTGATCACGTCGTCGGCCCGGCCGTGGATCCAGACAAAGCCGTCGTCGTCCACGCTGCCCAGGTCGTTGGTGATCACCCAGCGGCTTGCGCCGCCGACGGCTTGGGCTGAGCGTACCTGCAACAACCCAGGCTCGCCGGGGGGAAGAACCGCACCGGTCTCAGGATCGACCACACAGATCTCGACACCAGGATGCGGGCGACCCACGCTACCTCGCTTGGTGTCTTTCCACCGATGCCAGTCCCGTAGCGACCATCCCGTGATGCCACCGGTGAACTCGGTCGCGCCATAGCTGAGTAAAACCGGGCAGCCGTAGGCCTTTTCGAAGGCTTCGGCGAGATCGGAGCCGACCGGAGCCGCGCCGGCCCACACCGCTTTGAGGCTGGATAGTTTGGCTTTCTCGATGTGGGCATCGAGGATCATCCGCAGCGCCGCAGGGGGCAACGATACCGAGCGGGGACCGTACTGGGCGACGGCCTCCGACCACGCGACAGGCTCGAATTTGTCCTGCAAAACTATGCGACCGCCGCCGTGCAGCGCAGTGATCAACGCCCACAGGCCGCTGATATTGGTCGGCGGAAGCGCGCAGATCTGGACACCGGCACCACGGACACTGCCCTGCCGCGCGCTGCCGTTCATGTAGTGCTCTTGCGCGCCCAACAGCGCGTGCTGAACCTCATTGACTCGCAATGGGATTCGCTTCGGCGGCCCCGTGGTACCGCTGGTTGGCATCAGGATCGCCACGTCGGGGTCGAGTTCTGCGGGCGTCGCGTCCGGATCACGTTGCGCCATCGTGTGTACCGCAGCGCTGTCGTTGGTGGGGATGTCGATCTGCAGACCGAGTGCGCCGACGGCTGACACGGCCGACACGACCGCAGCCCTGCCCCAGTCTTCCGGATCTGCCACGACCGCGGCCGGTTTCAGCGCGCTGATGTCGTTGCCCACGGTGGCGTCGGGCATGGCGGGATTGAGCACCACGAGCGGGCGGCGAGTCGCCAGGACAACGGCCAGCGCCGCGACCGGTCCCGGCCGGTTGCGCATAAAGATCCCGACCGGGCTTCCCGGGCCCACTTCGCAGGCAGAGAGAGCATCGTCAAGTTGCTGGGCAGACTTGGAGAATGCGTCCTGGCTGTGCCACAGCCCGCGGTAGTACAGCAAAGGATCCGCCCCGCGGGCGAGAATTCGCTCCCGCATCTGCTGGGTCAGATCCATCCGTCACCTTCACTGGGTTGCCCGAGGGCTGGGCAGCCTTAATAGTTAACCAGGTTATACTAAGACGGCTTGGTTGGTAAACTTGGCTCCTCGGACGTCCGTCACGTGATTGCCCCGTCAACCTTCATCTGCAGCAACTCGTCCCAGTCGTAACCAAGGTCGAGCAGCACTTGGTCGGTGTCGGCGCCCAACTCCGGGGCGGGGCGTGGGCTTGGCCGCTCACCGTTGAATTGCACCGGTGGCGTGGAGACCGCGAAAGAGCCATCACCGCCGAGATCGAGTGGCGCGACGTAGCCATTCCCTGTGACCTGAGGGTCGACGGCAGTTTCCTTGGGAGACTGCACAACCGCCCATACCCCCCGCTGCTTGCTCAGCAGCTCCCGCCATTCCTGGGCGGTGCGGCGAGCGAAGATCTCGTCGAGCTCGGCGATGCACTCGGCGCAGTTACGACCGCGGGCGTCGGCGTCGCAGAAGCGGGGATCACTGGCCAGTTCTGGACGGCCGACCAGCTCGACGAGCGGTCGCCAGAACCGGTCGGATTCCAGCATGACAATTGCGATGAAGCGATCGTCTTTGGTGCGGTAGGTGTTGCTGATCGGGTTGTGCGCGGTGTAGTGATCTCCGCGAGGCATCGCGTCGATGTCGTACAGCGTTGACGCCGCAATGTGCGGGGCCGTGCCCCAAGCGGCCGCGCCCAAGAGGCTCACGTCGACCACCTGAGCGGCTCCCGTTCGTTCCCGGCCAAACAGGGCTGCGGCGACACCGCCGGCGGCGTACATGCCCGCCTGCAGGTCACCAAAGGCCGCGCCGGGCATAGGCGGCGGAAAGTCGGCATCCTCCGGTGTGCTGACGTACGCCACGCCGCCCCGCGACCAGTACGACGCCAGGTCAAAGCCACCGGTGTCGGCTTCCTCGCCCTGCGGCCCAAGGCCGCTCCCCCGCGCGTACACCAAACGTGGGTTTACCGCCAGCAGGTCGTCGACGTCGACGCCTAGCTTGCGGCGCACCGGAGTCAGGTAGTTGGTCAGGAACACGTCGGCGGAGGCGACGAGCTTCAGTAGCGCCTCGCGGCCGCTGACCACCGTGAGGTCGATGCCCACACTTGTCTTATTGCGGCTGAAGGTCTGGAACATGAAGCTGACCGGCCGCTGGCCTGCTTTCGTGAGTGCACCGCTGACAAGACCACGCATCGGGTCGCCGTGGGACGGGTGCTCGACCTTGATCACCTCGGCCCCCCAGTCCGCCAGCGCCACCCCGGCAGAGGGGATGAAGCCCCAAGTCGCCAGCTCGATGACGCGGATGCCGTCCAGTACGCCAGGCATGCGGTGTTCTCCTCTGTGTGGCAGCATCGCCATAATAGACTAACCACGTCATATAATTCTCCGGGCGGGTAGCACGGTCGCCACGCACTGATGAAAGGAACGGTCTGCGATGGGGCGCGTCGAAGGTAAGGTTGCGCTGATCACGGGCGCCGGTCGTGGACAGGGTCGAAGCCATGCCGTGCGTATGGCCGAAGAGGGTGCCGACGTGATCCTTCTCGATATTTGTGCCGACATCCCGGGCGTCGGGTATCCGATGGCGACCAAGGAGGATCTGGACGAAACGGTTCGCCTCGTCGAGAAGTTCGACCGGCGCGCCATTCCTGCCGTAGTCGACGTCCGCGACCGACCAGCACTCGATCGGGCGGTCGCCTCAGCCCTGGAGAACCTTGGGAAGCTCGACATTGTCGTGGCCAACGCCGGGATCTGTCCGATCGGACCCAACTATCCCGTGACGGCCTTCGCCGACGCTGTCGACGTCGACCTGGTCGGAGTGCTCAACACCGTTCATGCGGCCCTGCCGTGGGTAGCAGACGGCGGCTCGATCATCGCGACCGGCTCGGTGGCCGGGCTGCTGCCAAACGCCGTGACGAACCCGGGCAATGGTCCCGGCGGCGCCGGCTATGGACTGGCTAAGCAGGTGATCAGTCAGTACGTGGTCGTACTGGCCCGCCAGCTGGCCCGCAGGTCGATTCGGGTGAATGCCGTGCACCCGACCAACTGCAACACCGACATGCTGCACAGCCCACCGATGTACAAGTCGTTCCGAAAGGACCTGCCCGAGCCCACCCGCGAGGACGCCGAGCAGGGTTTCTACCGTATGCAAGCGATGCCGATCCCGTGGGTCGAGCCCGACGACATCGCCAACGCGGTGGTCTACCTCGCCTCCGACGAGTCACGGTACGTCACGGGTCAACAGCTGGCCATCGACGGCGGAGCACTGCTGCAGGTGTGAGTCCAGCCGAGGCTCACGCCCCCCGGCCTGCCTCCGCCTCGGCCTGGCGCGTGAGACCGCTCAAGCCGATGAGATCTTCGTGCAACTCGAACCACACGGTGTGGTAGCTGTCGACGATCGGCTTCGAGACGAACGACACGTCGCCGGCGGCAACGGCCTCGGCGGCCTTGACGAGTCGCGTGCGGTAGTGGTTCAGTCGCGGAGCGGCCGCCGAAACGTCGTCCAGTAGCGGAAGCACCTGTTCATGCAGTGCGATCAGGCGGTCCAGCACCTGGCGGTCATAGTCGGCGTCGGAGTGGTCGTTCGGCTCCGGGTCACGCGCCTGCCAGTCCTTGATGATCTCTTTGAGGATCTGATTGTGGCGGCAGAAAGTCTCGTAGACCGCGGACACGACGGACTGGTCGGTTGCCTTGGATTCCGCTGCGACAAATTCGGTGCAGCGGGCGCGACCGGCCGCAGTGACCCGGTAGCCCATCGACGTCTGCTTCACCAATTCCCACTCGACGAGATCGTCCAATAGCGCTTGCGCGCGCTCCTCATCGACGCCCAAACTGCCGGCGACCAGCTCAGTGGGAACGCGGCCCTTGATCGCGACAAGGCGCAGGATCGTCAGTTCGTCGGCCATCACCGGCCCCTTTCAGCCGCGGTGAGTCCAGCGGATCGGGCGATCGCTTCGCGGTGCGCGGTGGTGGGTCCGAGGAGATGAGCATTGACCCGGGCACGGCGCAGGTACCGGTGCGCTGGATGCTCCCAGGTGAACCCAATGCCGCCGTGGACATGGATGCACGACTCCGCTGCGGTGAGAGCGGCGCGGGTGGCCACGATGAACGCCAACTCGGCATCGACTGACGATCCCCGCCGGACCGCGTCCGCCAACACCGCATCGGCGAGTTCCGCCTCGAGTAGCATCTCGGCGCAGCGATGCTTGACAGCCTGGAATGATCCAATCGGAGCACCGAATTGGGTGCGAGTCTTCGCGTAGTCCACCGCGCTCTGAAGACTCGCCCGCGCCACACCGAGTTGCTCTGCGGCTACGGTCAGCAGTCCCCGCCGGTAGGCCGCCGAAACGGCCGAGGCGGCGTTCGCCGGGGGCGCCAGCAGCCGCGCCGGAGCGTCGGTGAGAGTGAACTCGCCAAGCCCCCGATCCGGATCGAGCTGGTCGGCAGGCGAGATGGCGACCACTTCGGCATCAACTGCGAACAACGCGGTGCCCTCGGCCGCACGGCCCGTGACAAGCACGTTGCGCGGCGGTCGGCTGGCCGGGGTCCATAGGCCCCACGCCGTGCCGTTGAGCAGCCACTCCCCCGTGTCGGCGGGTATCGCGGTGACGCCACACCTGTCGATCGCCCAGCGTCCGGTCGGATCGGCAACAGCGACGGCGCAGGCGGCTGCATCCTGTGCAATGTCAGCAAGAAGGTCCACGGCGGCTGGGGTCTCCGAGTACTGCAACAACGTGACCGCGAGCACCGCAGTCGGCAGGAATGCCGAAGCCGACAACGCGCGGCCGAGCTCCTCGCTCACCAGAACCGCTTCCCGATAGCCGAGGCCCAGCCCACCTTGGCGGGGGTCTACGAGGAGCCCGGCCAAGCCAACTTCATCGACGACGTCACCGCCGCCCGCCGCCAACGCCTGTCGCGTCGTGCTACGCAGATCGTCGAGAAGGTCACTGGTCATGCATCTCTCCTGTGTGGCACCGTTCGAAGAAAAGTATAACCAGGTTAGATATCAGCTGGGACGGGTCAGTCGATCAGATCGAGCAGTTCCCGCTCGCCCTGGTTTTTCAGCATCTTCTCCGTGGTCTCCTCGAGATGCCGGCGCCACAACTGCTCGGCGTCAGCCGCCTTGCCGTCCTCTACCAGGCGAACGAGCTTGCGGTGCACCCGATGTGCCAGTTCGGCATCGGCGCGCTTCTGTGCGTCGTCGAGGGCATGCTGCCAGACGGCTTGGGTATGGGCCGTGGTGATGTCGGCCATGATGTGCGCGAACAGCGCCAGCGTGTTACTGCCCGACAACTCGACGACAAGCGTGTGGAATTCGGCGTGCGCCCTCCCCCAGCGCCGGGGATCGTTGATCGCATTCGATTCGCGGTCGAGTGCCTCACGCAGCTGTTTCATGGTGGCCGCGGTTCGATTTTCGGCAAGCAGCTTGACGGCGGGCGGTTCGATGATGGCTCGGGCTCGGAAAACGTCGAACACCGTTGTGTGGTTGTACTGCAGCAGACCGCCGGCCTGTCGGGCCACCGGGTCCGGCCGCGGCGCGTTGATTCGCGCACCGCCCTTGCTGCCCCGACGGATGGTCAGCAGCGACTCCGACTGCAAGATCCGGATCGCCTCGCGCAACACCGGCCGCGACACTCGGTACTGTTCGAGTAGCTGCGCTTCATTCGGGAGGAAGTCGCCGTCGCGGAATTCACCCAGAATGATCTTGCGGCGAATGGAGTCGGCGACCAACTGGCCCGCGGTGGGGTGCGCAATGGCCTCGCTATCGGGATACACCAGGCGATTGTCTCATCTAATTGGGTAATCCTGGTTAGGTCTTTGATGACCGAGCGTTCTGTGTCCGCTTCACCAGCTCGAGCAGCACCGGTAGCGGGTGCTCGGCACTCAATCTCGTCGCACCGTCCTCCACCGCGGCATTGACGGTCGACGGGTCGCGATGATCGACCTGACGCACCTCCTGCAGTCCCTCGGCCTCGGCGAGGCTCAGCACTTCGATGGGACTGCGTTCGCGCGCCCATTCGAACAGAGTCGCCATCTCGGAACCGGCGGTTTCCGAAGGGTGCGTCATCGGGAGAAGGCCGGCATAGACCGTGCCGAGGCTGCCGTCCACGGTGACCTCGCTGCCAACCAGCGACAGCAAGGTGCCCTTGCCGCAACCGACGACGCACGGAGTGTGCAGTTCGCGGCTGACGACCGCGGCGTGGGAGGTGGATCCACCTTGCTCGGTGATCACCGCGCGAGCAGCGATCATCCCGCCGACGTCGTCCGGGCTGGTCGTTTCGCGTGCGAGCACGACATCCTGACCTTCGTCGGCAGCATCCTCGGCCGCATCACTGTCGCCGACCACCACACCGGCACCAACACCGGGACAGGCAGGCAGACCCGTGGCGACAACAGTTGAGCTGCTCGCGGCGTCCGGTTCGATGACCGGCGTGAGAAGCACGTCGATCTGGGCAGGCGTTACCCGGTTGAGCGCCTCGTCGACGTCGATGAGCCCCTCGCGTTGCAGGGCGACGGCGATCGCCACCGCCGCCTTCGCCGAGCGCTTGGCTGCACGTGTCTGCAACAGATACAACATGCCGGCCTCAACGGTGAACTCGACGTCCTGAACGTCGGTGCCCTCTCTTTCCAGCCACGCGGCGGCCTCGAGTAATTCGCGGTGCACGTCTGCGTGCTGTTCAGCCAGCGCCGTGAGCGGCAGAGGGTCGAACTTGCCACTGACCACGTCCTCACCCTGCCCGCGGGGCAACCACTCGCCATAGGGCTCTGCCTGTCCCGTCAACGGATTCCGGCTGAACAGCACGCCGGTACCCGACCGGTCGTCGAGATTGCCGAAGACCATCGCTTGCACCGTGACCGCGGTTCCACCCATCTTGCCTTCGAGGTTGTGGTGCCGCCGGTAGGACACGGCACGCGCAGAGTGCCACGAGTCAAAGACAGCAGTGACAGCGGCGCGCAACTGGTCATACGGGTCAGTCGGAACACGCCCGTCCCCTGGATTCACCACCTGACAAAACAATTCCTTGAACCGGCGGTGGGTGTCTCTGGCGAACTGCCTGCCCATGGCGTCGGCCAGGATCGCTTCCAACTCGTCGTTGATGCCGAGATTGAGCACCGTGTCCATCATCCCGGGCATGCTCGCGGCAGCACCGCTGCGCACGGAGACCAGCAGCGGAATCGGGCCACGTCCGAACACACGCCCCGACTGCGCCTCCAACCACGCGGTGCCGTCTTTGACCTGTGGCCACAGCCGCGCCATGAGATCGTCGGGCTCGGCGAAGTACTGGCGGCAGGCGTCGACGGTGACGGTGAAGGCCGGTGGTGTCGGAAGGTTCGCGGCGCGGAACTTCGACAGACTATGAGCCTTGCCGCCGACGAGCATGCGCGGGTACACCTGGCTGTCGTCGAGTTTCACGACGAGTTGTCCATCGCCGAGCAGGTGCGTCACGTCGGGCTCAGCATCTATGGCAGATGACGGCAACGTCACGGCAATCCTCCTCATGACGACCAGACCGGTCTAACATATAACCAGGTTAGTATTTATGACGCCAAACCGGAATCTCGCAGATGCACGACAGTAGAGAGTGTGATGGAGCAGTCCGTTGACACGTTTTTGAAGGAAGCCAGGGACTTCCTCGACGGCCACGCCGAGCACCGACCCGACGGCTTTCCCGACGCGATGTTCGCCCAGTTCCGCGAACTGCCCGATCCGGAGGCCTGGCGCGCCGACTGCGTAGCGTGGCAGCGGCTGCTCTACGACGCCGGATTCGCCGGGCTGACCTGGCCGACTGAATACGGCGGCCGCGGCCTGCCGTCCGCTTACGCGTTGGCCTGGGCGGACCTGGAGTCCGAGTACGACGTCCCTCGAGGCCTGTTGGGCGTGACGCTGGAGATGGTCGGACCGACGCTGCTCGCGGTCGGCACCGCGGCGCAAAAGAGCCACTGTCCGGCCATATTGCGCGGCGAGGAGGTGTGGTGCCAGCTTTTCAGCGAGCCGGACGCCGGCAGCGACCTGGCCGGTGTATCCACGCGAGCGACCCGGACCGACACCGGATGGCGAGTCAATGGCCAGAAGGTGTGGACCTCGGAGGCGCGGCACGCCAAGTACGGATACCTGCTCGCCAGGACCGATCCCGAGCAGCACCGGCACCCCGGGTTGACGGCGTTCATCATCGACATGACCAGTCCCGGCGTCGAGGTACGTCCGCTGCGCCAGATGACCGGCGGGGCGTCATTCTCGGAGGTGTTCCTCGACGATGTCGAGCTGTCCGCGGACGCTGTACTGGGCGAGATCGGCGGCGGCTGGGCGGTCGCGATGACGACGCTGGGTTTCGAGCGCTTCTCCAGCTTCGGACGCTCGCTGGGCCGCCTGGTACGCCAGGCAAGCGAGCTCGGTTGGCCGGACCAGTCGACCCGCGAGAAGTTCCTCGATGCCGTTATCGACCAACGGGCGCTGGCCGCGTTCGAGGCGGGGATGCATCGGCGCCTCGTCGCGGGCACACCACCCGGACCGGAGGCCGCGTTGGCCAAGCTGGCCACAGGCATGGTGGTCAGCGAGTTGGCCGACGCGGTGGCTGAACGCCTGGGACCGCGGCTCTCTCTGCGGGACGGCACGGTGGACGACTGGCGCCTGGTCCTGCTCTCGGCACCGGCGTTCCACATCGCCGGCGGCACCGATGAAATCGTCAAGACGATGATCGCCGAGCGGGTTCTCGGCCTACCGAGGGGCTGACAGCGATGACTGCCGAATCGACACAGAAGATGACGATCATCGATGCGTGGGTCCAGCCCTGGCCGGCGGACGCGGTAGCGAAGATGCCGGCACGCAACTTCACCCTGGCGGACCGCATGGACCACGGCCCGCGGATGCGCGCCGGCATTCCCCTCGAGACGATGATCGAGGAGATGGACGAGGCGGGCATTGGCAAAGCTTTGTGCTCGGCGGGTCCGCTGATCCCCAACGATGCCGTCCTTGATGCCGTCCAGCGCTATCCGGACCGCCTGATTCCGGTGGCGAGTGTCAACCCTTGGACGCCCGACGGGGTGATGGCGGCCGTGGGCGCCCTACGCGAACTCGTCAACGATCACGGCTGCAAGGGCCTCAAGCTGGAACCTTTCATCCTCGACAAGGTGCCCACCGAAGCGCAGTGGTACCCGCTCTACGCGGCCTGCGTCGACCTGGACATCACGGTGCAGATCCAGGTCGGCGGGACCGGCCCGTCCACCTACACTTCCGAGACCGGCCGACCCGGACACATCGACCGCGTGGCCGTCGACTTCCCCCAGCTGCGGATCGTCGCCGGACACATCGGCTGGCCGTGGACCGAGGAGATGATCGCCGTGGCCGCCAAGCATCCCAATGTCTGGATTGACACCAGCGCCCATATGCCGAAGTACTACCCGCACCAGTTCGTGCATTTTTTGAAGACCTACGGTCGCCACAAGTGCATCTGGGCCAGCGACTGGCCGGTCCTCACCTTCGAGGCGGCAATGACGGGGCTTGCCGCACTGGAACTAAAGCCCGAAGTGGAGCGACTGTTCCTGCACGACAACGCCGTCTCAGCTTTCGGGCTCAAGGACTGAGCGCGATGAGGGGCCGGCTGCCGAGCTTGCCACGTACACCCATTCTTTTGTATAACCAGGTTTACTAAATGTTGCAACGCTGAGTCTGGGAGGTGCTGGTGCCAGTCCTGGCCACGGGTCGACCGCCCTCGCGCGGGCAGTTGGTCGAGCCGGAAGTACCGCTCGCCACCTCTGGCGCCGATGATCCGTCTGGGGCCGACACGACGACCATCGAACTCGGCCGTTACCTCGGCGCCCGCTCGGGCGGCAGGGGCGGCAATGCAAATCTTGGTTTGTGGGCGACCGACGAGCGGTATCTGCCATTGCTGAAATACATCTCGGCCCCGCACCGGCTGGCCGTCCTGCTTCCCCAGTTGCGTGGCTATGACATTCGGGTCTACCCGCTGCCCAATCTGCTGGCGGTCAACGTGGTGATCATCGGACTGCTCGGCAATGGAGTGGCAGCGTCACTACGGGAGGATCCTCAGGCCAGAAGCCTGGGCGAGCGGTTCCGTGCGGTTCGTGCCGCCGTACCGGCAGCGCTGGTCCCCGAACTCCTCGCCGCGGAGGTGTGACATGCAGTTCACCGAAGAGCACAAGATGTTCCGCTCCAGTGTCCGAGAGATGCTGGCCAAGAACGTCGAACCGCACATCGACACCTGGGAGGAGCAGGGCAGCTTCCCCGCCCACCAGGTCTTCAAAGAATTCGCGAAACTGGGATTACTGGGACTGGAATACGATCCCGCCTACGGCGGCGAAGGCGCCGACCACTGGTTCACCGTGATCGCGTGCGAGGAGTTCGGCCGGCTGCCTTGCAACGGTGTGCCGATCGCCTACAACGTGCAAGCCAACATGGCCACGCCCTCGCTGCATGCCCATGGCAGCGACCAGCTCAAGCGTGAGTACCTCGCCCCGGCCATCGCCGGCGAGCAAATCTGCTCGATCGCGGTGACCGAACCGGATGCGGGATCCGACGTGGCGGGCATCCGCACCCGCGCTGAGCGCGACGGAGCCGACTGGCTGATCAGCGGTGCCAAAACATACATCACCAATGGTGTGCAGGGCGACTGGATGTGCCTTCTGGTAAGGACTTCCGACGAGGGCGGCCACCGCGGGATGAGTCAAGTGGTAGCGCCCGCGGACAGCCCCGGGCTAACCGTCAGCCGGTCACTGAAGAAGCTTGGCAACTGGTGCTCCGACACCGCCGAGTTGACCTTCGACCGAGTGCGGGTCCCGGTGCGCAACACCATCGGTGAGATCGGTCGCGGCTTCCAGCAGCAGATGGAGCAGTTCCAGACCGAACGCATCAGCGCGGTCTACCAGGCCGTCGGACAGATGGAGACGGCCATCGAGCGAACCGTGGACTACCTATCTGAGCGTCCTGCGTTCGGCGGCAAGCTCATCGACAACCAATACCTGCAGTACAACCTCGCCGAATTGGCCTGCGAAGTGGACTCGCTCAAGCAATACGCCTACTCCTGCGCCGAGCTAATCGTCGCAGGCGCCGATGTCACCCGTCGCACCAGTAGCGCCAAACTATTGGCCGGCAAGCTGATTCGCCGGGTGGCAGACACGTGCCTGCAATATCACGGAGGCATGGGTTACATGGCCGAGACATGGACCTCGCGCTTCTTCCGTGACTCCCGGTTGCTGTCGATCGGCGGCGGCGCGGACGAGGTGATGTTGCGGGTGCTCTCTCGCGACGTCATCGGAAAGACCTTCTTCACCGATCCCAAGGAGTGAACTGACATGACCGCTGCGGACACCACCACCGCCCCGCCCGATCAGGCCGACCGGGTGATCCTGACCAAAGACCACCAAACCCACATCGCGCGGATCACCATCTGTAACCCGGCCAAGAAGAACGCGATGGCTCCCGAGGACTGCGACCTGATGGGCCGCTATCTCGACGACATTGCCGAGGACGACGCCATCAAAGTGGTGCTGGTGCGCGGCGAAGGCGGTGTCTTCACTACCGGTGTCGACCTCAACCGCGCCTACGGGTGGTATGCCACTCCGGGTGATGATCGCCGGCCCAGCCAACGACGGCGGTTGGCCGTGGACCGCAGAGGCCAGCGGATGTTCCACGAGTTCATCGGGTTCCCGAAGGCCACCATCGTCCAAGTGGAGTCTTACGCACTCGGGTTGGGCCTGGAACTGGCACTGGCCGCCGACCTGGCGGTGGTTTCTCGCCAGGCCAAACTCGGTATGCCGGCCGCGCGCTTCCTGGGACCGGTGTTGGGTAATGTCGCGTTGTTCATGCACCGGTTGGGTCCGGTCGTGGCACGCGATCTCATGCTGACGGGCCGGATGGCCACGGGTGCGGAATTCGAATCCGCGCGGCTGTTCACGCGTTTCGTCGACGAGGCGGATGTCGCAGCCGAAACCGAGGCGCTGGCCGCACAAGTCGCGAAGATGCCCGCGGATGGCCTCGCCATCGCCAAAGAGGCCTACCGTCTTGTCGAGGCCAGCTCTACGCTGGGGCTCGAGGAAACCACGGCCTACCTCTTCCATAGCTACGGCACGAACCTGCGGTTCGAACCCGACGAGTTCAACTTCGTCAAAGAGCGCTCCGAGAGCGGCACTACCGAGGCATTCCGCAAGCGCGACGAACACTACGGGGAGGGGTCCAGGCAGTGACCGCTCAGGCGTACATCCGCACTGTCCCAGAAAAGGTCCTCGTAATCGGGGGCAGCCGCGGCATCGGTCGGTCGACCGTCGTTGAACTGACCGCGCTCGGCAGCCGATGTGCGATCGGCTATCTCGAAAATGATGCCGCGGCGAAGGAGACACAACAGCTCGCTGTAGCCACCGGCGGCCCTGAGCCGGTGCTGGTGCGCGGCGACCTCGGCACCGATCCGGCCGCGCTGGTGACCGCGGCCATTGAGGCGCTGGGCGGGCTGGGCGGGCTGG
>NZ_UPHQ01000262.1 GCF_900566055.1 Mycobacterium innocens
GACGACGGAGCCGGTGGCTTCGGCGTCGACGGCGCCGGTGCAGGCGGTGGCGGTGCAGGCGGTGGCGGCGGTAGCGCCGGCCTACTGGCCGGGCCAGGCGGTGACGGCGGCAACGCGGTGCTCATCGGCAACGGCAGCACCATCCCCACGCCCGCGGCTGGCGGCACCGGCCGCCTCGGCGGGATCTTGCTGGGCGCAAGCGGGATCAGCGGATTGCCGTAGTTGAGATAATCCCAACGGGATTCGCGTGCAACGGCGTCGCGCATACATGAAGAATTGCGGTGGGAAATCCGGCGGATGGCGACCGACCCCTCGACGGTCGACCTCCACCGATCTGCACTTCCTCGCGGCCGAAGATGTGCCAAAAGTGTCACCACACCGCCTGGTGAGCGGCCGGGTACAACCCACTCCGGTCCCGTCTTGGCAGTGCGGACGTGCAGCTGAAACTACCCGCATGTGAGCAAGGTGTGCAAATCATGAGCCACCACCGAACCGCGCCGGTAGCGGTCCGAAAACCACCGGCTGAGCAACAACGGCGCGGCACACCAGAATGCCCTAGCAACCCGATCAATACGCCGTGCCGGTGTCGGGGAACGGCATACGATGCCTTCACGTCTGACGTCGCCCGGCGACCAGGGCCGTCATGACCGCGGAAGGATCTCTGATGTTATTTGTGATCGCGGCGCCGGACACAGTTGCGACGGCGGCATCGGATCTGGCGGCCGTCGGTTCGACGATCGGCGCGGCCAACGCGGCCGCGGCGGCACCGACCACCAACCTGTTGGCCGCCGCGGAGGACGAGGTGTCGGCGGCCATCGCGGCGTTCTTTGGCGCCCATGCGCAGAGCTATCAAACCCTCGGCGCCCAAGCGCAGGCTTTTCATCAGCAATTCGTCCAAGCCCTCAACACGGGTGCGGCGTCCTATGCCGGCGCCGAGGCCGCCAACGTGTCGCCGCTACAACAATTGCTCAACGCGATCAACGCGCCGGTGCAGAACCTCACCGGACGCCCACTGATCGGCAACGGCGCCAATGGAGCGCCGGGCACGGGCCAAAACGGCGGTGACGCCGGGTAGCTGATCGGCAACGGCGGAGCCGGCGGTTCCGGCGGAATGTCCGGCACCGGCACCGGATTGCCCGGCGGCAACGGCGGGGCCGGCGGGTTGCTGTTCGGCACCGGCGGCGCCGGCGGTGCCGGCGGGTTTTCCTCAACCAACGTTGACGGCGGCACCGGCGGAACGGGCGGGGCCGGCGGGCTGCTCCTCGGTACCGGCGGCGCCGGCGGTGCGGGCGGCTTCGGCGCGGGTACCGGTGGTATCGGCGGCCAGGGCGGATTGCTGTTCGGTAACGGCGGCGTCGGCGGCACCGGCGGGTTGGGCGACACCGGCGGTACCGGTGGCGTTGGAGGAACCGGCGGGCTGTTCGCTACCGGTGGGGC
>NZ_UPHQ01000004.1 GCF_900566055.1 Mycobacterium innocens
AACAGGCGTCTCGATTGCGAGAACACCTCGTTTACGTTTCTGGGGTACACGTTTCGGGCCAGGAAGGCCCCGACGCGGGACCAGTCGAGCATGTTCTCGGCGTTTCTGCCCGCGGCCAGCGCCGACGCTGTCAAAAGCATGGGCGCGGTTATCCGATCCTGGCGGCTGCATCTACGCACCACGACCGATCTGGCGGGGCTGGCACGGTGGATCAACCCGGTCGTTCGCGGCTGGATGAACTACTACGGCCACTTCTACCGGACCGAGGTCTTCGCCCTGCTGCGACGCATCAACACCTACCTGGTGCGATGGGCGCGACGGAGGTTCAAACGGCTCAGGTCATTCAAAAGGGCCCAGCGATGGTGGAAAGACCTGGTGCAACGTCAACCAGGCATGTTCGCCCACTGGGCGTGGATGACCGAGTTCTAAACGGACTAGATGAGAAGAGCGGAGTGATGGGAGACTGTCACGCTCCGTTCTGTGGGAGCCCCGGGGTGAGACCCCCCGGGGCCACCCGGCAAGCTAGACGTGCTCGATCGTGCTGCGCCCTCGTGTGTCGCACACCGACACGGCCGCTGTCATGGGACCGCGTCTCGCCGAGGGCGGTGCCGGCGAACTGGCCGGCCTCCTCGACGCGGGGAGTCCGGACGTCCAGCGTCCGCGCAGCTCGTTGAGGTTCTGACCGGAACTGGCGGCAGGTGTGCGCGCCGTCTTGCGTGGCTCGCCACCCGCACTGAATGATCGGCTCGTGGCCAAGCACGAAACTCGTGGCGTGAACCGGTGGGAGCTGCTTGCGTGTGCCGTCAGCGGGCACGCCACCTATGCGCCCGACGACGAGGCACTCGCAGACCGGCTGAGCGCCACCACCGAGCTCGGTGACGTATGGCGCTGTCTTCGCTGCGGCGACTTCACCCTCGGTGAGCCGCATGGACGCGGTGGTCCCGAAGACGCACCACTGATCATGCGGGGCAAGGCGTTACGTCAGGCCATCATCATCCGGGTGCTCGCGGTCGAGCGACTGTTTCGGGCCATGGTGCTCGGTCTCGCCGCGTGGGCGGTGTGGGAGTTTCGCGGGGCACGTGGAGCCATTCAAGCCACCCTCGATCGCGACCTTCCGGTCTTTCGCGCGGCCGGGTTCAAGGTCGATCAAATGTCGGCGATACACGAACTGGAGAAGGCGCTGGCCGCAAAGCCATCCACGCTGACGCTGATCACGTTCATGCTGGCCGCCTATGCGGCCTTGCAGGTGGTCGAGGGCGTGGGCCTATGGCTGCTGAAGCGTTGGGGCGAATACTTCGCGGTGGTGGCCACTTCGCTATTCCTGCCGTTGGAGATCCATGACCTGACCAAGGGCATCACCATGACCCGGGTGGTGACCTTCACCATCAATATGGCTGCGGTGCTGTACCTGTTGATCTCGAAGCGGTTGTTCGGCCTGCGCGGTGGCCGCCAGGCATATGAGGAAGAACGGCACGGCGAGCAGTTGCTCGACCTGGAACGCGCAGCCATGACAGCCTGATGGCGCCGCCCGAGCAGGATCGGAGATCGCAATGGGCACCTACGCAATCACCGGAGCGGCATCCGGGATGGGCCGCGCCGCCGCGGCCCGGCTTCGGGATCACGGCCACACGGTGATCGGCGTCGACCTCAAAGACGCCGACGTCATCGCCGACTTGTCGACACCCCAGGGACGTGCCCAGGCCGCGGACGGGGTCGTGGCGGCCTCGGGCGGCAGGCTCGACGGTGCCGTGCTGGCTGCGGGCTTGGGGCCAGGCCCGGGGCGGGACCGGCTGCGGCGGATCGCGCAGGTCAATTACCTGGGCGTGGTCGAGTTGTTGCACGCGTGGCGGCCCGCATTGGCCGCCGTCGAACGTGCGAAGGTGGTCGTTATCGCAAGCAACTCGACGACGACGGTTCCAGCGGTTCCCCGGCGAACCGTGCGAGCACTGCTGGAGAATGACGCCGATGGGGCGTTGCGGTCAGTGAAGTTGTTCGGCAGAGGGGCGCCTTCGATCTTGTACGCGGCGTCGAAAATCGCGGTGAGCCGCTGGGTTCGGCGCCATGCCGTGCTGCCGGAATGGGCCGGTTCGGGTATCCGGCTGAATGCTCTTGCGCCCGGGGCCATCATGACGCCGTTACTGCAGGAGCAGCTGTCGGACCCTACGCAAGCCAAAGCCGTTCGGTCGTTCCCTATTCCCATCGGTGGATTCGGCGACGTCGCGCACATGGCCGACTGGATTTGCTTCCTGCTGTCGGACTCTGCCGACTTCCTTTGCGGCAGTGTCGTGTTCGTCGATGGCGGTTCCGACGCATACTTCCGGGCCGACGACTGGCCGAAGCCGGTGCCGGTGCGAAGACTGCCCGGGTACCTCGTGCGGTTCCGCCGCGGTTCCCGCATGATGACTGCCGGCGATCGGTGACCGGGCTACCGCCGATGGGCTCGCCGTGACGATCGGGGTCATCTGCGCGATCCCGCAGGAGTTGTCCTACCTGCTGGGTTTGATGTGGGGGCCCGAACGCCACCAGATCGCCCAGGTCACCTTCGACGTCGGCGCGCTCGACGACCACCCGGTAGTCTTGGCCGCAGCCGGCATGGGCAAAGTCAACACAAGTCTGGTCGCGACGCTGCTTGCCGACCGATTCAGTTGCCGCACGATCGTTTTCGCCGGTGTCGCCGGCGGGCTGGATGCGGAGCTGCAGATCGGCGACGTCGTCATCGCCGAACGGGTGGTCCAGCACGATTTCGGCCTGGTGGAGGACGAGCAGCTGCAGCCCTACCAACCCGGACACATACCCTTCATCAAACCGACCGAGCAGCTTGGCTACCGGGCCAACCCCGGGCTGATCGAGCGCGTGCGGGCCCGTCTGGACGGGTTCGCCCTGCCGCCTCTGTCGATTGGTGCAGGTGACCACGACCGGCCGCCGCGAATCACCTTCGGCACCGTTCTGACCGGCGATCAATACCTGCACTGTGAGCGCACCCGCGGCCGGCTGCACCACGAATTCGGCGGCCACGCAATCGAAATGGAGGGCGGTGCGCTGGCTCAGGTCTGCGAATCCTTCGGCATCCCGTGGCTGGTCATTCGCGCGCTCTCCGACCTTGCCGGCAGCGATTCCGGCCTGGATTTCAACCGGTTCGTCAACGAGGTCGCCGACGGCTCGGCCCGGATCCTGCTGCGATTGCTCCCGGTGCTCACCCGCCATTCCACGATCTGGCCACCCACACCGGTCCGGATGTCATAGCCCACCACGAAGTAGGCGGTGTGGGTCTAAAGCTAAAAGCCCTTGATCACACGCGAACCTGGTAACCAATACCCGCAAAGGAGGTAGTCGCCGGCGAGCCGCGAGAAGTTCCATGGGAGTTGTCCGACTCGCCACGATTGCCGGTGTACTCCGGTCAACCACCAAAGGGCAGGACGGCGAAAACGATAGCCATTGCCAGAGCCATCGATATCCGGCCGGTCTGCACCAGGGCGTCGCGCTGGCAGCCAGTCGCAGCGCGCCGCCACCCGGCCAGGGAGATGGCGGCCCACACGATCGCCGCGATCGTGAAGACCAAGAACCACAACCAGGTGACGGAGGCAACCCATTCCGGCTGGATGCTGTCCGCCGGCATGGGCATCGCCGACATCTCCATGCCCGGCATCGAGGTGGCTGTCGATGCCGGGTTGGGAGTGACCGGCTTGCCGGGCAGTAGCTGACCGTTCATCACGACGTACATCCATGTCATGGCGAGCATCATGAATGCGTGGTAGCTGCCCGCCGCCCACTGGGCGATCGTCTTGGCCGAGACCACGGTCAGTGCGACAAACCACCCGGCCGCCAGCAGAAAGAAGACCGCGGGTCCGGTCGTCGGCGCATGGATGCCCCAGGGCCAAATCATGACCGCCATCGCGATCGCCATCACCAGATGCAGCCCGTTGCTGACGACGGAGACCCACCGTCGCCGCTGGCCGATCGCCGCGACGACGTAGGTGGCGCCGCTCAGCACGAAAAGTCCGGTCAATAGCCAACGAAGCAGCAGTTCATCGACCATGTGGAGCTCGATCGCCGGGATTCACCGGAGGTCATGACGTCACTTTCAGGATCGGTATCGACGGCCTCCGAAGAATATGCGGTCCGCGGCCCTTAGGTGGGGCCGGCGAATCCAAGGTCGGGCATCGGGCATCCGGTGCGACATCGGGTCGTAAGCTCGTGGGGTGCAGACCGACGCGACCGCTGACCGTTCGCCGTCGGCGGCGCCGGCCTCGCGGTCGATCTCGGGGGCGGTGGCCGGGCTGCTTCTTGGTCTGCTCGGCATCTCGGGGGTGTTGGCTGGCTACGGGCTGGCGTCGGGAGCGCGCCGCTATGCCACGGCGGGTAACCCGTATCCCGGTGGGTTCCTTTGTATTGCGGAGCCGCTGGGGTACTTTCTGGCGTCGTTGGCGACGGCAGTGTGCCTGGGTGCACTGGTGTACGTCGTCATCGCGTCGCGCCCGGAGCACGACGGCTTGATCGATGCGGCGGCATTCCGGATTCACCTTGTGGCAGAGCGTGTTTCCGTTGCCTGGCTGGGGCTTGCAGTGGTGATGGTGATCATTCAGGCTGCCCACGATGCCGGTGTGGCGCCGTCGCAGCTGCTGGATGGTGGAGCGCTGCTCGATGCCGTCGGCGCCTCCGAGGTCGCACGGGGGTGGATCGTGGCGGCGATCGGCGCGCTGGTGGTCGCCGTCACGCTGCGGCTCAGCACTCGATGGGTCGGCCATTTCGTGTTGCTTATCCCGACCGTGATCGCCGCGGTTGCGACGGCGGTCACCGGTAACGCGGGGCAGGGGCCGGACCATGACTACACGACCAGCGCCGCGATTGTCTTCACGTGGGCCCTTGCCACGCTGACCGGGCTGAAGACGGCCACTGCAGTGGCCACCGCGCCGCCGGGTCGGGCTGTGCAGGTGATGCAGGTGGTCTGCGGAGCGTTGACGCTGTCCTACGGAGCGGTGCTGCTGTATCTACTGATCCCGGGTTGGTCGTTCGACTCGGACTTTGCTCGCCTCGGTCTTGCGGCCGGCCTGGTGGTAGCGCTGGTGTGGTTATCGGACTGTTGGGGCTTGTTCGTCCGGCCCGCGGAATCCGGCGGTGCCCGTATCGCCGGCGCCGTGGCCATGATGGCCGTGCTGGCTGCGGTGGCCGCGATGGCGATTCAGACCGCGCCTCGGTATGTCACCCACCAGTTCTCGGCGTGGGACGTCTTTCTCGGGTACGAACTGCCGCAGCCGCCGAACGTCGCCACGTTGCTCACCGAGTGGCGGTTCGACAGCCTGGTCGGGACTCTTGGCGTGGTGCTCGCCGTCGGGTACGTGGTCGCTTACGTGCACCTGCGGACGAACGGCAACGCCTGGCCCGTCGGCAGATTGATGGCATGGCTGATCGGTTGTGTCGTCCTGGTTTTCACCAGCAGCTCGGGCATGCGCGCCTACGGGTCGGCGATGTTCAGCGTCCACATGGCCGAGCACATGACGCTGAACATGTTCGTCCCGGTGCTGCTGGTGTTGGGCGGCCCGGTCACTCTGGCGCTGCGGGTATTGCCCGCCGCCGGTGACGGACAGCCGCCCGGCCCACGCGAGTGGTTGACCTGGCTGCTGCATTCGCGGGTGACGGCATTCTTGTCGCATCCGATCACCGCGTTCATCCTCTTTGTGGCCTCGCCCTACATCGTTTATTTCACACCGCTGTTCGACATCCTGGTGCGCTACCACTGGGGCCACGAGTTCATGGCCGTCCACTTCCTGATCGTCGGATACCTCTTCTACTGGGCGATCATCGGTATCGACCCGGGACCGCGCCGACTTCCCTACCCGGGTCGGATCGGTTTGCTGTTCGCGGTCATGCCCTTTCACGCCTTCTTCGGCATCGCGTTGATGACCACGTCATCGGCGATCGGCAGCGGGTTTTACCGGTCGGTTGGTCTGCCCTGGCTGCCGAGTATTGTCGCCGATCAACATCTTGGCGGCGGAATCGCCTGGAGTGCAACGGAACTGCCCATCATCATAGTGATCGTGGCGCTAGTGGCGCAGTGGGCGCGCCAGGACCGGCGTGTCGCTGCCCGTGAGGACCGCCATGCGGACAGTAACTACGCCGACGACGACCTGGATGCCTACAACGCGATGCTTCGCGAACTGTCCCGGATGCGCCGATGATGCGGGCCGGATCCTGGGGCTGGATCTGTCCCGCGGCAGTCGGATTCATTTCGGACCCGTCGCATCGGCCGCCCGAGTATCCGCGGGTTTGCGGTGTTGGATTTGCCCGTCTCACTCGAAAGTTCAAGGTGACCACGAATGCGGCTGGTCAACGATGTCTTCGTGCGCAGCTTTGGATGCCCACGCACACTTTGGCTGTGCTATTGGCACGCCGATAACGCTCTTTCACTCAAACCGCTTGTGATGGCAGGCGTTCGGGGGATGTCGCACGTGCTCACCGAATCGGGTGTCATGCCGCCGCATCGAGTGTGCGGTGACGGCTTTGACTGTGTGCGTGGGGCGGAACCATCCATGATCGGCCGCCTTGACGGCACAGTCGGCGCCGTGAGCGCACAGTCGGCGCCGTGAGCGCACACTCGGCGTCATCAGCCACCGACCCAACCGCACCAGCACGCGATTTCCATCTCCCCATACCGCGGCCGCAGCCCCACAATCGCTTCAGCGACAGATCTGTTGTGCGCCTTAGCTCTTAGCGTGTGGCTGGTTGGCGGGCAAACCGGGTACCGGCTCGGCCTGACATCGGTGTGAAAGATGTCGGTGCTGCGACTTCGCATCGACCTCTAGCCACCGCGCTACAAAGAGTCCTGGACCAAGAAATCACATCCGTCACACGGACCCCAGGCCCATCCGGTTGGCAATATGCCCGCCTATCAGCGACAAGCCAAGGGGCGCAACCAATGTGTCGCTAGCAGGTGGGCAAACAGTGGCACCCCGAACCCGCGGAGATTGATGTGGCTGATGGGAAAGCCGCAGTTGCGCCCTACAACGAGGGCACTAGATCAGCACCGTGCTAGCCCGCCGCCGGGATCCGCGGCATGACATAGGCGCGCGGCGGGATCCGCAACGCGCTGTTGACACCGCTGCCACCGCCGGAGGGTGTCGGCCCCAGCGGCAGCCCGCCCAGCATGTGTCCCGGCGCGCTTTGCGCAGCGCTGCCCAGGCTGGTAGCCGGCAACACCCGAACCGCCGGGTTCATCGCGTGATTGGCCGCGGCCCAGCTTTGCGGTACCGATAACGAGCCCACCGAAGCGGCCCGGCCCAACCCGGCCGCTAACCCCGAACCGCCCAGCCCGCCGGAAGCCGACCCCAGCGCTGTCGTCCCGCCCGCAATCGCCTTGGCCGCGGCGCCGGCAGCCTCGCTGACCGCGGCGGGCACCGCCCTGGACATGGCGGCCCCCATCTGGGTCATGGCAAGCGCGTTGTTGGTCACCGAAACACAGTTCTGACCTATTGACACGATGTCTCTGAAGGTGCCCAGGTGCGGCGAGATCTCCCTCCACAGTTCCACCAGCCAGTTCCACGGTGCCGGTTCGCTGAGCATTCGTAGCGCCCGGGGCACCTCGGACATCAGCTGCCTGATGGCGGCGGCTTCGACCTCCCCGACCAGCGCGAGCTGCCTGGCCAGCCCATCGGTGCGGGTGGTTTCCGGGGCCTCCTCGAACGGCGTCAACGTCGACGCGGCCGCCGAGGCAGCCGCGTAGCCATACATCGCAGCGGCGTCCCGGGCCCACATCTCCGCGTACTCCGCTTCGGTCGCCGCGATCGCCGCGGCGTTTTGCCCGAAGATATCGGTGGTGACCAGTGTCATGAGCATGGCCCGGTTCTCCGCGATAACCGGTGGCGGCACCGTCATCGAGAACACCGCATTGAACGCGGTCACCGCCGCCATGGCCTGGATGCCGGCCTGCTCGGCCTGGGTCGCGGTGGCGTTCATCCACGCGACATACGGTGCTGCCGCGGCCGCCATCAACACCGACGCCGGACCCAGCCAGGAACCCGCCGTCAGCCCCGAGATCACCGACTGGTATGAGGCGGTCAGCGAGTACAGATCGGCGGCCAGACACTCCCACGCCGCCGCGGCGGCCAGCAGCGAGCCCGCACCCGGACCGGCGTACATCCTGGCGGAGTTTGTCTCCGGTGGCAGTGCTGCGAAATCCATCATGTGTGGCCCTCGTCCTAGATCGGCTGACTTAGCGGGCTGTCGTCGCGTCGGCGGCCGCAGCGGCGGTGTACGAACCGGAGCCGGTCCCGAACGCGGCCCAAGCATTGACCAGCTGATATCGCGCTGCGCCGGGCCCACCGCGTGCAAGGGTTCTCGTCGACGTCGGCGCCATCGCCGGTTGCGCCGCAACGAACATCCGTTTCCTCCTCAGTTCAGCGAAGCCCGAGCAGTCCCGCGGGTGATCAATGTTGTTGCCAATCAAGCGGTCTGAAAGCCCGCGGGAGCTACGTCACGGGCTGCGTTGGCGTGACGGAGCATGCCGATAACCGCTGCGACGGGTGCCGTGGCTGACGCTTCGGCGCCAAGCGATGCCCCCGGCGGTTATCGACTGATTTCTAAGTTATCGGCCGATACCCAGCGTGTCAAGGGTTGTTGATCGACGGATATTGGCAAACCGTGGGCCTCGCGTGGCCTTCGGCGAGCGCCCGGGGGCTGCCATCCATGTGCGGCTGCGAGCCGGCTGCTAAACACGCCTTGGCCTTGCGGTTATCAAATGATAACATCTAACTCATGCTGCTATCGGGCGATAACCGGCGTGGGCTCGAAGATGTTTTTGGGGACCCGCGGGACCGACATGTGTCGAACCCCAATTCGTTAGCCGAGGTTCGTTGCACCGCTGATGCTGTTGGCATCAGGCCGGCTCGGCGCGATATTGCGAACTAGCGCGGTCATGGCCATGTCTCAGCAGCCGTCCGTAGCAATCGTTGTCCCTGCGCATAATGAAGAACATTTTATCGGCAAATGTCTTGACGCATGCCTCGACCAAACGTCGGCACCGGACGAGATAATCGTTGTCAATAACAAGTCGAGTGACAACACCGTATCGATCGTGCGCCGATATCAAGAAGAGAACCCGCATATCGACATACGGCTGCTCAACCAAAATGAGCATTTAGGTATCGCGCCGACGCGCAACTGTGGGTTCGACCATGCGCGCAGTCGGATCATCGGCCGGATTGATGCCGATTCCATCGTTGACACGGACTGGGTCGAGACGATTCGCCGGTGTTTTCAAGACTCCGACATCGACGCGGCCACCGGCCCGGTCCACTACTACGACATTCCGCTGCGTGGGCCGATATTCAGGATCGACCACATGGTCCGTCGCAAGCTGCATCGCACGGCAACCGATCAACGGTTCCTCTTGGGCGCCAACATGGCAATCCGGACCTCGGCGTGGCAGGCGGTACGTCATCTCACGCAGCTGGATCTGGAAGACCAACTCCACGAAGACATCGATCTTGCACTGACGCTGTTCAAGAATAATTTCGAGATCGCATACGAATCCACGATGGTGGTGGGCGCGTCTGGCCGCCGGGTGGAATGCTCACCGCTCGACTTTTTTCGATATGCCACGCGTTATACCAGGACGACAAAGGCGCACGGCGTCAAGAGTCGTTCGGCGCGTATAACGATTGCCGTCCTCATGCTGGGATATTTCCCGGTCCGAACACTGCGGTTCTTTTATGACGCCGAGAACAATCGGTTCACGTTGTCAAGGCTGCGTGGCCGCGTCACCATCGCCGTTGGGCTGCGGGCTCGGCGGGCTCGGCGGGCTTGGGCGGCAGTCGGTTCGTTCGAATGACGACGAGATAACGAGCGATGGCACCACCTCGTGCGGTGGCTTAGTATCTACGCATGAACGCAGATATGTGGGCTCCAAGCGTGTCGCGCGAGGTTCCGGATGTTGGCCGACGACGAGTCGTTGGCCAACGAGCTTCGCCGAGCGGGCGGGCCGGCACCGTTCGGGGCGTCACCGCCAACCTTCCGTCGTGAAAGGCACGTCGGAAATGAGCGAGCACCACACCGAAACCTTCAGTGCCGCAGCCACTTATGGCGGCCACAATCCCTCGGATGACGACCACGGCCACGACCATCCCAAGGGGTTGCAAGCCGTGGTCAGAGAGATCTTCGCCCCGCACTCTCACGACGCTGCCGCCAGTATCGACAATGCGCTGGAATCCAGTGCGGCCGGGATCCGTGCGGTCAAGATCAGCCTGTTGGTGCTGGGAATCACCGCGATCGCCCAGGTTGCCGTCGTGATCATCTCCGGGTCGATTGCCCTGGCAGCCGACACCATCCACAACTTCTCCGACGCGCTCACCGCGGTGCCGTTGTGGATCGCGTTCGCACTGAGCACCAAGGCTGCCACCCGCCGCTACACCTACGGCTTCGGCCGTGTCGAGGATCTGGCCGGCCTATTCGTGGTAGCGATGATCACGATGTCGGCGATCATCGCCGGCTACGAGACCGTCGTGCGGCTCATCCACCCCCAGCCCGTCGAAAACGTCGGCTGGGTTGCCCTGGCCGGGCTAATGGGATTCATCGGCAACGAATGGGTCGCGCTGTACCGGATCGGCGTCGGCCGACGCATCGGCTCAGCCGCCCTGGTCGCCGACGGCCTGCACGCCCGCACCGACGGCTTCACTTCCCTGGCCGTCCTTTTTGCCGCCGGCGCTGTCGCACTGGGCTTCCCGCTGGCCGACCCGATCATCGGTCTGGTGATCACCGTGGCCATTCTGGCTGTGCTGCGCACCGCGGTGCGCGACGTGTTCCACCGCCTGCTGGACGGCGTGGACCCGGCCCTCATCGACACCGCCGAAGCCGCCCTGGCCGCCCGGCCCGGGGTTCGATCAGTTCGCAGCCTGCGGATGCGCTGGATCGGCCACCGCTTGCACGCCGACGCCGAACTCGACATCGATCCAACCCTGAGCCTGACTGACGCGCACCGCATTGCCCACGACGCCGAACACGATCTCATCCACGCCGTCCCCAAACTCGCCACGGCGCTGATCCACGCCTATCCTGCGGACCACCCAAACGCTGCAGAGCAGCACCGCCATGGCAGCGAGCCGCCCACCGAGACGAGCTCCGTTTGGCGCTGACAACAGCGCCTGCCCCGCCTGGGCGCTGGCCCGTGTGATGTGCGCTATCCGGCCGCTGGCGGACGTGGCACGACCATGGGACGAAAACCGTATCGCGGTACCGCACCGCCCATGCCCTGGCCGGCCATCCCGGCGATCGGAACCCCCGGCATCCCCGGCACGCCTGCCGCGCTTTCGGGCACCACGCCCCAGCCGGTGGGGAGCGCCGCGGCGGCAGAGCCGGCCGCGGGAAGCGTGGCCCAGCTTGCCGGCACCGACAACGCGCCGATCGATCCCGCTCGGCCCAAACTCGCCGACATCGCCGCACCGGCCGACGACATGCCAGCCACCGAACCAAGCCCACCCGCCAGCGCCGAACCCAACGACACCGCGTCGCCGGCGGCGCCCTGCGCCGCCGATCCCGCCACCAGCGAGAGCGACGCCAGCGACTGGGTCAGCCCCAAACACGAACTGACCGAGCTCAGGATCAGCGGCACAGCGGTGACAAATATGAAGTCCAGCCAATCCGGCGGGTCCATGGAGAACCGCGGTGATGCGAGTTCCTGCAGGGCCTGGGGCACCCGGGATAGCAGTTGCGACAGCGTGGTCAGCTGCGCGTCCGACTCGGCGGCCCTGGCCACCGCAGCGGCCTGGGCGGTCAATCCCGCTTCGTTGGTGGTTGGCGGCGGGTCGGTGAAGGGCGCCACCCGGGATGCGGCCGCGGAGGCGGCCGCATACGCATACATCGCGGCGGCGTCCTGAGCCCACATTTCGGCGTACTGCGCCTCGGTGGTCGCGATCGCCGTGATGTTTTGACCCAGCGCATTGGTCGCGACGAGCGAGGCCAACACCGTCCGATTGGCCGCCACCTCCACCGGCGGGACGGTCATCTGAAACGCCACCTCATAGGCTTGCGCGGCCGCCCTGGCCTGGCTCGCAGCGTGCTGCGCCTGGGACGCGGTTGTGGCAAGCCAGGACACATACGGCGCCGCCGCCGCGGCCATGGACGCCGATACGGAACCCCGCCATGGTCCCTCGGTCAGTCCCGATACCACCGACAGGTACTCGACCGCCGTCGCGTACAAGTCGGCGGCCAGCACCTCCCACGCCGCGGCTGCGGCCCGCAACGACCCCGAGCCGCCGCCGGCGTACATCCGACCCGAATTGATCTCCGGCGGCAATACCGCGAAATCCAGCATGGCTAACCGCCGACAGCTTCGACAAGGCGCCGTGGCGCCGTCACCGGCCGGATTCCATTCAGCCGCAGCCGCATGGCCAATGACCAATGGGTACAGAGCTTTTCGGCTTCAAGGTTCATCGAAAACATGGAGGTTGCTCCTCAAGTCAGCCCAGAAGGCGGGAACGTTATCAGTCGATAACTACACGCCCCAGCTAGGTTATCAGCAGATAACTTGGTGTCAAGGTCGCCGTCGAAAGGACTTGGCTCGGCCCTGGAGCGGCTTTGATACTCGCCCGAAGCGCTCACACGAAGGCCTAGGGCTGATCACCCGGCCGCGACTTCCAGGGCCCGCCCCGGCCCGCTCGCCGGTGCGGTGTGCCTGCCGTGCCGAGACAGACCCACCACCGCAACCAATCCCACGAGAATCAATGCCCCCCAGGCAAATTCGTCGAAGTTGAAGCGGTGCGCGGCGCTGAGCAGCGCCCCGGTCGCCAGATTGCCGATGAGCAGACCGATTCCGACGACGGTCTTGTAAAAGCCGTAATGGGTGGCCACCAGCCGGTCTCCGGACAACGACACCACCCTGTCAAGCTCGAACGGAAACACCACCGCCGCGGCAAGCGCGAGCAGACTCGCCGACAGCAACAGCGCCAGCACCGCGACGGCAGTGCCGAACCGTTGCTCGTTGGGAACGACCGCAAGGGGCACGAACGACGCCGTCAGCAACATGACTCCGATGGGAAGGCTGCGCCCGGGCTCCCACCGCGCCCCGAACCAGCGGGTGAGGTGGCGCTGGCCGGCCACCGTGACCAAACTTGAAATCAAGAAAAGCACAGCCACCAGCAATGTCTGCGAGTGCGGCGCCAGCCGCGACGCATGCAGCGGAAAAGCGAGATTGATCTGGAATTCCAGCACGTACGCGCCGATCATGGCTGCGGCGAACCACAATACGGGTCGGTTGCCCAACACGACGCGCCAGTCCTCGATGACCGAGCTCTTCTCCGTTTTCCGTGACTCGCCCGCGACCCGGCCGGCTTTGTCCGGGGGTAGCGCCAGCAGCTGCGCGACACTGAGAGCCGCGAAAACGACCGCAGCCGCCATGACCGATATCCGGAAATCCATTGCCACCAACGCCAATCCAACCAGCGGGCCGAGCAGAATCCCCGACTGGTAGAAGACGTTGAACATCGCAAACGCTTCGATCCTGCGGTTTTCGGCGTCGGCCGCGAGGTAGGCGCGCGCTGCGGGATTGAACAGCGCACCAGCGAAACCCATTGCTGCCGAGGCGATCACCACAATCGGCAATGACTGCGCGAGCACCAGCAGCACGAATCCGCCGGTACGCACCAGACATCCGGTCACGATCAGCGGCTTGTAGCCGAACCGGTCGGCCAGCGTCCCTCCCACGAAGAACATGCCCTGCTGGGCGAAGTTGCGCACACCCAGCACCAGGCCCACCGCCCACGCCGCCAGTCCCAGCGGGCCCGCCAGATAGCCGGCCAAGTACGGCATCAGCATGTAGAAGCCCACATTGATGGCGAACTGGTTGACCATCAATACGCGGCTGGGATGGTTGAAGCTGCGGAACTGAGCAACTATTCCCATCGTCACATCACCCGAGTCGAGTTCCATGCCGTGTCGGCAGCCGGCGCTATTGCCGGCGGTGACGCGGTGGCGCAGGCGGAAAGCAACCGTCGTTGCCGGTCATCGAAAGCAGGGCTCGTCGACCGGCCGGCGCGGACCAATCGCCATGGCCGACCGACCCCGGCGCGCAGGCCAGCCGGCAGTCCCGGATCTTCCCGCGGTCCTTCGGGGCGCGAATCCTTGTGGGTGGTAAGCAGTTTGCTGCCGATAATGGCGGCGATGTTCATCACCAGCAGACGCAACACCTGCATGGTCGCCACCAGCGGCTCGGCCGCCGAGTCGCTGGCTGCCAGCGCCACATAGATTCCGCCCGGTGTGGTCGCCAGATATGCCTGCGAAAAGGACACGCCGGTCCAGGCCGACACCACGAACGTCAACACCAAGCATCCAGCGATGGCGACTGCGATGAAGGCGCACGTTAAGGGCAGTAGTCGCAGGCATTGACGGAGGGCGCCAAGCGTGAGGGCACCTCCGGCCTGCCACCCGATCACCACGTATGCGACGGCATTGAGCGCGGGCGGCAGGGCCAGCACGAATTGCCCCGGGCCGGGGAGTTGAGTCACCAACGCGACCAGCATGGGAGCGATCAGAAACGGCGCCGGCCATTTCCACTTCAACCCGGCGTAACCGGCTGCGACGATGACCACAATCGCGGCCGCACTGGAGACCAGCGTGACATGACTCCCGGTTGGATGCGAGCGGGCCGCTGGAGCGCCCACACATTGCAGGACCAGCGGAACCGTCAGCGCGACCACGACCACCCGAAGGTATTGCGACAGAGCCACGTAGCGATGATCGACGCGCAATTCCGGTGCCATGGTGCATATTCCGCTGGCCCCACCCGCCAATGTCGACAGCAACGCGGTTGCCGGCGACAGCGTTTTCGCGGCGCGGGTCAAGGCAAGGCCGCAGACCAGGCATAAGATCAGCGTCGCTGCGGAGCACACCGCAGAGATTCCGAGATAGCCGGCGATGGTGGTACTGGCCAGGCCGCTCAGCGGCAGGGCGACCGCCATGCCGATGCATCCTTGCGCCGGCCGAAGCAGAAGCTTGTGCGGCACAAACTCCCGGCCCGCCAACACCGCAATGCATCCGGCACTGGCCAGCGCGGCGATCAGCCATCCGATCGGCATGTGGAATGCCGAGAGCAGCAGCCCAAGTGTCATTGTGAGTAGCAGACAGCATAACCAGTAACCGGCGGTTCGCAGCTTTCGTCGCATACCCATCGTTCAGGCGACCATCTTGTCCAGGTCGGCAAACACGCAGCCGTCGAACAGCTTTCGCGCCGTGCTGCGCAGCACTGCGGAAATCCCGTCGGCCCGGCCGCCATCGACGACTTCCACGTCCATCGCACCGGCTGGATGTTCGATCACCAACGGCCCGGCGGTGAAGCGTTGGGGGAGAAGTCTTCCGACGACCGTGTCGGAGAAGGTTGCTGCCGTCGCCAGGCATAGTGCCCCCGAAACCGCGTGGGTTGGATGGCAGCTGCTCGGGACGAAGTAACGTGACCGAAGATCGCCAAGGTGCGAATTGGAGATCAGCATGACCTTTGGCAGAACGCGTCCGGTGACGTCGCCGAGGCCCATCGCGCACGCAGCGCGCAGCCGGACGGATTCGATATCGCGCAGCAATTCGCGATCGCCGGTGAGCTGCCGCGGCGATTCGTCGCCCGCGATCCCGAACGCTTGCGCGTGGGCGATGATGGCGCACACCCCGGCGTCGATCGCGGTGACCGCGACTCCGTCGACATCGTCGACGGGATTTCCCGTCGGGAACAATGTCCCGGTGCTCCCGCCGCAGAACTTGCTGAACACCATGTCGATCGCCGCCGCGCGTCCGGGCACACCGCTGATTTCGAATCCGCCGGCATACCGGACCTGCCCGCCCGGGGTGGGCACCGAAACCGTCACGGTAGCGCCGGTGTTGACCAGATGGACCCGGATCGAGGTGTGACCGTCAACCGTTGCGACAAGTCCGCGCTCGATCGCGAACGGTCCGACCCCGGCGAGGATGTTCCCGCACGTCGGTGTCCAATCCACCCGCATGGATTCGACCTCCACCTGTGCGAAGAGATAGTCGATGTCGCAGCCCGGACGGGTCGCCGGCCCCACTATCGCGACCTTGCTGGTCGTTGAGCTGGCACCGCCGAGTCCGTCGATCTGCCGGTGATCCGGCGAGCCCATGACGGCAGGCAGCAACACATTCGGGTCTGCGCTGACGCGATCGAGATCCGACTTGAGCAGGTAGACCCCTTTGGAGGTGCCGCCCCGCATCAACATCGCTGGCACCGAGATCATTTGGGGCCCGCTACCGGCCGGGTGGGCGCGCTGGCCAGGTGGCCGGCCAACGGCCGGCATCGGTGGTTTCGGTTTCACCATTGACATTCCCTTTTTGACCCTCCTTGGAGTGCCGGGCTAACTGCCCGGCGCTGCCAGGGAGGGCGGTGCAGTTGACATCGGCTATCGATTGATAACCGAAGTTATCAATTGATACCTATGGCGGTCAAGGGGTGAGCGCCGCTGAAAGGTCGGCGTTACGGGAACGGCCGCTACCGCCTGAAGCCACGCCGAAAGGCGTCTTGACAACCGGTTATCGGCCGATACCATTAGCACATGTTATCCACTGATAACCATCAACGCGAAGCCGCAATCGCGACGAGCTCGCGGGCTCGGATGCCGGAATTCAACATGCGCACCCTGGTGACCGGCAGCTCCGGCCACCTGGGCGAGGCCCTGGTGCGCACCCTGCGGCAGCGCGGAGCCGACGTCATCGGCCTGGACAGCCGGCCGTCGAAGTGGACCGATGTTGTCGGGTCCGTGACTGACCCGGGTTTGCTGCGCGAGGTGATGGCCGGCGTGGAGGTGGTATTCCACACGGCCACCCTGCACAAGCCGCAGCTGGCCTTCGTGCCGAGCCATGAATTTGTGGAGACGAATATCAGCGGCACCCATCAGCTGCTCGAAGCTGCGGTCGCGGCGAACGTCCGCTCCTTCGTGATGACTTCCTCGACAACGGTTTTCGGGGACGCGCTGGTGCCGCCGCCGGGTGAGCCCGCGGCCTGGATCGACGAATCGGTGGTACCGATACCGAAAAACATCTACGGCGTGACCAAGGCCGCCGCCGAGGACCTGTGCCAGCTGGCGCATCGCAACGACGGCCTGGCGTGTGTGGTGTTGCGGGTGGCGCGGTTTTTCGCCGAGTTGGATGACATGCCCGACGAGTACGACGGACGCAGCGACGACAACATCAAGGCCAACGAGTACGCGTGCCGGCGCGTCGCTCTCGAGGACGCGGTCGACGCGCATCTGAGGGCGGCGCAGCTGGCACCGAGCCTGGGATTCGCCCGGTACATCATCTCCGCCACCACGCCGTTCGCTCAGGAGGACATCGCCGAGCTGCGAACCGACGCAGCCGCGGTGCTGGCGCGTCGGGTGCCGCACGCCGCGGCGGTGTGGGCCGAACGGGGTTGGCGGTTCCCCGACCGGCTGGACCGCGTGTATGTCAACACCCGGGCCCGCCAGGAACTGGGATGGAATCCACGCTTCGATCTGAATGCCGTCGCAGCCCGGGTGGCCGACGACGAACCGGTCCGGACGCCGCTGTCGCAACTAGTGGGCGCCAAGGAATATGCCAGCAGCTCCTACCACGTAGGGGTATTCCACCCGGCCAGGACCGATAGGCCTGCCAAGGCCCACCGCGGTCAGTGTGCCGGTGTAGCGCCCCGTAACCAACATCCCGCGACCGCGCCGCGGTCACGGTCGCATCCGACACAGCGGCTCGCGGCAGAAGCCTGAGAGGCCGGGCCGCGATGCTGCTCGTGTCGTACCGCAACCGCACAGCTGCGCTGGTGGCTGATGGCTTACCTTAGGTGCATGTCCGGGGAAGCCGCACGACGCAGCCCAACGGCGGACCGCATCCTGCGCGCGGCCGCTGAGCTCATCTCGCTGCGGGGCTACTCCGCCACCTCGACCCGGGAGATCGCCGCCGCTGTCGGCGTCGAGCAGCCGGCCCTCTACAAGCACTTCTCCTCGAAGAAAGACATCCTCGCGGCGTTGGTGCGGCTCGCTCTGGAGCGTCCACTGGCGGTGGCCGACGAGCTTGCGGCGGTGCGCGCCCCGGCGGTGGTCAAGCTGCACCGCTGGCTCCGAGAGGCCTACGAGTATGTGAATCGCTCACCCAACGTGCTGGCCGCCATCATCATCACCCCAGAACTGCAGCAGGACGACGCTTTCGCGGCCGAACAGGCGCTGGTTTCGAAGATCGAGCCGGTGATCGTGGATCTCATCCGGGCGGGACAGGACGAAGGCGATGTGCGCGAGCTGAATCCGGTTTCGGCAGCCAGGCTGATCGAGGCGATGTTCGACGCAGTGACGTTCCCGGATCTCGCGGTCGATCCTATTGAGATCGTGGAATTCACCTTGGTGGCGTTGCTGGCGGATCCCACTCGATTACCCGAAATTCGTTCCGCCGCTGATGCTTTGGAGATCAGCGCGGAACCCGCACATCCTCTGCGCTGAGCGCGGCTGCGGTGGCCGGCGCTACCCCTGGCCGACGACGGAAAAGTCGCCACTTGCCGACAGTGCCGCCTGCACCTGTTCGCGGGTGAGTTCCACATCGGCCGAAATCCGCACTGTCGACGGGCCGTCGGCGTCCAGATCGACGGCGACGGAGCTGACGGGCTCCAGGGCCGTCAGCGCGTTGGTGACGGTGTCGACGCACCCCGCACAGCGCAGTCCGTCGACGGAGAAGGTCTGTTCGGCCATCATTGACTCCCGAAGTTACGTAACCGCAGGCTGTTTGACACCACGAAGAACGACGAGAACGCCATGGCGGCACCGGCGATCAGCGGGTTGAGCAGGCCGGCGGCGGCGATCGGGATGGCGGCGACGTTGTAGCCGAACGCCCAGATCATGTTCATCCGGATGGTCCGCAAGGTGGCGCGCGCCAGATCCAGTGCCTGCGGGACGATGTGCAGGTCGTCGCGAACCAGGATGATGTCGGCCGCACCGATCGCGACGTCGGTGCCACGCCCGATCGCCAGCCCCAGGTCGGCACCTGCCAGGGCCGGACCGTCGTTGATGCCGTCGCCGACCATGGCGACGGTATGTCCCTGGTCGCGCAGGCGCTGGATCACGCTGACTTTGCCTTCGGGCAGCACGTCGGCGGTGGCGGTGTCGATGCCGACCCGGGAAGCGACCGCGTCGGCCACGGCCTGATTGTCGCCGGTGAGCAGCATGGTCTGCAGCCCACGGCTGCGCAGCGCCCGGACCGCGTCGGCCGCCGACTCCTTGACCGTGTCGGCAATCGTGACGGCGGCGCAGGCCACGCCGTCGACGGACACGAAAACTACTGTCTCGCCGCGGGACTCGCCTTCGCGGCGGGCACCGTCCAGCGCGGCGTCGGACGGTATGTCGCGGGTGATCCAGGAGGGTTTGCCGAGTTCGACGCGGTGGCCGTCGACAATTCCCGACACGCCGCATCCGGCCACCGCGGCGAACTCGGCGACCGGAGCCGGGGCCGGCGACGCCGCGACGATGGCGGTTGCCACGGCATGCTCGGAGGCCGCTTCCACGGCGGCGGCGAGCGCCAGGAGCTCCGCGGAATCGCGCCCGCCGGCCGTCGTCACCGTGCTCACCCGCAACTGGCCGACGGTCAAGGTGCCGGTCTTGTCGAACACCACGGTGTCGATACCGTGGATGGTTTCCAGCGCCCGGTAACCCTTGATGAAAATTCCCAGCTGTGCACCCCGCCCGGAGGCCACCATCATCGCCGTCGGGGTGGCCAGCCCCAGCGCACACGGGCAGGCGATCACCAGTACTCCGAGCGTCACCGAGAATGCCCGGTCCGCACCGGCGCCGCTGAGGAGCCAGCACCCACCGGCCACTATCGCGATGGCAAAGACGACCGGCACGAACACCGCGGAGATCCGATCGGCCAGGCGTTGCGCGCCGGCCTTCTGCGCCTGTGCTTCCTCGACGAGGCGAACCATCGCGGCGAACTGGGTGTCGGCGCCCACGGCGGTGGCCTCGATGACCAGGCGGCCGTCCAGCACGACGGTGCCGCCCAGGACCGGGGAGTCCGGAGCCGCCCGGACCGGCTTGGCCTCGCCGGTCATCGCGCTCATGTCGATTGCCGCGGTGCCGTCGACGACGACCCCGTCGGCGGCGATGGTTTCGCCGGGACGGGTCACGAAGCGCTGCTGTCTTTTGAGTTCGCCGGCCGGGATCACCAGTTCGGCCCCGTCGGGCAGCAGCACCGTCACATCCTTGGCGCCCAGCGCAGCCAGCGCGCGCAACGCGCTACCGGCCTTGGATTTGGCGCGGGCCTCGAAGTACCGGCCGGCCAGGACGAAGACCGTGACTCCGGCGGCGACCTCGAGATAGATGGAGTCGCTGTTGAGGATCGCCTGCCAGATTCCGCTGCTTTCCCGCGGATGCTTGTCGACGAACACGGTCGACAGCGACCAGGCGGTGGCCGCCGTGATGCCCACCGAGATGAGCGTTTCCATCGACGCGGTCCGGTGCCGCGCGTTCCGCAGCGCCACCGAGTGGAAGGGCCAGGCGGCCCACGTCACGATGGGGGCGGCCAGCGCGGTCAGCACAAATCCCCAGCCGGGGAACCTGGCGCTGGGCACGAGCGCGCACATGGTCGACAGATCGGCCAGCGGCACGAAGAGCACCGCCGCCACCAGCAGCCGCCATAACAGTTTGCGGGCATGCTCGGCGTCGGGATCACGCTGGTCGGTGGCCGACTCCGCATGCGGGACCGCGTGGTATCCGGCGCTCTCGACCACCTGGCACAGCTCGTCGGCCGCCAGGCCGACGGCATCGATCGTCGCGACGCGGGTGGCGAAGTTGACCGATGCCCGCACCCCGGGAACCTTGTTCAGCTTCGCTTCGACCCGGCTCGCGCAGGCGGCGCAGGACATTCCGGCGATATCGAGCTGGATATATGTCGGCGACGGCCGCGCGGAGCCGAGGTCGGAGTCCCCCACAACTGGAGCCGCCACGGCCCTCCTCGGATTGGCTCGGATTGGCTTGGATTGGCGTTAGCGCCCTTGTCAGCCTACAAGTCGGACGCCGGCGGCAATCGGTTCCCCCTATCGGGAATGCTCGTTGACCAGTGCGTACAGCCGCCACCGGCCCGGCACACCTTTGAGATCGTGGTCACCGCGCTCGGCGAAGCTGTGCTTGGAGCCGGTGACGATGTCGCGCACCGTCGAGGACACCAGCACTTCACCGGGTTCGGCGAGCGCGGAGACCCGCGCGCCGATGTGCACGGCCATGCCGGCGACGTCGCCGTGGTGGCCTTTGCGGGCGCCGCGTACCTCGACTTCACCGGCGTGGATGCCGACTCTGACCTCGATGCCGAGTACTCGGACCGCGCCGACGACGTCGGCCGCGCAGGCGATGGCCGCGCTGGGGCTGTTGAACGTTGCGACAAACCCGTCGCCCGCGGTATTCACCTCTTGCCCGCCGAATCGCTGGATTTCATGACGGACCAGGGTGTCGTGGTTGTCGAGCAGGTCGCGCCATCGATCGTCACACTTGGCGTAGCGGGTCCTGGGAGTGGGGGGCACCTGGGACACGGCTACCCGCTGACGATCGGGACGAGATAGCGGGCGGCGTAGTCGCGGACGGCCGCGTCGTCGGAGGTGTCGAGGCGGTCGGTGGGGAACATGATGATGCCGACGGCGACCCGCAGCAGGATGTCGGCGACGTTGGCGAGGTCGGCGTCGGGAATGCCGGCACCGCAGCGCCGCAGAGTGCGGGCGATCCCGTCGGCGAATTGGCCGATCGGGAACACATGCGATCGGGAGAACATGCCGAACAGCTCGGGTTCGCTCTCGGCGATGCGCGCATACAGCGGTGAGTCTTTGATAAGTCGCACCCCGAGGGTGAACGCCTCGATCACCGCCTGCTGCGGATCGAGGCCGTCGGTGGCGTTGTCGAGCGTGGTGAAGAACAGGTCGGCTTCGCGGCGCACGACGCGTTCGAAGAGCTCGTCCTTGGTGGGGAAGCGTCGATAGATGGTGCTGCGGCTCACTCCGGCGCGCGCCGCGACGTCTTCGATGTTGGCCCGGCGCAGGCCGTAGGTTTCGAACACCGTGCGGGCGGTGTCCAGGATGGTTCGGTCCAGGCCGGTGATCGACTCGGCCCTGTCCGTGCTGGTTTCGGCGCCCATTCTGGACTGCATGATAGTTCTGCCCTGTCAGCGAAATTGCCGTGGCGGCTGTGGCTTGCCCAGATCAACGACCGTCGCGGCAATCTCGGTACCGCGTTGCCGACGTCTATCCGGGCGGCTCGCGTTGTGGACGCAGCGTTGCCGACGTCCACCTAGCCGGCTAGCTTTGATACAAAGAAACAGAATTGTGTCACTGCTTCGTCAGGTTGCGGCGCGGAGGTTCGATGACGGCTGAATTGACCGCTGGCGCGAGATTCGACACCGGTGTGCGGGAAGCGGTGCCGGTGCTCGCCGACCAACCCGATGACCACAGCGCGTCGCCGCGGCTGGGCCCGGATTCGCTGATCTGGAAGTTCTACGGCGACTACCGCACCCAAATCTTCGGCTTCCAGCGTGTCGCGGGCACCGAAAACTGCATCGAGCAGCTCGCTCAGGGGGTCTTCGATCATTCGGTGATTTTCAGCGACACCGTGGGCCGGGCCAGGCGGACGGCACCGCCACTGATGAAAACGGTGTACTCCGAGGATCCCGTCGCCTGGGGCCGCGCGGTGCGTGACTTCCACAAGTCGATCAAAGGCACCATCAGCGACGGCTCGAGGTATCACGCGCTTAACCCGGAGTTGTTCTACTGGGCCCATGCCACCTTCGTCGACCAGATCCTCTACACGGCGGACATGTTCATCCGGCGGTTGTCGCGCGCGGAGAAGGAGCAGATCTTCGAGGAAAGCAAGACCTGGTACCGCCTTTACGGCGTCAGCGATCGCGGCCAGCCGCAGACCTACGACGAATTCTGCACCTACTGGGAGGGCATGCTCGAGCGGTTCGTCCCGCACCAGACGGTCCGGTACGGCACCGGTTACCTCCGCAAAGGGATACCGGGTCCACGCAAGGTTCCCGGCACGATGTGGACGGTCTTGTCCGCGCCACTGAACGCCTACGCCCGGCTGGTCATCGTGGGGACGTTGCCGCCGCAAATGCGCGACGTCTGCGACCTGGACTGGGATGCCAGGAAGGAGAACCGATTCCAGCGGTTCGCGGCGCTGGTCCGGGCGGTGAATCCGCTGATCAACCGGCTACCGCTGAGGTTGGTCTACGCGCCGTGGGCAGCCGACGCGTGGGCCCGTTGCGGCGTCGACCCGCGCAAGCTGCACAACCGCCGCGCGACGGGGTAGAACCGCGCAGACGGGAGCCCCTTGCACCGCGATGGCGGTCGTGAGCCAAGATTGCCAAAATAGGCAAGATAGTGAAAACGCAACCGGGAGATCTAGTCGGATGAGTCTGGCAACGCAGGCGGTCACCAAGGTCTTTGAACAGGCCTTTGAACAGGCCCTTGAACAGGCCGGCACCAGACTGGCCAACCCGGCGCGCCTATCGGATCCCGACAAACTGCGCGGCGCCGTCTCCGGCAAGACCGTGTTGGTGACCGGCGCGTCCTACGGTATCGGCGAGGCGACCGCCCGCAAACTGGCCGCGGCCGGAGCGACCGTGCTGATCGTTGCCCGATCGGCCGACCGGCTCGACGATGTCGCGGCTGCCATCAACGCCGGCGGCGGCGCAGCGATCGCCTATCCGGCCGATCTCGCCGACGAGGCCGCCGTCAGCGTACTGACCAAGCACATCAACGAGAACCACGGTCCGCTGGACATCGTGGTGAGCAATGCGGGCAAGTCGCTGCGCCGGTCGCTGCACGACCAGTACGACCGGCCGCACGACTTCCAGCGCACCATCGACATCAATTACCTGGGGCCGATCTGGCTGTTGCTGGGACTGCTGCCGGCGATGCGTGAGGCCGGCAGCGGGCACATCGTCAACGTCTCCAGCGTCGGGGTGCGCGTGGTGCCCGGCCCGCAATGGGGCGCCTACCAGGCTTCCAAGGGAGCATTCGATCGCTGGCTGCGCAGCGTTTCACCGGAGTTGCACGTCGACGGTGTGGATGTGACGACGGTTTACTTTGCGCTGGTGCGCACCCGGATGATCGAGCCCACACCCATTCTCGGGCGACTTCCCGGCCTGTATCCCGATGAGGCCGCCGACGCCATCGCCAAAGCGATCATCGAGCGGCCCCGAACCAACGAGCCACCCTGGCTCTGGCCCGCCGAACTTGCCTCGGTGTTGCTGGCCGGACCGGCCGAACGCGCCGCAGGGTTGTGGCACCGCCGGTTCTTCGCCGGCTCGGCCCGGACGGAAGGGTGACGATGGTCAGCAGCGTGGTCAGCACGGCGGTTCGGGCGGTGCTGTTTTCCGGACTGCTCAGTCCGCCTGCCCCGGTCGCGCTGTTGCGCTTGGCCCGCGAGCTGTATCGGGGCGGCATGAATCTGTACACCCTGCTCGCGGTTGCCGCGGCGCGATGGCCGGACCGGACCGCGATCATCGACGACGACGGCGCGCTGAGTTACCGCGAGCTGCAGTCGATGACCGAATCGATTGCCCACGAGCTCTCGGATACCGGCGCCGGGGCCGGACAGGCGGTGGGCGTGATGTGCCGCAACGGCCGCAATTTCGTCACGTCGGTGTTCGCTGCGAGCCTGGTGGGCGCCGACGTGGTGTTGGTGAACACCGAATTCCGCAGCACTGCGCTGGCGGCCGCGCAGAATTCCCACCAAATCCGGATAATCCTGTGCGACAAGGAGTTCGTCGACCAAGTCGCCGAAACCGGCGAGTCGGCAACGGTAATCGATCCGCAGACGGTCACCATCATGCGCGGTGGTGCGCGGCCGGAGGTTGTCGCGTCGGGTCGGATCATCCTGTTGACTTCGGGTACGACGGGCGTGCCCAAGGGGGTGCCGCGCACCCCCAAGGTGGGCTCGGGCGTGGGCGTCGGGGTGACCGTTCTCGAACGCACCCGGCTGCGTGTCGGCTCGCGGATGGCCTTGGCCACGCCGATGTTTCACGGGCTGGGCTTCGGCATGCTCACGCTGACCATCGGCCTCGGCGGCACGGTGCTGACCCGGCGACGCTTCGATGCCGAAGCCGCGCTTGCCCAAGCGTCGCTGCACCGGGCCGATGCGTTGAGCGCGGTCCCGGTCATGCTGGCCCGCATCCTGGATCTGCCCCAGCGGGTACGGGCGCGAAACCCGGTTCCATGCCTGCGGGTGGTGATCTCCAGCGGGGACCGGCTCGATCCGGGCCTGGCGCGACGGTTCATGGATACCTACGGTGACATCCTCTACAACCTCTACGGCTCCACCGAGGTCGGCATCGGATCCTTGGCCACACCGGCCGAGTTGCGGGCCGCCCCGGAAACGGTGGGCAGGCCCGTCGCCGGTTGCCCGGTCCGCATCTTCGATCGAAGCGGCCGCCCGGTCGGACCCCGGGTCACCGGACGCATCTTCGTCGGTGGTGAACTGAAATCCGACGGCTATACCGGCGGTGGCGGCAAAGTCGTCATCGACGGCATGGCCAGTACCGGCGACATGGGCTACCTCGACGAGTCGGGCCGGCTGTACATCGTCGGGCGAGAAGACGACATGATCCTCTCGGGTGGCGAGAATGTCTATCCGCGTGCCCTGGAAAATGCTCTCGCCCAACATCCCGACATCGCCGAGAACGCGGTCATCGGTGTACCCGACGAACGGTTCGGTCATCGGTTGGCCGCGTTCATCGTCCCCCGGGCGAACCGCGACATCGACCCGGAGGAGATCCGGGAGTACGTGAAGGGCAAGGTTTCTCGATTCGAGCAGCCCAGAGACATTCACGCCGTCAGCCGCATCCCGCGCAATACGACCGGCAAGGTGTTGCGCAAGGAGCTGATGACCCTCGCCGGCCCCGAATCTCACTCCTGATCGTCGTCTTGCGCGACGCCGATGGTGTTGGCCAACCACTTCGGCGCGAACACCGAGACCACGGTGGCTCCGGCGGTGGCGCCGAACACACCCGTCCAGGCGACCGGCCCCAGCGGTGTGCATCCGAAAAAGTGGCTGACAACCGGGGTTTGGATGATGCCCACCAAGACGGCCGCGCTGCCCAGCGCGGTCGCCACGACCAGGGGGCTGTGCCGCCGGGTCAGTAGGGTCTGCGCCAACTGGGTGGTCACCAGCGCGGTCAATCCCATTGTCGAGGTACGGCGTTCGGTTCCCGGTGTCCAGCGGCCGATGGCCCAGGCCGCCGTCGCACCGGCTGCCGTGACCGCGCCGCGGGTGACGATCTGGCGCATCAGCGGCGCGTCGAGGGAGGGCGTCGGGCCGGTCAGCACCGCCCGCCGGTGGTTGCGACGGGCCTCTTCGGCCTCTTCCTCGGACTCGTATTCGGCCTCGTCGGGTGCGGCATATTGCGACGTGACGGCCACGGCAAGGGCCGGGAACATGTCGGTGAGCAGGTTGACCAGCAGCAGCTGGCGGGTCCCCACCGGCGCGCGGCCGGCCCCGAACGCGGTCCCGATGATGGTGAACAGCACCTCACCCACGTTGCCGCCGACCAGGATGGTGACCGCGTCGCGCACCCCCGCCCACATGCTGCGGCCCTCGACCAGCGCGTCGAGCAGCGCGCTGAGATCGTCGTCGGTCAAGACGATGTCGGCCGCACCGCGGGCGGCCGACGAACCGCGACCGCTCACCCCGATACCCACGTCGGCCATCCGGATGGCGGCGGCATCGTTGGCGCCGTCGCCGACCATCGCGGTCACCCGCCCGCAACGCTGCAGAGCGGCGACGATCTGGACCTTTTGCTCCGGGCTGACCCGGGCGAATACCGGTACGTCGGCGGCGATTTTGGCGCAGCCGTCCTCGTCGAGATTGGCCAGTTCGGCTCCGGTCACCACCCGCACGTCCGGCGGCAGGCCCAGCTGGCGGGCGATCGCCCGCGCGGTGACCGGATGGTCGCCGGTGATCAGCACCACGTGGCGTTCGGCGTCCAGCAGTGCTTCGATCAACGGCCGCGCCGAGGGGCGCGCGGTGTCGGCGAGGCCGACATAGCCCAGCAGTTCAAGATCGTGGGCGGCGGCATCGACGGCGTCGGCGTCGGTGTCGTCGTCGTCGAGGGTGTCGTGCTCCCAGGGGCGCCGGGCGACTGCGAGCACCCGCAAGCCCTGCTCGGCGAGACTGTGCACCAGCGACTCGGCATGCTCGAGGTCGGCGTCCGGGTCGGCGAACCGGCAGCGCGGCAAAATCGTCTCCGGGGCGCCCTTGAGCATGAGCACCGGCTGGGCGTCGTCGTCGGCCGTCTTGCCGATGGCCGCCGCGTAGCCGCGACTGGATTCGAACGGCACCTCGGCCACCAAAGTCCATTCCGAATCACCCTGACCGTCAAGGGAATTCGCCGCAACCAGGATCGCCTCGTCGGTGGCGTGGGCGTGTCCTTGCCCGTCGTGGGGCTGGGTGGACGCGCGCGCGGCGGCCCGCAGCACCGCCGCCGAGCGCGGGTCGGAGGTGTCGGGGAACGACTGTTGTGGCGTGGCCGAACCCGCAATGGCGCACACCACCCGCAGCCGGTTCTCGGTCAGGGTGCCGGTCTTGTCGAAGCAGACGGTGTCGACGCGGCCCAGCGCTTCGATGGTGCGGGGGGCGCGCACCAGCGCGCCGCGCGCGGTCAGCCGCTGCGCGGCGGCCAGCTGCGACAGGGTGGCGACCAACGGCAAGCCCTCGGGCACGGCGGCGACCGCGATCGCGACGCCGTCGGCGACCGCCTGACGCAGTGAAGCGCGCCGCAGTAGCGCCAAGCCGGTCACCGCGGCACCGCCGGCAAGCGTCAGCGGCAGGACCTTACTGGTCAGCTCCCGCAGCCGGGCCTGTACCCCGGCCGAGGTTTCGACGTCGGCGACCGCCGAGATGGCGCGGTGCGCCGCGGTACCGACGCCGGTGGCCACCACGATGGCCCGGGCGTGCCCGGCCACGATGGTGCTGCCCTCGAACAGCATGCTGGCCCGGTCGTCGTCGTTGACGGCGACGGGATCCACTTGCTTACCGACCGGCAACGACTCACCGGTGAGCAGGGATTCGTCGACCTCCAGGTCCTCGGCTACCAACACCCGGGCGTCCGCCGGTACCACCTCGGGTGCGGCCAGGTCGATGACATCGCCGGTGCGCAGCGATTTCGCCGACACCGTGGCCGTCCGGGTCGCGGTACGGGCCGCCTCCAGCCGGCGCCGAGTCGTCGCGACCGCCGGGACCACCACGCGGCGCACCAACTGGTCCTGCTCGGCGAACAGCTCGGCGGCCGCGGCCTCGGCCCGCAGCCGTTGCGCCCCACCGGTGATCGCGTTGATCGTCATCACGCCCGCGACCAGCAGCGCATCGACGTTGCTGCCGACGATTGCCGAGGCCGCCGCGCCGACGGCCAGGATCGGAGTCAGCGGATCGGCGAGCTCGTGCCGGGTGGCAGCCGCCAGCTTCACCAGGTTCCTCGCCGGTTTGCGCAGCGGCGCCAGCACCGGGGTGTAGGACAGGTCGTCGAGACGGCGCCGCCATTCCGGGGTTCCAGGCTCGGCCGCCAACGGCCGGGATCCGCCGGCCAGCCGCGCATAGACGATCTCGGGGTCCAGGGCGTGCCAGGCGGTCAACGGTTGCGGGGTGGGATCGGGCAGCCGCAGCACCTTGCCGGCCGAGAGCGCGCCCGACACCAAAGCGGTTGCGGCAGCGGCATTGACCGGGTTGAACCAGCGTCGCAACGAGAGCGGATTGGTGGTCCGCCGCGGATCACCGGTGACCAGCAGCAGGCCGGCCAGGGTGGTGCCGCCCTGAGCGAGGCGCACTGCGGATTCACTGGCCGACCGCGCCACCGGCAGCGCCGACAGGATTCGCACGGCGGCGGCGAGATCGGTGCCGGTGATGATGTCCGCCGTCCACGGTGTGGCCGCGCGGGGATCATCGAGGGCCAACCCGACGTCGGCGATGGCGAGCGCGGCCAACGTATCGGTGGAGGCGAAGTCGCGGTGCAATGCGGTGATCAGCAGCACCGGGCCGCGATCCGCCCGCAGTTCGCGCACCAACCTCAGCAGCGGCGTGCCGGGCGGATGCGTCGCGCCGACACTGGCGGCCAGATCCTCGGTGCCGGCGACATGGCGCAAGACCACCCGTGCTCCGGTTCGGTGTGCGGTCTGCAGCAACGCGATCGCGTAGGGGTCGACCTCCCATCCGATGTCGACGCTGCCCACCGTCTCGCCGTCGACAATCAGGTCGGCACGTTCCAGGCCCTGCGCCGGAGCCGCCGACGGCCCTTGCGCCCGAACCCATTTCAACCGTGCGCCGGTCGCGGGCAATTCGTCGGGGTCGGGCTCGGGTGCCTCCTCGCCGTGCAGCAGCGCGTCGGCAACCTCGTAGACGCGGTCGTCATCCCAGCCGGGCTCGTCGCCGCGCGCCCGCAAGACGGCACGGTGATCGCCGCGCAGCGCGGCGCCGTCGATGACAACCACTTTCACTCGATCGAGCCGCCGCAGCGCGCCCGGGTCGAGGATCAGTTGCCCGGAGTTGGCCAAGCCGCGACCCAGGATCGCGGCGAACGCCTGCCGACCCAGGTGGGCCGCCTTCGGCACTCCCGCCAGGATGGCCTCGCCGGCCTCGGCGGGTCCGCCGCCGGCCAGTAGCGCGCCCACCGCTGCCACCGCCGAGCCGTTGGCGGCTTGGTCCACGTAGGTTTCGACCGGCCCGGCCATCGAGCCCTTGGCGGTGTCGATCGCGGCATCGATCGCCCCGTCGACAACGATGTGCGAGGCGTCGCCCGCGGCCGTGGCTGCCCAGTTGTGCCGGGGCGCGTGCGAATCGGGACCCGCCGACGAGATGACCGGGACCACCGGCGCCTGGGGCCGGCCGGGTGAGGCGAGCTCGGGCTCGCGGACACGCCATCGTTGCCGATGCGCCGCCGCCTCGGACAGCTGCAGGCCGCGCTGGGCCAGGTTGAGCAGCGGGGTGCCGACCGATTGGCTCAACCCGGACGCCACGGCTGTCGAGGCGCTCAGCGCAAGGTCGGTGCCGACCCTGCCCAGCCGCGACTCCAGCACCGCCACCACCCGAGGTTGGTTGTTCATCAGCGCGGCCGCCGCGCGCGCACTTCGCGGCGCGACGGGCAGCCGGGTGAACCAGCCGGTCACCGACGCGCCGAGGGCTACCACGTCCATCGCCGCCGCGGTCAACGGCACCAGAATGGCCAGCGGGTTGCCCGGGTCGGCGAAGGGCGCGGTCCGCGGTGCCGACACCGTGGAGGTGAGGTCCGCGGCGACGGCACACACCGTTTCGCGCACCTCGTCCACGACGGCGTCGCTGTCGGCATCGGCCGCGATTTCGAGCACCAAACGGCCCAACGCGCCTTCCACATGGGCCTCGGCGACTCCCGGAATCCGGCGAACCGGCTCCTCGAGCACCGCCGCATGCTCGTGCCATCGGGGAAACGGCAGCAATGGATCGAGGTCCAGGTGAACTCGACGCCCACTGTGCCAACGCATCGGCGGCGCGAGGCGCCGGGCCCGTTCGGTAGCGGAATTCGTCATGCCGAGCGCATGTCCGGTCGACTGAGCCGCGGCCTCCACCACCGGGACGATCAGCTCCAGCACCGGGCTGGCCAGCATCTCCACCGCGCCCACAGCGCCGGCCACACCACTCACCCCGGCCCGCAAGGCCTGGGTGGCCCCTCCGGTGATCCCGCCGACGACGTCGGCCACACCCGGCACCTTCATTCCGTCACCTCTCAATGCTTACCGCGGCCTAGCGCGGCTTACCGCGCCCTAATACTCGCGGCGTGTCGACGACCTGTCTACCCGGCGTGCGGTAGGCGCGGCTACCGAGTTGACGGCAAACCGAATGAGCTAAACAGGCTCGGATCGAGAAAGACGGTCATCGCAGCGATCCCGGTGGCACCCGGGGTCAGGACATGCACGGAATGAGCCCGCATCACGTTATCGTCACCGCGTCGGTACTCCGCAGCCGCGGGTTGCCCGTTGGCGGCCGTCGGGACCATGGCGAGGTCGCCGGCCCTGGTGTAAGCGCGGACGGCAAGAAAGCGCAGCACGGCGTCTCGGCCGGTGAACCACACGGGCACCGGCGGCATGACGGATACGGCCGGGACGAGCCGTCGCGCTGGTTCGGTGAGCCGGACCCCGACGATCCCAACGACATCAGGCCGCCGCGGAATACCTGAGTCAACCGGTAGCCGCCGAAAGGGCCACGCGGGTCGGGTATTCGGGCGACGGAATTCGCCTCTACAGAATGCGGTGGTTCGCCCGGCCAACGTGATAGCCGGTGGGGAATGACTTCTCGATGACCTGCAGTCGATGGTCGACCCTGGACTCGAGTTCGAGAACCACGCAGCCATCACCGACGGCCTTGGATTCGAGAACTATGTACCTTTGACCCCCACCGTTGATATCGGTGATCGGGTCACCAGAGTGCAAATTTTCGACGGCCACCAATTCAGGGGTTCCGTGTGACTCCACGCAACACACAGTAAGCCAATTCAGTGCACCAGGGAACACCCGCAGTGTTGGCGCGACGTCGGGACCTGGCCGGGTGCCGGTGGGCCGCACATCCAGAGCTCGGCCGTGCCGGCTCACCGCGGGTGCACGGGAATGGCTGGCGGACAAGGCGTCTGTGTAGCGCAGTGCAGATCCACCTCGGTTCGAACGGGAACATTCCCGCATGCGGGCCACCAAATCCTCGTTAGGCTTAATTCCTTCCGACGTCCTCGGCGGGGCCTCGACAGGAGAAGATACCGATGGCATTTGTGATCGCGTCTCCGGAAATGGTTGCGGCAGCTGCGACGGATCTCGCGGGCATCCGCGCGGCGATCAGCTCGGCCAACGCCGCCGCCGCCATCCCGACCACGGGTGTGTTGGCCGCCGGGGCCGACGAGGTGTCGGCAGTCATCGCCGCGCTGTTCGATGCGCACGCGCAGGCGTATCAGGCGTTGAGCGCCCAGGCGGTCGCTTTCCACGACCAATTCGTTCGCGCGCTCGGCGCGGGTGCGGCCTCCTACGCGGCGGCCGAAGCAGCCAACGTGTTGCCGCTTCAGGCCATGCAGACCCTGGAGCGAAACGTGCTCAACGCGGTCAATGCGCCCGCTCAGGCCATGCTGGGCCGCCCGCTGATCGGCAATGGCACCAACGGTCTACCCAACACCGGGCAGGACGGCGGGCCGGGTGGCCTGCTTTACGGCAACGGCGGCAACGGCGGCTCCGGCGGACCGGGTCAGCTCGGCGGCAATGGAGGGTCGGCCGGACTGATCGGTAACGGCGGGGCAGGAGGAGCCGGCGGTCCGGGCACGGTCGCCTCGGTGGCCGGCAAAGCGGGCGGGGCAGGCGGCAGCGGCGGGTGGCTGTTCGGCAACGGAGGCGCCGGGGGGCCGGGCGGCGTGGGTGCGATCGCCGTGGGCGCCAACGGTGGGCC